>JBARCY010000170.1:0-2264 GCA_049794595.1 Candidatus Acidiferrum sp.
CACCGCGAGCTGCGAAAACTCTTCCGAGTAAAATCGCGTGTCGTATCCGACCAGAATCGTTGGATTTTTCTTCTTCGCCGTGACATGCTCCGCGATCGCCGTCACCGCCAGCCGCACGTTTGCAAACGTAAAATCGTCGGCAATCAGCCCACGCCATCCGGACGTCCCAAACTTGATCGGAGAAGCATTCATCATAGGGGATGCGCTCATAGCGTCGTATTCTATTCCCTGTTTTTCCAATACGGAAGCGCCCCTAAATAGGCGGGGCAAGGCCCAAGCTTGTAGGCGCGTGGCTTGTTTACCTTGGAAGAGCCTCGCCCTCCGTACCGAATCTAACGGATTCAACTATTGGAGACCACCACATGAAGCCCAGCGAAAACTACCGCCTCGTGCTCGTCACCAGCGCCAATCATATCCAGGCCAAGCTAATCGCCCGCAGCGTCATTGAAAAACGCCTCGCCGCCTGCGTCAACATCCTCCGCATTCCGGTCGAGTCCCACTATCGCTGGAACGGCAAAGTTGAAAAAGCCCGCGAACTCCTGCTCCTCATCAAAACGACCACCCGGCGCCTGGGCGCCCTCGAAAGGGAAGTAAAACGCCTGCACAGCTACGAAGTCCCGGAATTCATCGCCCTCCCCATCGTAGCCGGCTCCAAGTCCTACCTCGACTGGCTCGACGAAAACACCTAGCCGCACGAATCGATGGTATCGGCCGCAAAATTCAAATGGAGTCCCAGTTTTTTTGGAATATGAGTCAGCGTTAAGGAATCCACGAAACATTTGGCTGGAAATCGGGATGTTTTCTTTCCCCCGGGCCGCTGCAGTTGCCATAGCTGGCCGCTCCAACCGAGAGAACAGTTCCACCCACTAGCGAATTATGTGGAGCACGTACAGCTCCCGGTAGGGGACCACGGCACTAGGTGCCACCTCGACTCTGTAGGTCGATGTACAGCAATTTCGTCCTGTCTAATGTGCAGATGGAGACGGGGCAAGATAAGCTGGCCGATAGTCTGCGCGATACGAGTGCCTGAGCTTCACTTTGATAGCGTGGACCTGGCTATCGTACGCAGGCGGAACAAACTCAAGGGTGTACTCACTGCGGACTAATTGAGCGATTTCACCGTAGGCACGGCTAAAATCCTTCGCATCCTTCGGGAAGTATGCGCGGCCACCAGAAGCCACGGAAAGCTGGCGCAGCAATTCATCGGACTGGGTTATACCTTCCTTGACGAAAGTTTGATCTGCGCGGTCATCAGCCGATAATTTCTTGTGCTTAACAGACTTTCGAAAATCACCGAACATCGATAGTGCAAGGATGCGGACGTCGGAGGTTCTTAGTTTTTCCTGAACGGCCTGCAAACTTTCGGGAGGAGAAGTATCGGTCCCGGTGGAGAGCACAACGATGATCTTGCTTCCGGGGAATGATGCGAGCCAGTCCACGGTAGCGGCGACGCTTGAAGAGAGGTTTAACCAGCCTGAGGCAGCGTTCGCTTGAAGGTTTAAGAACTGGGAGTTGATTTCCTGGAGTACCCGCCGGGCTTGAAGTTTGTCGGGCGTGAAATCTAGAACCAGCTGCGGACCCTTCGAGAAGGTGACAATCGCGACGCGGTCGATGGCTGATATGTTGTTCAAGAGATTGTCCGCGCCGAGGAAAGGACTCTTCCCGAGCTTGACGAGGAGATAGTCGGCTGTACTGCTCTCGACAAGAAAAACGAGCCGTGCAGGCTCTTCGCTTGGCACAAAACCACTTATGGGCTGTTCGACTCCATTGTCGAAGATTCGAAAGTCCTCCCGGCGAAGTCCGGGCACGGAACGGCCATGGGAGTCTGTCACGGTGACACCGACGTTGATCCGGTCCACGCTAACACGAATTGTGCTCCCCAAATTAGGCAACTGGTCAGTTTGCTGAGCGCAAGCCGATGCACAATTGATCAGCATGAGCAGACCCACGGCGCATGTGCGACTTTTCGTCACCATTCGATGTTAGGGTAATTTCAGAAGATACAAATGATTTCCTGGGGCTGATTTGTTTGATTTGCAAGCTAAGCTTATGTAGTAATGACGGCGGCGAAGCGATATTCCATCATTCTACCCTGCTCCATACCATTTGCGCCGAACCTGCCCAGACCGTGTTTTCACTACTCACTACTCACTGCTCACTTCTTCCTCACACGTACAACAACGCCTGATCCAAATCCGCCATAATATCTTCCACGTCCTCGATCCCCACTGAAATCCTAACCAATCCTTCTGTAATCCCGATCC
>JBARCY010000171.1:0-11226 GCA_049794595.1 Candidatus Acidiferrum sp.
GTGACCGTTTATCTCTGTTACGGTTTTTCGGATCACCTGGCGCGCGCGCTGGGAGCCACGGGGATGACCGTCATCATGCGACTCTCGTCGTTTCTGCTTGTGTGCATCGGCGTGCAGATTCTCTGGAACGGCGCCAAAGCCTTGATCGCCACGCTTCCCGCATTCGGGCACTGAAGCAAAGGCCGCCCGAACCCACCCAGTCCCGGCGCCACTTTCCTAGCGCTGACGAGCGGCTTCGGCGCGCCTAATAGTTCAGATGGAAATTCAGCAAGTGCCAGTGATAAATAAACCAGAAAAATCCCACGCATCCGAAGGCCAGAAATGTATTCCAGATCTTGTTCCAGAACCATTGCTGCCCGTCACCCCAGGACTTCACGGCGTTGTAGATGGCGATCAGCGATCCCAGTCCGGCAATCAGACCGATGACCTGCAGCAAGTGCAGCCCCGCATCCGTGCGCTCGGACAACCCGGAAGGGTTGCTGAGCTTGCTGACGAAAACCAGCAGCCCCACCACGAAAATTACGACCCCCAAGCAAACCAACCGGACCAACATCCGCAGCCGCTTCGCGCCGTCATCCAAGGTGAGTGGTTTTCCGTAATGCTTGCGAATCATCGCTCCAATCGGCCACAAGAGCAGCGTGAGCGCAATCACGCACAAGCTGAAACCGATAATGAAGTAGTTCACGCCCTGCTTGTCGAACGTGTTGTTTATTTGCTGAAACACCATGAACGGATAATCGATATAGGCAACGCGCCGTCCCGTGGCGTCCTTGACGAAAGCAATTTTGGCTTTTCCGTCCACCGCGTGAAAAACCATCGGCGCAATTTCCCGATAGTGGCTCGGCTGTTGATTGAGCCCCTTGAATCCCGTCATTGAAATGGTGTTGTCTTTCGGATGGAAGGTGACTTTCGTCTCGCCAATCACGGTCGTCACTGCCAGAACATTTGTTTCAAAACGCCGGCTGACTTCGTAGTCGCCCACGACGCTCTGCCCATCCTGAGCGGCGCTGGCCAAAACCGGCTGGTTCGCCGGGGCTGCCGGAAAATAACGGTCCATGAATTTGTCGTACAAAAGACCGCGAGCATCGATCTCCCCGCGTCCGGCGCTGTTGTAGGAAACGAAGAGGCCCACGTTAGCGTCGAGAATCAGGAACAAATCACTATGAAAGTAAACCGTGTCTCCGCCATGCGAGATGACGCGGTGCCCGTTTTCCAATTGCTCATAAAATCCCAGGCACATGGCGTTCATCGCCGGTGGCCACCCTGCCTGCCGCGCGTGCATCTCCACCGCCGTCTCCGGTTTCAGGATTTGTACGTCTCCGTAACGCCCATTTTGCAGATGCATGATCATGAAGTGCGTCATATCCACGGCCGAGGCCGCGAGCGAACCGGCCGGAGCCACTTGCACGTACTCGAACGGCTTCGACTCGCCGGACCCGAGTTGATAGCCGCTGGACATAGAGGGTTGGAGCGCTTCCGGCAAAGGCTGGCGAAACGTGGCGTGCGTCATATTCAACGGCTTGAAAAAATGTTCTTCCACGTAGTCATTGAAATTCTGTCCGGAAACGCGCTCGACGATGTAGGCGGCAAGAGTCGTCGCGTAATTCGAGTAGGCAGGCGTCGTCCCCGGCGGAAAAATCCTCGCCGGCATGTGCGCCTGTAAATATTGCGGCAAGGGACGAAGGTCCTCCGCCGATCCAACGAACAAGTCCTTTGCGGTTTCCTCGAAACCCGACCGGTGCGTCATGATATCGCGCAGGGTGATGGGCTTTCCGAACGCAGGTGGAATCTTGAAATCGAGATAATCGTTCACGTCGCGATCCAGATCCAGTTTGCCTTGCTCGACTTGTTGCATCACGGCGGTCCAGGTGAACAACTTCGAAATCGAGCCGGGGCGGAACAGCGTGGTTTCCGGAGAAATGGGCGTTTTCTTTGCCACGTCCGCATAGCCGTAGCCTCTCGCCAAGACGAGCTGGCCGTCTTTCACCACGGCGATGACCGCGCCTGCAATATCCGCGTGCTCAATCTCCTGCGGCATAAAACCGTCGAGAAACGCTCCGAGGTCGACCGCAGTCAGCTCGGGCGTCTTGGCTTCCACATTCGCGTTCGCGGCAGCGTCTTTCTCTTTAGCCGCAGGCGCTTTTGATTCCTTTGCCTTCGGCGCTTGCGCATAAATCGCGGCGCAACTGAAAATCGCCGTGCAAACCAGCCAACCGAGTCTCGTCCGCATCGATTTTTTCACTGGAAATGCCTCCCATTCGCCGAACGCGCCACCGAACGGACGGGCGGCACTTGCAAGCCGCTTTGTCACGCTCGGGACAAATGAAACATTTGTTGCATTCTTGTGTCAGGGAGACTAAGTAGCACGGGCGCGATTGTCAAGCGTTTTGCTGTGGACCGCCGGGCAGCATGGATGAGCAAAGGCGTGGGACAAGCGGCGGCTTCGGTGCGTAGACTTATCCGCTACTAGTGATTCGCGCCTATTTCGCCGTCGGCGGCGAACGCTTCAAATATTCCGAGAGGTTGGATTGCTGGAGCGAGCGGAATTCGATGCAGGCATTCACTCGATCCTTCGCGTTTTGCAGGATCCGCTCGCTCCCGGGAATATTTTGATTAGCGAAGAAATCCTGTGCGTCGTCCCGCAGCTTTCCATCGCAGAAGACGCCGGCGACTTCGGCCATTCCCTCGCCCAGCGAGGCATCTGCCTTGGCCTGGATTGCCTTAAAGTTGCTCTTGAACAACTCCCAAGCTGCAGCTTGCGTGGTGACATTCTGCAACGGGGCAAAAGTCAGATAAAGATCCTGATTCTTTACATCCGGTCCAAGAGCAAATTCAATTGTTCGCTCGGCCAGTTCCGCGCTCGGGAATTCTCCAAGCGCGTTGAAGTAGTTGTAATACTCCTCCGGCGTTTTCGCCGATTTCATCCGCGCCAGATATCTGTCGTAGAGGTTCGCGTTGCCCACCAGCGCCGCGATTGATAGCGAGTTTCCCGCGATCGCCGCATCAACAGAATTCGAATCCTTCATATATTGTTCCACGAAGGCGCGTGATTTCTCGATGAGTCGCGGGTCGCGGCCGTACGTGGCTAAAGCCGCGAAAATGTCGGAGCGTAACGAGCGCTTATCATCGGATTCGCCAGGCGCTGCCGTCTCCCCCAAATCGTCCGCTATCGGCTCCAACAGACTGCGAATCCATTTCTCGAATGCGAGACGGTCGGAATCACTCACAATGTAATCGTGAATGCCAGCGAAGTGTTCCGTCATGGCATCAACTGTGGCTCGCGTCCGCTCGCCTTTCATTTTTTCGAGCGTACCAAGATAATCCGCGATGTTGAGCCGGCCGATCCGCACCATTGCCCACTCATCACCGAGGAACTGAATGCGTTCTTCCGGCGAAAAGTTCATTTCGAGTTCATCGCTAATTTTCGTAAAGACGGCTGGATCGTAATTGCTGAGGTAGTAGCCGAGCGCGCCAGCGTTGGCATATACCCACGGCGAACAGCCCGGCAGCTCGAAGGTTTGTTGCCGCTGCGCCAGCAGAAAGTACGTGCCGTCCTTTTGTCCCTCGGCGCGCAGGTTTACCGGGACTTGCCAGATTTCTTGAGAGCCGGCGGCCAGCTTTTCCGCATCGCCGAAATAGCGTTCCTGGGAAAGCGTAACTTTCGTCGTTTCCGGAGTCTTCTTTTTTCGGAAGCGTCCGCCAGTGCTCGCTCCCTCGGCGCACTCCGATTTCACCGTGATCATGGGCGCGCCGGATTGTTCCGTGAAACTGGCCATGATTTTGTGCACCGGTTTTTCGGAAGTCGCCGCTACCTGGTCCCAAAAATCCTCCGCGGCGGCGTTACCGTACGCGTGACGTTCCAGATAGGCGTTGGCGCCTTTACGAAAAACATCCGAGCCAACGTACGCTTCCACCATTCGCAGAACAGATGCGGCCTTGCCATAAGCGATTCCGTCAAAAAGCGTTTGGATCTCGGCGGTCGTTTCCGCTTTCCCGCGGATGGGGCGCACGGAGGCAATCGCATCCGAGGAGAGCGCGTCTTGCGTCTGCTGAATTTCTTCGCGCTCGGCGTGCCGCTCCGGGGACCACGATTCGACCGGCCTGAAGGCCATCCACGTGGCGAATCCCTCGTTCAGCCAGATATCGTTCCACCATTTCATGGTCACCAGATCGCCGAACCACATGTGCGCCATTTCGTGGGCGAGAACGTCGGCTACGGCGCGATGCGCGTCGACGGAAGCGGTTTTGTCATCAATAGTAAGCAGGGTTTCGCGAAAGGTGATGGCTGCCGTGTTTTCCATCGCGCCCGCGGAAAAATCCGGAAATGCGATAATGTCCAGCTTTTGAAACGGATACTTCGTTCGGAAATAGGTGTCGTAAAATTTCAGATTGTTTTGGGCGGCGAGCAGCGCGTAGGAGAGCAGGTCTTTCTTCTCGGGAACCGCGCAAACGCGGATGGGAATGCCGTCCGCGCCGCCGGTGATACATGCGAAGTCTCCAACCATCATTGCCACGAGGTAGGAAGACATTTTCGGCGAATCGGAAAATTGCAAGGTGTGTTTGCCGCTTTGGGGTCCCGGCGTGTCGGAAACGATTGTACCGTTCGAAATGGCCGTGTCGCCCTTGTCGACGACTAGGGCGATTCGAAATACGGCTTTGTACGCAGGCTCATCAAAAGAGGGAAAGGCGCGGCGCGCGTCCGTGGCTTCAAACTGCGTGACTGCATAACGGCGGCGAGCCGTTTGACTCAGGTAAAACCCGCGAAGCTTGTCGTTCAGAATTCCGCTGAAACGGATGTGGATTTCGGCGGCTCCTGCCGGGATTGCGGCGGGCACGGTGAACGTCGCCATCTCGTTCTTGTCGTCAGTTGTGACCGCGGCGGCTTGTTTGAAATCTGCCGAGCCAATCCACACTTCCTTAAATTCGATTTCCGCTGAATTTAGGACGATCGTTGTCGCCGGTTTTTGCAGATGAACGTGAATCGTTTCGTCGCCTGCGAATGTCGCGCTGCTGAGGTCCGGTTCAAACTTCAAGGCGTAAGAATCTGGCACCACATTCTCTGGCAGCCGTTGCGCCAGAATTGCCGAACCGGTAAGCAAACTGAACATCGCAACTACGCGCAGGCGCTTCATCGTCTTTGCCATTCCATGTGTCGCGGAATCCGTGGGCCTCGTGCCTCGGACGCGCGGTAAGAGGATAGCAGGCAATTCGCCCGATGGGCATTGGTGATTTGCGAAGTAGGTGCGAGCAGTTCTGCGCTAAAACTTACGCGGCTGTCCGCTTGCTGCCCCAATTGTTTGTGCGCACCGTAAGTTTTTCGATTCGGTCGCGCATTACTGTGTAGCCGATGCCGGGCGACTTCGGAACGCGGATTGTTCCCTTTGGCGTGACTTGGACTTCGGGCTCGATGATGTCCTCGGCCCAATAGCGTTTACTTGCGGACACGTCGCCGGGAAGCGTAAACCCCGCGAGCGTGGACATGGCGATGTTATGCGCCCGGCCGATCCCGGTCTCGAGCATTCCGCCGCACCACACCGGGATGGAGTGTGTGCGGCAGACTTCTTCCACGCGCTGCGCTTCGCTGTGCCCGCCGACGCGGCCGAGCTTGATATTGATAATCCGGCAGGCTTTCAGCTCAATGGCAGCCAGGGCGTGTCGGGCATTATTGATGCATTCATCGAGACAGATGGCCGTTTGAATCTGCGACTGCAGTTTCGAATGCGCGTAAATGTCGTCCCAGGCCAGCGGCTGCTCGATCATGAGCAGCCTGAATTCATCGAGCTTGCGGAGATGCGCGGCGACTTCGAGGCGGTATGCGGAGTTGGCGTCCACAGAAAGCAGGGTGTCTGGAAATTCTTTGCGGACTGCAGCAACGTATTCCAAATCTTTTCCTGGTTTAATCTTCAACTTGATGCGCTGGTATCCGCTGCGAAGCTCTTCTTCCACTTTCTTCACGAGGGACTGGGGATTTTCGCGAATGCCGAGAGATACACCGCTGGCAATCTCTTCCAGAGTGCCGCCGAGCAACTTTGAAAGTGGGACGCCTTTGAACTGAGCCTCGGCGTCCCAAAGAGCATTTTCTACTCCACTCTTGGCCATCTGATGTCCACGGATGGCAGAAAGCAAAGGAGGACAGTCCGCTGCGCGCGAGATCGTTTTACCGATCAGCGAAGGAGCGACAAAATCCGAGATGACATGCCAGGCGGTGTCGGTAGTCTCGGAGTTGTAGCCCGGCGTTTCGCTTGCTGTCACTTCTCCCCAGCCGCTCACCCCGTCCGAAATAACTTCGACGAGAATAATTCTGCGCTGATGGGAAACGCCAAAGCTGGTCTCAAACGGAGCGTTGAGGCGCATTTGTATTTCGCGCAATGTGATGGATTCAATCTTCATAAAGCTCCCGGTGGCAGGTTCCTAGCGCTACTTCGAACTCAAAATGCATGGCGCAATAACAACGTGCCTCGCGTTCTGTCAAGCCGTTCCAAGGGGCCTCTCGTCTGGGTAGTTTCGTTTTACTCCAACTTCTCGCTTCTGCAACATCTGTTGCGCAATTTGACTGGCTGCGTGCCGATTGCCAGCGCCGTTCGAGGGCGCGCCGCCGCAAGTGCGCCCCGCTCATCGACCGACGCTCGGATTATACTGTAACATTCGTTGCAGAACGATGAAGATTGAATCTTGATGATTTGATGGTATTTCCCGGCGTCGACCCGGGGCGTCCGCTCCAGGATGCCCGGTCAATGCTCTCATTTGAATGAGCGATCCTTCGTTGAGCGAAGATTGCATGGAAACAGGCGATGATTCGGGCCACCAGCCTGGCGGTGCAGTTTTCTCTCGACGAGCGTAGAATTCGCGGAGACAGGGAGGAACGGGAGATGATTCGTCGTAGAACAGCAGCATGCGCGATCGCCTTGCTTGCAGCAATCGTCTTGCTTGGAGACGTGGGCGCTCGAGCGCAGGGAAACGTGTCGCCAAAGTGGGAGGAATTGACGGGCGCCGATTTTCGCAGCGCCATTCAGCAATCGAAAGGAACCTGTTTGTTGCCGTTTGGCATTTTGGAAAAGCATGGGCCGCATCTGCCGCTGGGGACGGATTTGCTGAATGTTCGGTACGCTTCGCTGCAAGCGGTGGCGCAGGAGTATGCGGTTGTCTTTCCGGAATATTATTTTGGGCAGATTTTCGAGGCAAAGCACGAGCCTGGGACGATTGCGTACAGCCTGGGATTGCAACTGCAACTGCTGCAAGAGACTACCGACGAGATGGCGCGCAACGGCTGCAAAAAAATTCTGATCGTGAACGGGCATGGCGGCAACGAACACCTTGTGCCGCTTTTTGCGCAGTCGCAAATGGACAATCCGCACGATTATGTCGTGTACATCCAGGATGGCGAGAGGAGCCGGGACGGCGGCCCGGGGAAGAAATCCACCGGGATCGACTATCATGCCGGGGAAAATGAGACGTCGAATACGATGGTGTCGCGACCAGACCTGGTGCATCTTGATCGAGCGGCAAGCGAATCGGGCGCGGATCAAAAACGAGTGAAGTTGCCGGAGGACATCTACACTGGGATTTGGTGGTATGCGCGATTCCCCAATCACTATTCCGGAGATGGATCCGTGGCAACGAAGGCGCTTGGCGAATGGAACATGAACAATTGGATCGACGCCATAGTCGATGCGATTCGCGCGATCAAGGCCGATGACGAAAGCCTGAAACTGCAGAACGAGTTTTATGAGAAGAGCAAACATCCGCTCGACACGCCGCAATAATCCATCTGAGAGGAGCTCATGACTGACAAGGAGAAGACCGTTCCAGGCGATCACGCGATCGGGATGGACGCTTCCATCACGCGTCGCGATTTCCTGGGCTCGACGTTGCTGGCTTCCGGTGCGGGCCTGCTTAAAGGATTGAACCCGGCGCAGCTTATCGCGATCCAGGCGAATTCCGCGGCCCCTGACTACAGAGAAGATTGGACGGGGTATGGTGGCGTCGGCGAGTACGGCCGCTCGAACGGCAATACATACGAGGTGATGCAAGCGGGGCACAAGATGCGCGACAGAGTGTATGACCCGTTGCCTGCGGACACGATCGAGACTGTGGAGACGTACGATTGCGTTGTCGTCGGTGGAGGAATCGGCGGGCTGGCTGCGGCGCTTTTCTTTCGGAGGCAAGCCGGGCCGGACAAGACATGCCTGATTCTCGAAAATCATCCGATTTTTGGCGGCGAGGCCAAACAAAATGAATTCGACGTAGATGGAAAGCGGCTTATCGCGCATCAAGGTTCGGCGATTTATTTGGTTCCCTACCCTTACAGCTTCATTGCGCGTTTCTATGATTCGATTGGACTGGATGCGCCGAAATTGAGGTACCAGGAATGGGGCGGTTCGGGGCCGGCGATGACGCTGGGGCGCACGCCGTATGATTCGGCGGGATTGAGCCGCGGGCAGTATGGCTTTTGGTTTGGCGAAAAGTTCGGGCAGAAGCCGGGGATGTGGCTGATTGATCCTGTTGGTAAAAAGATGGAGGGAGCGCCGGCTTCTTCTGGTGCGCGGAGCGAATTGCTGCGATGGTTTTCTGGAGCGGCGGCGGACGAATCGAAATTTGATCCGCCGAAATATGAAGGCGATGAGATTTCGCGCAAACTGGATTCCGTCTCGCTCGAAGAACACATGATGAAGCGTTATGGCCTGAGCCGTGAAACGATCCGGAAATATCTCTCGCCGGTCGAAGGCGGCGGCTCGGGACTGGGACCCGATGCGCTTTCCGCTTTCTGCGATTACGCAGCGGATTTGCTGCATCCGTGGGACGACGGGTCTGGCGAAGCAGTGCAAATGTTTCCCGGTGGGAATACGACGATTGCGCGCCTGATGACCAAGGCACTTCTGCCAGCTTCGATCGATGGTCCGGCAACGGTGGACGGAGTTACGCGCGGGGCGGTGAATTTTCCCGCGCTGGATGCGGCTGGATCGAACGTGCGGTTGCGGCTTTCTGCGACGGCGGTTTCCGTGCAACACAACGGCGATCCGTCGAAAGCGAATTCTCTTTCGATCGCTTACGCGAAGGACGGAAAAGTCTATCGCGTGAAGGCGCGGTCGGCGGTGATGGCCGGGGGAAGCTGGACGACGAAGCGCATCATAAAAGATTTGCCGGAAGCGCAGCGCAATGCCTACGCGCAATTCTATCGGTCGCCGTGCATGATGGCGAATGTCGCGGTACGCAACTGGCGTTTTTTGCAGAAAATGGGGATTACGGGATGCAGATGGTTTGAGGGCTTTGGAAATTATTTTGACGTGGTGCGCCAGGCTGTGTGCGGCGGCGTTGCGCCCACGATCAGCCCGGATGATCCGGTCGTGTTGTCGGTGAAGGTTCTTTATTCGTATCCGGGCGAGTCGACGGAAAACCAGGGGCATCGCGGGCGCGGCGAGATGATCACGACTTCGTTCCGAGAGTATGAGCGGCGCATCCGGCAGCAGTTTACGGAGATGTTTGCGGGCTCGGGTTTTGATGCTGAGCGCGATATCGCGGGAATTGTGTTGAACCGCTGGGGGCACGCTTATCTCAATCCACAACCGGGATTTTTCTTTGGGAAGGATGGTAAACCTGCGCCGCGCGATGTGCTGCGCGCGGAACCGTTTGGAAGAATTGCATTCGCAAATACGGATTTAGCGGGAGCGATGGATCACCGGTATTCGATTTTGGAGGCACATCGCGCGGTGGGGCAATTGCTCGAGCAGGTGGTGACTTAAGCAGATTTCCTCATACTGACAAAGGCGCGCCAGAGTGAGAGGCACAAATGTCGCTTTTCGAGAACGCATCTAAAAAACAGGATTCCCCGAAGAACCCGGCGATTGAGCGCGCGATGGATGAAATCGCCAAAAATGATAATGCGGGGACGCGCGAATCGCTGTACAAAGCCATTCTTGGTACTACATTTATTGTGCAAGGCACCGTTTCTGGGGGTATGGACGCAGGCAGGGGAAAACAGATTGCAGATGCTAATACGCGAGTTGCGTTCCATACGGTCGAGCATCCACCCGGGAACATCGTATTGCCTGTTTTCACAGATATGGCGGCTCTGGCCTCCTGGGCGAGTTCAGAAGTGCAATGGATTGCGCTGTCTGCCCAACAATTGTTTCAGTCCATCGTGCCGGGCAATATCGCGGAGGTGCGACTAAATCCCTTCCGGCCGGGGCAGAAGATAAGCAGGCCGGGAGGAGTCATCACTCGAAACGAGTTTGTGGCTTTGGCGCAGGGCCTCTTGCCCGAATCGAGGATTGCGGATAACACGACTCAAATGAGAGTTGCGCCGGGGCAGAGGTTGCTTATTGGCGCGCCCGCCAAAGAACCGCCGGCGGACGTCTTGGAAAAGCTTTCGGACTACTTCCAGCAAATTCCCGAGCTGCGCGGCGCGTATCTATTCCAAATGACCAATCAGGGCGTGACGAGCAGCGTGATAGGGCTTCAGTTTCTGGCTGATCCGAACGCGCAACGAATGGAGCAAATCATAGGAGGGATTGGGCAACTTGGGCGGGGAGCCATTCCGACAGGGATGTTCATCGATTTCATGCCGTTGAAGGCTGGTTCGTTGCTGGATAGCGTTCAGAAATGTGGCAAAGCTCTGCTCAAAAAGTAGGGACGTGGGGCAGGAAATTTTGCAATGCTTTGGCCGGGTAGTGTAGGCGAGAGTGCATTTCCTTCAGGCACAACCACCGATGGGAAGCAGAGGTGGCGGCGATTGAGCTAGGCGCCTCACGCCGATTCTCCTCACACGTGATGTACCGACAACACGCCCAACTTCAACAGCAAGCAGGCGGAGCGCTCGATCCACTAAAGCCAAAGGGCCCTCGATGGGAGGGCCCTTTGTGCGAAAGAAGGATCAGAACTGTGACAACAAGGACGGACAGGTCTATTTATTGCGCAGGGTATCGGGTGTGCCGATGCCGGTACACGCGTCATAGCCGAGAAAGGCGAAGACGGCGTGTTTGCCGCACGTGCCGTAGACGATGTCGTTGAAGGAACCGCCGAAGATGTGGTTGTAGAGTTCGGTGTTTTCGTCCTGGCTGGAGTTGCGCAAGCTACCGGCAGCATTGACGATGCCGGCCAATGAGGGTGCGGAAACGCTGGTGCCACCGACGACGAACCAGCCCGTTCCAAAAACCGGATTGCTATCCCAGACCCAGACGCCTGTTGCCGGGTTGGCGTCGAAGGAAAGATCGGGCGTGCCACGAGAAT
>JBARCY010000172.1:0-4714 GCA_049794595.1 Candidatus Acidiferrum sp.
CCTCGGCGGGAGTGATCTTTCCTTCCTCCTCCATGCGGCGGAGCACCAGGTTGCGGCGTGCCAAGGCGCGCGCGGGGTCGGCCAGCGGCGAATAAATCGGCCCGCGGATCATTCCCGCGAGCAGCGCCGCTTCCTGAAGTTTGAGGTCGGAGACGGACTTGCCAAAATAAAATTGGGCGGCGGCGGCGAAGCCGTAATTGCCGTGCGCCAGATACACCTGATTGGAGTACATGGTGAAAATTTGCGGCTTGGTGTACCGGCGCTCGATTTGCAGCGCCAGGAGAATTTCCTGCATTTTGCGGCGGAAACTGATCTCGCTGCGGTCCAGAAAAAGATTTCCGGCGAGTTGCATGGTGATGGTGCTGGCGCCTTGCGCCTTGCCGCCCTTCAGAATCTTGCGCCAAACGGCTCCGGCGATGCGTGGAAAGTCGATGCCCCAGTGTTCTTCAAAGTGTTGGTCTTCGATAGCCGTGACCGCGTTGTAAAGAACCTTGGGACACTGCTCGTAAGTCATCAGGATGCGCCGCTGCAGCGCGAAGCTTCCGACGAGCTGTCCGTCATCGGCATAGACTTCTGTCACTACGGTCGGACGGTAGGTTTCCAGCGCGCGAATTTCTGGAAGGTCGCTGGCGTACACAAACAGCAATCCGCAAGCGGCGCCAATGGCAATCGAACAAAGCAAGAGAAACGCCAGCGCAACGCGGTCAATCAGTTTCCAGCCGCGCAGCCGCAACGTAATCGGAGGCAAGCTCAGCATCGAAAGTCAATTCTATCGCAGAACGAATTGCGGGAATGAGTTTTGCGGAAAATGGTCGCCATTCAGGAGTAACTAGCCTGCGCGTAATATCGTTCGCCGGCACAGGCGCGGCAGAGCGTCCTGCCTTCGACTACAACTTCGCGCTTGAAATTGATGCCCTCGCCGCACTGGGCGCAAACCACTCGCGGGCCTTTGAACCCAGGCAAGTCCTCGGGCAGCACCTCGACTTTTACCCACTGTTTGTCAAAAAGAACGTCGTCAGCGAGCGCAGCGTAAGCCTTCTGCTGCCCCGCGTCTTTGCCAAGCTCCGGAAACATCTCCCGGGCAGCCTGCTTCGACGATTCCTTCGCGGCGATGCGAACAGCGCGTCCCGTCTGCATATCAACAAATGTCGCCGCCACCTTGCCCCAATCGCGAAATTTCAGCGCGCGCTTTCCCAGCCTGCAATTGGCGACCAGCGCCACTGCGTCCGTCACGCAGCGGTCAATCTCAACATAGGTCACGATGCGTTTGCGTTCGGCGATCGGATCGTCGATCCCCAGCTCGCGCAGACCAAGCATCGCCAGCCGCACGCCCAGCACCTGCCCCGCGCAGAGGTGCCCGTGCGCGATGGCCGCAAGCTCCAAGTACTCATCCAAAGTTTTCATCGGTTCAGTCTACTACGCGGGACTTCCTCGCCCTCGGGGAACTACGCTTGCGCCTGGCTCGTTTCTTTTGCCGCCCACGGATGCGGCCGGCGCGCCTCGATAAACGCGCAGACGGTCATCGCCACAGCCAGAACGGAAAGCGCCAGGTCTTCCAACACTTTCTTCAGATTGATTGGTTCCGGCACCGCGAAGCAACCGCAATTGATGTCCATATGCAGCAGATACGCCCGCAGCACAACACTGAAGAAACCCAGCATGATGAGCGTGAGCAGCGTAGCCCATATGCGCAGGCGCCAGCCAATCAGAACAAGAAGCCCGAGAATGATCTCCGTGAAAGGCAGTGTGTGAGCGACGAATTGCACTCCCCAAGGCGGCAGCAACTTGAACGCCTCCACCTGGGCAGCAAAATTCGAGATGTTCATGTTTATCGAGAATTTCAAAATGAAAAAAGGCCAGAAATTGGAATTAGGGAGGAAAGCTTTCGAGTAACCCGCGTAAATAAAAATGCCGCCCAGAATGAGCCGGCCAAGCCAGATAACGGCACGGCGCAAATTGAGCGGGCTAGATTGCATCATGGCAGGCTTCTCGCGCGCTGGTACAAAGGCTCTTCTATCTCTGGCTCAACAACTGATTCAAAAACTGGCTCAGGATTTCGTAATTCATTACGCCCGCGTAAGGATATGTCTGTCCTTTGCAATGGAAGACCGACGTAGGCGTCGAATTTACACGGTAAATTTCCCCAAGCTCGTAATCCTTACTGATCAGCGGCTCGAGCGTTCCGCCCTTGACCAGAGCGCGAACTTTGGCCATCTCCGCGGACGTCAGCACGGAGGCAACCGTTCCGTCGACATCACCGGTCTGCTCCCACTTCTCTTGACTATCGAACAGCGCCTGGTCGACGGGCTCGACCTTCCCGATCTCCGCGGCGGCCCGCGCATAACGCGCCGCCACACGCGAGTATGCGTGCATCTGCAACGGAAAATCGCGGTGAACCAGAAAAACCTTGCCGGTGCTGACGTAGTTGTCCATCAACTGCCGGTTCGTGTTCATATAAAACGCCTTGCACGAGGGGCACTGATAGTCGCTGAAAACCTCCATCACGATGGGCGCGCTCTTCGAGCCGAAAGCCTTATGTGGATCGATATCCGTGACGCCATCCACGGTCTCCGTCGCCACAGCTCGCGGTGCGGCGTAGCCCGACTCCCGCGCACTCTCTTTTGCCGCCGTCAGGGCCGACTCGCTGCTTGCAGTCGCCCCCCCAGCGGCGGGTGTGGCGTTGACGGCGCTAACTTTGCTCGCGGTTGCTGCGATCTTCGGCTCCGGTGTAACAGCGGCCCTCGCTGCGCCGTTGTCTCGCGCCGCGGAAACGGGACGAATGCCCCTACTCACCAAAAGACGCGCCCCTACCAGCGCGAAAACTACAGCTACAGCTAAGAAAACACGGCGGCTCACGCGACCCTCCCGCAAATACCTCAAAATGTGAGATGCACTATCTTCGTCAGATTATCACAGGTTTCCATGGATAGATGTCTGAACCCTAAAGAGCGCTTGGGCTATAGCCAAGCACTAAAGTCGGAGCATCTAAAGAACAAGCCAACGGAGGGAAGGATTGTCCCTGTAAAGCATTGAAATTAGGACTATTACATGCGTTATAAGAAAACTTGACAAAGACACACTCAAGTTGTATACTCGCCCTCGAACTGGACCAGGAGCACGCCATTGACCTCGGTCTGCTGCGGGAATCTCCTCCTGCGGGCAGCCAGTAATCCAGACGGGTTCCGGAAGGATTAGGACACATGAGCAAGATTATAGGAATTGACCTCGGGACCACAAACTCGGTCGTAGCCGTCATGCAAGGCGGTGAACCGGTAGTGATCCCCAACCAAGAAGGGGCACGCACAACACCCTCGGTTGTCGCCATAACCAAGGGCGGAGAGCGCCTCGTGGGACAAGTAGCAAAGCGCCAGGCCGTGACGAATCCCGAGAACACCGTGTATTCGATCAAGCGCTTTATGGGGCGCCGCTACGATGAAGTTGGCGAAGAGATGAAGCGCATCCCTTACAAAGTCGTCAAGGGAGAGCACGACGATGCGCGCGTGGACATCTTCGGCAAGATTTATAGCCCGCCACAAATTTCCGCGATGATCCTCGGCAAACTGAAATCCGCTGCGGAAGATTTTCTCGGCGAAAAGGTCAGCAAGGCCGTCATCACCGTGCCCGCATACTTCAATGACGCGCAGCGCCAGGCCACCAAGCAAGCTGGCGAAATCGCCGGCCTGGAAGTCGTGCGCATCATCAACGAGCCCACCGCGGCCGCGTTGGCCTATGGCCTCGAAAAAAAGAGCGACGAAACCATCGCCGTGTATGACCTTGGCGGCGGCACGTTCGATATTTCCGTGCTGGAAGTTGGCGCGGGCGTAGTCGAAGTGAAGTCCACCAACGGTGACACACACCTTGGCGGCGACGACATCGACCAGCGCATCGTGGACTGGTTGATCGACGAGTTCAAGAAAGAGAACAGCATCGACCTCGGCAAAGACAAAATGGCGCTGCAACGCCTGAAGGAAGCTGCGGAAAAAGCCAAGATCGAACTCTCGCAAATGATGGAGACGGAGATCAACCTGCCGTTTATCACGGCGGGTGCGAGTGGCCCCATTCACATGCAGCAGAAGCTGACGCGCACGCGCCTCGAGCAGTTGATGGGCGATTTGCTCGACAAGTCGATGAAGCCGGTCAGGCAGGCGCTCGAAGACGCGAAAATGTCGCCGAACGACATCCAGGAGATTGTGATGGTTGGCGGCTCGACGCGCATTCCGAAAGTGCAAGCGATCGTTCGCACTTTCTTCGGCGAGAAAGAGCTGCATAAGGGCGTGAATCCGGACGAAGTCGTAGCGGTAGGCGCTGCAATTCAGGGCGCGGTACTCGGGGGCGAAGTAAAGGACATCTTGCTGCTCGACGTGACGCCTCTTTCTCTGGGCGTCGAGACGCTCGGCGGCGTAATGACTGTGCAGATCCCGCGCAACACCACGATTCCGACGAGGAAAGTGGAAACCTACTCGACGGCCGCGGACAATCAGCCTGGCGTGGAAATCCAGGTTCTCCAAGGTGAGCGTAAGTTCGCTACGGACAACCGTTCGCTTGGCAAATTCAAGCTGGACGGGATTCCACCGGCGCCGCGCGGCACTCCGCAAATCGAAGTGACTTTTGACATCGACGCCAACGGCATCTTGAACGTCAGCGCGAAGGACAAGGCCACCAACAAGGAGCAGAAGATCACCATCACTGCTTCGAGCGGTCTGACGAAGGAAGA
>JBARCY010000173.1:0-7433 GCA_049794595.1 Candidatus Acidiferrum sp.
CCCTTCCTGCGTCAGGGCAAGCAGGGCTCGTACGGAGACGCGGCGCGGGACGGATTCCGGCCCTCTCTTGTGCCGGCGGCCGGGTCTCCCACCCCAAACGCTCGAATTCAGCGTTTGGGGACCCCGCCAAGACCCGCCCCTACGGATGCCAAAGAAGCTGACGCGCCATTCGATCTGATCACACCTGAATACCAGTGGGCGCCCTTCGGCTTCGCTCCCTTTGCGACGGCACTCAGGGCCCTTCGTTTCTCAGGGTAAACAGGCGGGACAAGCTGGCTCCATTGGACTTAATCACGCTAGCATACCAGTTTGCGGAATCCTTCAGGATGCGATGGCCGGAGGGAAAATCGACGAAGACCATACCGAAGCGCTGCGTGTAGCCTTCCTGTCATTCGAAATTGTCGAGCAGCGACCAATGCAAATAGCCGCGCAGAGGAACGCCTTCGCGCGCGGCGCGGGCGAGAGTCTGCAAATAACGCGCGGTGAAATCGATGCGCTGCGGATCGTGGACTTGGCCGTCGAGTGAAACCCAATCGCGCGTCGAGCAGCCGTTTTCGGTGATGAAAATCGGCATTTTGTAGCGTTCGTAGAGCCACTTGGGCGCCCAATACATGGCGTCGGGCGTGACTTGCCAGCCGAAGGCCGTCAAGGGAAAGCCAGCCGGGAACGGAACGTCCTCGGCTGTGCCGTTGGCCGCGGCGCGGACTTGCCAGCCGCCGTAGATATTCGCGCCGACAAAATCGAGCGGCTGGCGAATCGTTTCCATGTCGCCCGCGCGAATTTGGGGCGCGTCGCCGCCGAGCGCGGCCAGGGCGTGCGCGGGATATTTGCCGAGAAACACAGGATCGAGCCACCAGGCGTTTTCGCGCCACCAATGCGGGCCGGAGAAATGAGCGAGCGGGCTCGCGAAAGTCGACGCGCGAGCAGCGGTGACATCGGCGGCTGAATCGGTTTCGGGAAGCGACGGCGATACATCGCCCAGATAGCCAAGCTGCACGGGCTGGCGCGCATTGGCGCGAATCGCCTGCGCGGCGCGTCCGTGCGCGAGAAACGTGATGTGCGCAGCGCGCATGTATTCGCGGCGTGGCAATTTTTCGCCCGGCGCTTGCACGCCGGTGACGTACGCGCCGCCGATGAAGGAGCGCGGCTCGTTGATCGTGAGCCAATATGTGGCGCGATCGGAAAGCGCGCGCGCCACCGCTGCCGCATAATCGCCGAACCATTTCGCCATTTCGCGATCGAGCCAGCCGCCGCGGCGATGGAGCGCGAGGGGCGTATCCCAATGAAAAAGCGTGACGACGGGCTGAATATTCGCGGCGAGCAAGGCGTCCACGAGGCGGCTGTAAAAATCGAGGCCCTTCGGATTGGCGCGGCCGGTGCCTTCGGGCATCACGCGCGGCCAGGAAACGCTGAAGCGAAATGCGCGGAAGCCCATCTCGCGCATGTGGCCGATGTCCTCGGCATAGCGATGGTAAAAATCGCAGGCGACGTCGCCGGTCTGGCCGTCGCGAATCTTGCCGGGCTTGTGCGCGAATTCGTCCCAGACGGACAGCCCTTTGCCGTCTTCGCGCGGCGCGCCTTCGGTCTGATACGCGGACATCCCCGCGCCCCAGAGAAACTTTTCGTCGAACGGCGCGCCCTGCGGAGCCGCAGGAGATTGCTGCGGCGCAACGAGGGCTGGAGCGTCACTGTTGTGCGCTCCCGGTGCGGCGCCGGAGCTTGCGAAAACCAGCGCCGTGCCTGCCGATGCGGACAAGAATTCGCGGCGCGTCAGGTTTCGCCGCGCGGCGTTACGCGATGGCTCGTGATTTGATTTCATTCGCCCGCCAGATTCACTTTTTCGGCGCGAACATTCCCGCGGCGACACGTGTCACCATGCTGCGTGGCGCAAGACGCTGGCCTTCAACGCTCAGTGCGTTCTTCAGTCCCGAGATCACGCTGCCTTTCCCTTGCGCGACGGCGCGCAATCCGACGCGCGCAACTTTTTCGGCTGTTTCCGCGCCGCGAAACGTGTTTTCGGGCTGGCCGGCAACTTCGCGAAACTCGGTCGACGTCGAGCCGGGGCAAAGCGCGCAGACATGCACGCCGTGTTGCCGGACTTCCTCTGCGATACCTTCGGCAAAGCGCAGATCGAACGCCTTCGTCGCAGCATACGTCGAGATGTAGGGCACGGCCTGAAATCCAGCGACCGATGCGAGAATGAGAATGTCGCCGTGGCGTCGCGCAACCATTTCGGGCAAGTAGAGATGCGTCAGGGCGACGACGGCGGCGCAGTTGACCTGCACCATTTCGAGCTGGCGGCGGACATCCGCTTCATGGAATGAGCCATAACTGCCGAACCCGGCGTTGTTGACGAGGAGTTCGATTTCGATTTTCTTCGACTGCGTGAATGCGCGAATCTGCTCCGGCGCGCCGGGAACAGCCAAATCCGCGATGAAGATTTCGACGCTGACTCCGTGGTCGTTGCGGAGCTTCGCCCCAAGCTGTTCGAGGCGGTCCTTGCGCCGCGCGGTCAGCACCAGATGTGCTCCGCCTGCCGCAAGCTGCTCCGCCAGCGCCTGGCCGATTCCCGCGCTTGCGCCGGTTACGAGCGCCCATTTGCCCGCCCAGCGATTCCGTCCGCTGCTTCGCCCATCGCTTCGCTCATTGTTCTGTGTATTGGCCATGAAAATTGCCCCCGCGCCGTTTGACGCCCCGAAAGGGGAAATGGAACCACAATCGAGGCACCTCTGAACAGGAGGAAATTAAAGCGCGGGCGAACGGATTGTGAATTATGATGAAAAACAGGAGAAATCTGCCAGGAACTGGATGCGGACTCAGGCCCCGCGAGCGTTTCCGCGAGGAAGCACAAAGTCGCGCACGCGTGCGCCCTGCTCCTTCATGCGGTCAAGCAGACGCCGCGCCCACACGAATTCCGCCGCGAGGACGCCCAATCCAAGCAGAATCACGAGCCAGCCCGGCCCCGGGGCCACGAGCAGCACAAGGCCGAGCGCCAGTAGCGTGAATCCAAAGAGGATCTTGAGGAAGCGCTTTGTATGCTGAAGAGTCCTAAAGAGCGTGGTCATGTCCCGACTACCGTCCGTTCCTTCGTAATTGAAAGCTCGTGACTGAAAGCTGCCCACTTTCGCGAGCGCCATCTCTCAAGTCTCAAGAGCGCGCCCGTTGGTCTTTAGATGCCGGGACACACCCATTTGATGCGAGCACGCCGGTAGCCAAACGCCGCTGGCCTTGCTTCGCGCAACTCCCGCGCTGATAATGGCTTTCCTTGTGCCCGGAGCGAATACTGCAAATCTATAGCCCGGAAACGGAACGAAATTACCAACCGAGGTCAAGAATGGAGCTCATCACTGTACCCATTGAAATTCCAGAAGGCGCCAACGTCATCCTCGGCCAGGCTCACTTTATCAAGACAGCCGAGGACCTTTTTGAAGCCGTGGTCAATACGGTGCCGGGCGCGAAATTCGCCATCGCGTTCAACGAAGCGTCCGGGCCATGCCTGGTGCGCGTGGAAGCAAATGACGACGAGCTGCGGCGCGCCGCCATCGCCAACGCGAAGGCCATTGGCGCGGGCCATCTGTTTATACTGATTGTGCGCAATGCTTACCCGATCAACCTTCTCGGGCGGATCAAGGACTGCTTCGAGGTCTGCTCGGTTTATTGCGCGACGGCGAATCCCGTAGAGGTTATCGTCGCACAGACCAAGCAGGGCCGAGCCATTTTGGGGGTCGTGGATGGCAACTCGCCCAAGGGCGTCGAAGGGGCCGCCGAGGCGCAAGCGCGCCATGATTTTGTCCGGAAAATTGGCTATAAACTGTGAGGAAAGCGAATTGAATGGCGGAGAGGGTGGGATTTGAACCCACGGTAGGATTTCTCCTACACACGCTTTCCAAGCGTGCTCCTTAAGCCGCTCGGACACCTCTCCGGCTAGAAAGCGCCACAGAAGCGTAGCAGATTGAGAGAAGAGCGGCAAACGCGGCGAAAGCCAAGGTCAAGAAATATGGCAAAAGATTCGAGCATTTAATTATACTTCTTGGGACGCCGCCGCACGATTCCGGGGTGGTGCAATTGGTAGCACATGGGCCTTTGGAGCCTAGAATCTTGGTTCGAGTCCAAGCCCCGGAGCCACTTTCTTCGTCTTGCTACCACGAACTGAGAATATCCGCGGACCAGGAACACTGACGTACGCTTGCTTTGCAGGGAGAACTCGTGGAAGCCATTGCTGCGCTGGCATGGACGAGATGAATGGACCGAAGCTCTGAGCCGCAGACCACGTATTGTCATTTCATGCACCGTCGTTTGTTTTGTGTTTTGAGCAGGCAACGGAAGAAGCGCCAGGCAACAAAAAACCCTGGGTTCCAGCAATGGAACCCAGGGTTCTCATTGAGTGATGAACTTCAACTAGAACGAAACGCGCAGCCCCAGTTCGATCCAACGAGAGCTGGCTTCGCGGTTCGCCGGAACAAATGAGCTTGTGATCTCGCCGAAGTTCGACGGGCTCTGCAAACTCAATGAGGGCGTTGCAAAGTTCACGTTGTTGAAAACGTTGAGGAATTGTGCGGAGAAGTCCATCGTGACACTCTCGTGAATCGTGGTAGTTTTGCCCAGCGCCATGTCGTAGTTCCACATTCCCAGTTGGCGGAACGGATTGGCCGAACCGTCGCGACCATCCGTGCTGAGATTGACATCACGAAATGCACCATACGCGCCTGCCGGATCGGAGAAGACGTTGAGGCCAGTTCCACCGTTTGCCGGATCCGTTGCCGTACCGATTCCATTCGAACCGGTTATTCCGGAATGGAGATGGTTGTTCAAGCCGGAAGATCCCACGGTCGGAATCGCCGGAACGTTGGCGCCGATGACGGACGACACTCCCCAGACTTCGGGGCTCTCACCGACTGTGTTTGGAAGTCCGGAATACGCCTCAAAGACACCCGACCAATACCAGCCACTGATGGCCTTATCGAGTCCATTATTGAAATGGAAAAGATGGCCATTGCCGGCTGGGAGTTGATACACGTACTCTCCAGTTACGAGGTGTCTGCGGTCGTAAATGGACGGCCCATAGCTGGCGTTAACATTGTAACTGTTCAGATAGTAGCCAGCGTTGTCCTGGTTGACGAGCCCCTGGTCAAGGGACTTCGAGAGTGTGTAGTTTGCCTGGAATGTCAGCCCATGGGACGTCTTCTTCTGCAAGCTAACAATCAACGCATTGTAGGTTGAGGTTCCGACGTAGGTGCGCTCCTCGGAAAGGACGGTTTGAAGATTGTCATATGTCGCCAAACCCTGGCCTAACCTGTAAAGGTCCATATTCTGGAAGAGAGTTTGAGTCAGACCGGTTGTGAAAGCTGTGCTGTGGCCTGATGCCAAGCACGCCGTGTTCGTCCCGCCGCCACAAACAGCCGCAGCGTATCCGGGTAACTGATTTTCGAAGAAAGGTTGCGTCATCGGAGTCTGCCCGGAACGCAGCGCGCCTGCGACGGCATCGAACGCCTGAGCGAAGGTCTGGCCTGACGCCGTATCCTTGAACATGTACGGGGAGTCGTTGAGATCCACCGAACTGGGAAGGCGCGAAGCCCAATGGGAAATGTAGCCCACTTCCAACATCATGCTGTGCGGCATCTCGCGTTGGATGTCCAAGTCAATGTTATTGCCTCGCCCAACTTTAAAGTTGGGATCATCCTGGAAGGATAAGATTTCCCCGAACGGAGTTGACGGCACAACCGGGTTGGAAATCGCCGGGACCGTCGGCAAAGGAATCGCCCCATCGACGCCAACGCGGAAATCCGTGGCCGCTGGGTTGCCGCAGCTTCCTGCGCAGTTCGGCTCGATACTGTTAATCGTTTGGCCGAAACCCACGCCCAGCATTGGAATCACGACCGTTTCGATGGTGGATTCACGATCGTAAACCATGGAGTAGCCACCGCGGATGACCGACTTCTTGTCACCGAAAAGCCGGCCGAGGAACCCCTCGCTGAAGCTCGGGTTCCACGCCGCGGAAACACGCGGAGCCAAATCACCATAGTCGGTGTTGAACACTGGATTGTGCGCACTGTTCACGGGTATGTAGCCAGTTGTCGGATTGAAGATGGTGCCCTGCTCCGCGCCGGTCTCTTTGCTATTCAAGTAATTCGGAGCACTAATAAACTGGCCGCTTGTGGCGTCGATCAAGATTGTCTGGCGGCCCAGAGTATCGGTGGGCGCGGTTTGCCAGCCATACGAAAGGCCGTAGCTGACGGTCAGAGAGTTGGTCATACGCCAAACGTCCTGACCATAGAAGTAGAACTCGTTCTGTACAGTGTTGTTGCTCAACGGAGTGCCGAAAGGAAGCGGGTTCAGGCTCCCATCGCGCACTGCCAAGATGGAGGTGTTGTCAATTAGCCCCAAGGAGCCGGCATAAAGCTGGTTCCAATTTGGCAATTGGCCCGCTGGCAAGCAATTTGTGGTGATTGCTCCTCCGCACGATGGCGGAGCATTTGACGCCGGAATCGACAGGAACGCCCCCGTGCCATCCACACTGTCCATTACCGTAACGAGCGAAGTGATGCCGTTGACAACTTTGTCGGCACGATCGGTCAGCATGGGAAGGTGACGATCATCCGTTCCAAACTCGAACGTATGCTTTCCCTTGACCCAGTCAATACCGTCCGTAAATTGGACGCTCTTTTCGAAATAGTCCTGAAAACGGGCTCCTGCGGACGTATTGTCGATCGGCGCACCAAGCAAACCCTCAGCTGGGTTAATGGCAACGAACGGGTCAGCACTGATTCCGGTAGAGGTTTCAGGCAGGTTAAACTGGGCCGCCGTTACGGCGGGGCTCTCTACCTGGAAATTCTGCCAGTTGCGGACCCAGCCGAACCGGAAAGTGTTTGTCAGAGTGGGTGAAAGCAGAGTGGTCAATTGCCCGGTTGCCATGGCGGTGCGGTATGGCGAAGTGCTCACATCTGTCGGGTTGCCGTTGAGGATGCTGATCTGGTTTCCATATGAGATATTCCGCCAATACGTATAGCTGCCGGAAAATCGCCACTTGTCGGTAAAATTGTGATCGAGCCGCAAGACGCCATAATCAGTATCCAAGGGCGTCGAGACTGCACCTCGGTATCCTGTCTCGTTCAGGCCGTCGCCAAGGCCCCCAAAGTTTCCCGGAGGCATCAAGTTCCAGAAGTCTTGAACTGTCGGGCTGATGCCCAAGCCACGCGGGTCGCACGCGACCCCACCTAACGGGCCGCAGGCTGTGGATGTTGCCAGGTTGTAAGTGTCGGTGTTACCAGCTGCGTCTTTAAAAGTCAGGATGCCGGCCTTCAGTGATGCCGTGGGCACGGTTCTCGTGAACGTGGTGGACTCTGGAAAACGGCGAAGTTCATAGTTCGCAAAAATGAAAGTCTTATTCTTGAAGATCGGCCCGCCGAAGCGAACGCCTCCGCGGTTGTCATCCA
>JBARCY010000174.1:0-11007 GCA_049794595.1 Candidatus Acidiferrum sp.
ACCGCTAAAGTCCATGCTGGCAAGCTGATACAGGCGCTTGCCAAACTGGTCGGCGGGTCCGGCGGCGGGAGGCCCGATTTGGCGGAGGCTGGCGGAAAAGACACATCGGCCCTAAAAAGTGCCCTAAGTTCTATCCCCGCGCTACTGGAGCCGTTGCTATAATTCACGCCGTAGCGCCAGAAGCGTGTCCAACAGGCGACACTCGCGCGGTTGTGCTTGAGCGCGGGATTGCCTCACGAAGGGCACGGCTTCAACAAGACGAGCCAGCCTTTCAGCCGTTTCCGCGGCGTTTTAAGAACGTCATTTGAAACGACTCAGGCTGTCCCGAACACGACTATCGTATCGCTATAGAAGTGCATCACCGTTAGACAGCCTTCCCCGAGGCATGATGGGCAAACGCGCAGCAGTCACGGCTTGCATCTATTTGGGAGCATTCGCTTTGTGTGCGGCAGGTTTCGCGCCCGGAGCGAGCGCCCAAATCGTCAGGACTGTGGATTCGAGCGGTCGAGCGTTGTTCGTAAACGCCGATCCGCCGGTTCGAGTCAAGTTGGCGGCCGCGAGAACGCGTAGGAACATCTACCTCCCCGCTGAATCTACCTTTATGGGCCCGAGCCATCCGGAAATGAGTATCGACCGGGACGGCGTCGAAAAGCTCGTAAAGGAAGCGTCAGCAAGGCACAACGTGGACCCGGCTTTGGTCCGCGCGGTGATTGAAACGGAATCGAACTGGAATCCGTCGGCGTATTCCCGCAAGGGCGCCGGAGGATTGATGCAGCTGATTCCATCGACGGCACAACGATACGGTGCAAACGACGTGTTCAACCCGCAACAGAATATCGACGCTGGGGTTAGTCATCTCAAGTGGTTGCTGGAACGATACAATGGCAACCTGGATTTGGCTCTGGCGGCGTACAATGCGGGAGAGGGGGCTGTTGATCGGGCTCACGGCATCCCTGCGTTCCGGGAAACCCGGAACTACGTGCAGAAGGTACAGGATGCATATTTCAGGCCTGGATCGGGTCGTCTTGAGGGCGCGTTCACGAATCCGCGCGCAATCCACAGAGAAGTCGACTCGAACGGCCGCGTCATCTACCGAAACGATTGATTCAAAAATGACCGGGCTTGCCGCGTTGCGGCGCCGGTCAATCCGATCGCACGGCGATCTGAGAAGTGAAGGCTCGCGGGGGCCGCTGATTTCCATTTCAAGGATGTAGAGCGCGCATGTTGGGGGTCCGAAAAATTTCGCACAGAAGATTCGCCCGGCTTTCGCCAGTTTTTGCAGCACTGGGAATTGCGACGGCGGGCCTCTGCGCCGGAGTGTGCACGACCTCTGCGAGGGCCAGGGATACGCAAACAAAGAGCGCCGTAAAGCGCGAGGCCGCCGAAGCGCAATTCGCGCGAGCGGAAGAGCAACGCTCGGCTCTGAATGGAAAGCCAACGGAGAAACGCACGCTTGCGGAATACAAGCTGGTTGTTTCCAGCTACAAGCGAGTGTACTTGATCACACCGCGCGCGCCCGAAGTGGCGGATTCGCTGCTGTCGGTCGCGGAACTTTACACCGAGATGGGAGACCGCTTCGGACAGAATTACTACCAGTCGGCGGTGGATTCGTATCAGTTTCTGGTGCGCGAATATCCGGCGAGCAAGTACACGCAGGACGCGTTGCTGCGGATCGGCAAATTGCAGAGAGATCAGCTCGGCGACAACGCGCAAGCAACGAAGACCTACGAAGATTTTCTGAAGAAGTATCCCCACTCCCAACGTAAGCGCGAAGCACAGGAAGCGTTGGCCGAGCTTGCGTTGCTGCGGCACAGCGAAGCGCCCGCGCCCGCGGCGAACCCTAGCGATGGCGCAGACGCGCCGCCGGAGCCGCCGGGATCTGCTCAAGAGGACTCAGACGCGGCAGCGCGAAATGGCCTCGAGGGCGCACCACGGATCCGGCGAATCACAGCGAGCGCAAACGCGGACGAGACACGCGTGACGATCGACATGGAAGACACGGTTCAATACACCTCGGCGCGGATCAAAAACCCTGACCGTATATTTTTTGATTTGCACTCGGCGCGGCTGACGCCGGAGGTGGCGCGAGGAAACATACAAGTCGCCGGAAAGCTTTTGACCGGCGTTAGGGTGGCGCAAAACCATGCGGGCGTGGTGCGCGTGGTGCTGGACGTAGATGGAGTGCAGGACTACGCGGCAACACTGGTCGATAATCCGCCGCAACTCGTGATTCATCTGTATTCGGACCTGCGGCATCGCGCAATCATGAGCACGGCAAATTCGCAAAACGCGAAGGCGAAACGGGGTGCAGTCCAAGCAAGCGAGGAAGCCAGCGCCGGGTCGGAGGATGCCGGAAACGTCAAAGCAGTATCGGCTGTAAACTCGGCGGTGGATCCGGGCGTTTCGCCCACCGGCGTGGTTGCGCCGCGCACGAATTCAAAAGGGAAAAACTCTCGCGGAAAAAGTCTGAGTGCCTCAAATGCGAAGCCCGACCTGATTCAACCGAGCGGAGCGCCGGGGCCGACGCGGGACGGGCAATCCACCTTGACGCGCGCGCTGGGACTGAAGATAGGGCGCATCGTGATCGACCCGGGGCACGGCGGACATGACACAGGAACCATCGGGCCGACCGGATTGATGGAAAAGGACTTGTGTCTGGACGTGGCCTTGCGGCTGGGAAAGATCATCCAGCAGCGGTTGCCCGGCGCGGAGATCACCTACACGCGCTCCGACGATACGTTCATTCCGCTCGAGGAGCGGACGAACATCGCGAACCAGGCGAAAGCTGATCTTTTTATTTCGATTCACGCGAACTCGAGCCACGACCACGCCGCGCGCGGGGTGGAAACGTACTACTTGAACCTGAAAGGCTCGGCGGAAGCGATGGAAGTGGCGGCGCGGGAAAACGCGTCTTCGGATGAGGGCGTGCATGACCTCGAAGACATGGTCAAGAAGATCGCGCAGAACGAGAAGATCGATGAATCGAAGGAATTCGCGGCCGATATTCAGGATTCGCTGGCACAGCGCATACAGAAAGCCAGCAGGGCAGAGAAAAATCGGGGCGTGCGCAAAGCGCCGTTTGTGGTGCTGATTGGCGCGGACATGCCCTCGATCCTCACGGAGATTTCGTTCCTGAGCAATCCTGCCGACGAGAAGCTGTTGAAGCAGCCGGAATACCGGCAGCGCGTGGCGGAGGGGCTTTACCAGGGTGTAGCGGATTACCTGCAGAGCATGAACAGCGTGACGCTGAACCTGCCCGCGAAAAACGCCTTGAGACGGCCGGCGCCAGCCCCGCAAGTTGAACAATCCCGGAACCAAAGGTAGTCTGGTGGTGTCTAAGCGATAGCAAGGGATGCGCCGACAACTCCTACTCGTTTGCGGTATTACGCTGCTCAGCGCTTCGTCGCTCTCCGCCCAGCAGGGTCTCCTTCCAAAACAATTCAGCGATTGGAAACTGGCAAGTTGCGTGGCCAAGCCAGTGGTTCCAGCGATTTGGAAAGAAACCGGGATGCGGGATTACAGCACATGCGAATTCAGCGCCGGGAACAAAGTCGTGGGCATCTGGGGCGGCCGATACCACGACCCAAGCAGCGCGTTCGAGGTTTACACAAGCCAGTTGAGGGCCGGAATGGTGCCCACCAACCTCGGTCAAGTAGCGGCCTTCGATAAGGACGGCGTACTCATTCTGGAAGGCAGCTTGGTTTTAGGGTCCACATCGAATATTTCCAAAGACGATCTTGGCGCTCTTGTGAACGCCGTTGAAGCGGGTAGCGAGAAGGGGCCCCTGCCACCCGTCCGAGCTTACTTGCCGATGGCAGGGCGAATTCTAGGGTCGGAGAGGTACGCGCTGGGACCGGAGGCGATGCGTGCAGCTCTGGTCGGGCTGGGACAGGCGAATATGGCGGGCCTGGCCGATGTGGCGGGGTTTTCATCTGGCGCAGAGGCAATGCTGGCGCGCTATTCAGGACACGATAAGCAAGGCGGAGTTTTGCTGCTGCTGGAATATCCCACGCCGCAGCTTGCGGAGCAACACACCCATCACCTGGATGAAGTGCTTCCCGCCGACGCGAAAAAAGAAGGGCTGAACATTGTTCGGAAGGGGTCGCTGCTATCGCTCGTCTTGTCACCGAGCTCAGCCGAGTACGCAAAGAGCCTGCGCGAGGCGATTGGCTACGGGACGCAGGTAACCTGGAATGAGCCGAGCCAAACGCTTACGGACCCGCCGATTGCGAGCGTGATGGTGAAGATATTCATCGGGACAGGGGTCTTCATGGTCGCGGCATTTGTTCTGGGCATCGCGTTTGGCGGCGTGCGGGTGGTGACGAAGATTTTCTTCCCCGGCAAGGTGTTTGACCGGCCGAATCAGATGGAAATCCTTCAATTGGGCCTCTCCGGAAAGCGCATCGATCCTAGCGACTTTTATTGAACGATTCCCGCGCTCCGGAGCGGTGGGAAGCATTGAGCCAGAGACAGAAGAGGAAAGGCGGCAGCAGGGCTGCCGCGCTCCAGGTAGCCCCCTTCGAAAATATAACCGGCCTGCTTTCTGAGCGTCTAACAGGGGCGAGTTGCTTTGCGCCTTGGTGGGGGCGCAAAGGTGTCGTAAAATTTGCGATTGCGCCGGGGGAGACAGCCTGAACTATGCCAGCCTTGTACGGAATAAAGAATAAGTGGCGAACGCCGACGTTGCTGCTGCTGGCGAGCGCTCCTCTTGTTGCCGGGAGTTTCGTGGCGGGAGGATGCGGCGGAAAGACGTCCGCAGGGGGTCCGGCGGCCGGCGGGCCGATGGCCATGCCCGTTCAGGTCGAGGTGGCGCAAACGATCCGCATTCCGGAGACCACCGAATACTTGTCGGTGTTGAAGTCGCGGCAATCCGCGATGATCAACCCGCAGGTGGAAGGACAAGTCACCAAGATACTTGTGAAGTCTGGCGATAACGTCAGCGCGGGGACGCCGCTGCTGCAAATCGACCCGCTGAAGCAAAGAGCGACAGTGAGCGGTCAGGAAGCGGCGCGGGCGGCGCAGGTGGCCACGCTGCAACTCGCGAAGGTTTCCTTCGAGCGCGCCCAAAAACTGTTCGCCGCGGGTGTCATCAGCAAACAGGACCTGGACAGCGCGCAATCGACCTACGATTCAGCGGAAGCGCAGCTCAAGTCACTTTCGGATCAGGTGGAACAGCAGAAGGTTGAGCTGCACTATTACGACGTGAGCGCGCCCGTGGATGGCATCGTGGGGGATATCCCGGTGCGCGTGGGTGACCGAGTGACGGTTTCGACGCTCTTGACCACTGTGGATCTGCCAGGAGCCCTCGAAGCCTACATTTACGTTCCTGCCGACCGAGCGAAGGATCTGAGGTTGGGCCTGCCTGTCCGATTGCTGGATGAGAACGGCAATTCGGTGTCCAACACGCATGTTACGTTTGTGTCGCCGCAAGTTGAGACGGACACGCAAACAGTTCTTGCCAAAGCGGCAGTTGCCAATGCGACGGCTAAGCTGCGCATCGCACAACAGGTGCGAGCGCAAGTGACCTGGGGAGCGCACGATGGACCGGTTGTGCCGGTGCTTGCGGTATTGAGAATCAACGGACAAGCCTTTGTCTTCGTCGCCGTACACGAAGGGAATGGAACCGTGGCGCGGGAAAAGCTTCTAAAGCTGGGCGATACAATAGGTAACGACTACGCCGTGCTCGACGGTTTGAAAACCGGCGACCACATCATCGTTTCCGGGACACAATTCCTGCAGGATGGCATGCCGGTGATGGAGCAGATCCAGAAAGCATCGAAGCAGGGCGACGACAAAGGCGCCGCAGTACGCTAGGCGCTTCTTACCCGATGAGCGGCCCCCTCCCAATCCAAAAAAAGGCGGAACCCGGCATTGTTCGTTGATTTTTTCATACGGCGTCCGGTGTTCGCTACAGTGTGCGCGCTGATGATCATTTTGGCGGGCGCGATCTCGATACCCACTTTGCCGGTGGCGCAATTTCCCAACCTGGCGCCGCCGCAAGTGGTGGTAACGAGCACATACATCGGCGCAAACGCGCAAACAGTGGAATCGGCGGTGACCATTCCGCTGGAGCAAGCGATCAACGGCGTGCCGGGGATGAAATACATCACGTCGACAAGCAGCAACAGCGGCGTGAGCACGATCACGGTCACCTTCGACGTAACACGCGACGTGGACCTGGCTTCGGTGGACGTGCAGAACCGCGTGAGCCAAGCGCTGGGCCGCCTGCCGGATGAAGTAAAGAATACCGGTGTGATTATCACCAAACAGGCCAGCGGATTCGTGTTTGGAGCGGGCGTTTATTCGGAGCACGGGGAGTACGACAGCCTTTTCCTCAGCAACTACATCGATGTGTACGTGCGTGATGCGCTGAAGCGCGTGCCGGGTGTCAATGACGCTTTTATATTCGGCGAGCGTAAATACGCCATGCGCATCTGGCTCGATCCGGCGAAGATGGCGCAGCGCGGGCTGACGGCAACGAATGTAATCGCCGCGCTCCAAGAGCAAAACGTGCAAGTGGCCGCGGGACAGATCGGGCAACCGCCCAACGCGGGGGACCAGGAGTTCCAGATTAGCGTGAGGGCCGTCGGCAGGCTGACGACGCCACAGGAATTCGACGACATCATTTTGAAAACGGGGACGGATGGCACGCTCGTGCGGGTGAAAGACGTCGGGCGCGCGGAGCTGGGCGCAGAAAACTATGATGTGCGCGTGCGGTTCAACGGGCACGACGCCGTTGGATTCGGCGTAACGCAGCTTCCGGGGGCGAATGCGCTGGACGTGGACCGCGCCGCGAAAGCCGAGCTTTTGAAGCTTTCGAAAGGCTTCCCGCCGGGACTGAAATACGCGGTGGCATTCGACTCGACGACGGTGATCGGCGAATCGATCCAGGACGTGCTGATCACGCTGTTGGAAGCGATCGTCCTCGTTATCGCGGTGATTTATCTTTTCTTGCAGGATTGGCGGAGCACGCTGATTCCCGCGGTCACGATCCCTGTTGCACTGATTGGCACGTTCGTTTTCATCAAGCTGCTGGGATTTTCCATCAACACGCTGACACTCTTTGGAATCACTCTGGCAACGGGGCTAGTGGTCGACGACGCGATCGTGGTCATTGAAAACGTCGAGCGGCACATCATGGAAGGAATCACGGAGCCGCACAACGCGGCGAGCGCGGCGATGAAAGAGGTGGCGGGGGCGGTCATTGCTACTTCTCTCGTGCTCGTTTCGGTCTTCGTGCCGGTTGCGCTGTTTCCGGGAACGACGGGAATTTTGTTCCGGCAATTCGCGCTGACCATCGCGTTCTCCGTCTCCATATCCGCATTCAACGCGCTTACCCTGACGCCGGCGCTCTCCGCGATTTTGCTGGGCCATCATCGCGAGCGCGCGGAAGGAAGATTTTTCCATTTGTTCAATCGCATGGTGACGGGCGGCACGAATCTGTACCGGAATGCCGTGCGGCACGTGATTGGCTGGCGGTTCGCCGCGGTGCTGGTGTTTTTCGCGGCGCTCGGAATGACTTACTGGATTTACAACAAAGTTCCGCGCGCGTTCATTCCGGAAGACGACCAGGGCTACATCATCATCGCTATACAGGCGCCGCAGGGCGCGTCGTTGCAGTACACGGTCGAGATTTGCGGAAAAGTGGAAGAGACTCTTTCGCATGTTCCTGAGGCGGCGGGGGCGTTTGCGCTTCCCGGATTCAGCCAGTTTGGCGCCGCGCCGAATCGCGCCATGATGTTCATCAACCTGAAGCCATTCGCGGAGCGCAAAGGCGAGCAACATACGGCGGCAGCGGTTATTCAGCGACTGAGAGGGCAACTCTTCGCCATTCAGGGTGCACTGGTGATTCCTTTTAATCCGCCGGCGGTGCAAGGCCTGGGGCAGTTTGGTGGATTTCAGTATGAGCTGGAAGACCTCGGCCGCAATTCACTGCAAACGATTGCGGACACCGCGAACAAACTAGTAGCACAAGGAAATGCGACAAAGGATCTAGTCGGCTTATTCACCAGCTTCACGGCGAACGATCCGCAGTACTTGGTGCAAATCGACCGCGAAAAAGCGAAGAGCCTTCAAGTGCCGCTGAACCAGGTGACCGATGCACTGCAGGTGTACATGGGCTCGGAGTATGTGAACGATTTCGATTTTAACAACCGGTCCTATCGCGTGTACGTGCAGGCGGACAGCAAGTACCGCTCGGCACCGAAGGACATCCGTGAATATTATTTGCGCTCGGACGCCGGCAGGATGATTCCACTGGATAATCTCGTGACGGTGCAGCCGACGGCGAGCGCGCAAGTGATCAGCCATTATAATTTGTTCCGCGCGGCGGAAATTGACGGCTCGGCGGCGCCGGGGCACAGCTCAGGCGAAGGCATCGCGGCCATGGAGGATCTCTCGAAAAAAGTTCTCCCTCAGGGAATGACTTATGAATGGAGCGGACTCTCGCTGGAGGAGATTCAGTCGGGAGGCAAAGCGCTGATTTTGTTTGGGCTTGGGTTGATTGTGGTGTACCTGACGCTGGCGGCGCAGTATGAAAGTTTTGTGCTGCCGTTCATCGTGTTGATGGCTGTACCGGTGGCGATTTTGGGGGCCATCGGCGCGCAATCGCTGCGGGGATTGCAGAACGACGTTTACTGCCAGATCGGATTGGTGATGTTGATCGGGTTGGCCAGCAAGAATGCGATTTTGATCGTGGAGTTCGCCGAGCAATTGCGCGACAAGGGGATGACGATTGTCGAAGCGGCGATAGAAGCGGCGCGGATCCGGTTGCGGCCGATCTTGATGACCTCCTTCGCGTTTATTTTGGGTGTAGTGCCGCTGGTGTTCGCAACCGGAGCGGGGCGCGCGGGGCGAATTTCGGTGGGCACGACGGTGTTTGGCGGAATGATTGCGGCGACGACACTGAACCTGCTGTTCATTCCCGTGCTTTACGTGATCGTGAAGAGCATTTTTCCTGGCGGGAAATCCAAAACTCCTGCGATTGAGCAGTAGCCCTGTTTTTGCTTTCGAACAATTTTAATTGCGGCGGAGCGGCCGGGCGCTGCTAGCGCTACTGCTTTTTGAGGAGGCACACACCCGACCAGGGACGATCGCGCCGGGATTTTACAGTTTCGGGGAGTAGCGCGATGAGGCTCATGAAAAACGTGAGGCGTTTGAGACGCGCGGCGTTCTTTAGGAGCGAACGCACATCGACGGGCTTCCAGCCGCAGGGAATGAAAAAATTTGGGCCTTCTGGAGGTGCAAACTTAAAAGGCGCAGCGTGAAGGAGCTGCTTGGACAATCTTTTCGCAAGCATGCGGAGAAGGCCAGGCGAGGCGATGTCGAGAATCCAAGACTGAAAACTGGGAGGAGCGGCAAGATCTTTGGCGAGGCCTGCGACGTCCTCGGGCGTCAAATAGATGAGAAGGCCTTCGGAGATGATAAGAGCTTTGGAGGCCCGGGTGCCGAGTTGCGCGAAGAGGTCGCGGCGGGCAGCGGCGTTCGAAAGATCGAGACGGATGCGTTCGAGCGAGCAAACGGGCTTATCATCGCAAAGAATTTCTTCTTTATAGGAAAGAATTTCGGGGAGATCGACCTCGATCCATTTTAGCGTGCGCGGGAGTTGCATGCGATAGGGGCGGGCGTCGAGGCCGGCGGCGAGGTTGATGACCATGTCGACGCCTTGCCGGATTTGTTCGTTGATGAGATCGTCGCCGAGGCAAGTGCGCGTGATCATGCTCCAATCGTTGTTGCCGCCGAGAGGCATGGACCGCGCGATTTGCTCGCCGCGTTCGCCAGCGAGACGCCGGGCGAAGGGATCGCGGAAGTGTGCATCGGGACGCTCGGTTTCGCGGGCGCGATAGACGGCGACCCATCGCGCCGTATCGGAGACGTTGCGAATCAACGGCTCGGAAGGGGCCCCGGAGCCTTGCGGTGATGGGGACGGCGTTGGCGGCGCTTGCTGGCTCAAGTAATTGCCTTTCCGGGTGCGGGCATCAACCTTGTTGAGAGCGTATCATTTTCCCAGAATTTCTTGTGCATTCCGGGGCGCTAGGCGGCTGCGCCATGCTCTTTGTTGAAATCCGCAAATTTCTTGCCTTCTTCAGCGAGGCGTTTTAGCAGCGGAGCCGGCTGCCAAAGTTCGCCATGCTGCTTGTGAAATTCCTCGATGCGATCATAGACCTTCTTTAAGCCGACGGTGTCCGCGTACCACATCGGTCCGCCACGATAGGCCGGGAATCCGTAACCGTTGAGATAAATGATGTCGATATCCACGGCGCGCAAGGCGAAGCCTTCTTCTAATATGCGCGCGCCTTCATTCACCAGCGCGTAGACGCAACGATCGACAATCTCTTCCTTGGAAATTTTCCGCTGCGGAATGCCCGCTTCGGCGGCCCATTTTCGGACCAACTGCGCGACTTCCGGATCGGAAACTGCGCGGCGGTTTTCGTCGTACTTATACCAGCCGGCTCCGGTTTTCTGGCCGTAGCGGCCCAACTCGCAAAGATTATCTCCAGCAAAAGCTTGCCGAATCCCAGGCTTCTCCAAATGGCGATATTCTTTGCGGATTCTCCAGCCGACATCGAGACCCGCAAGATCGCCGACGGCCAGCGGCCCCATGGCCATGCCAAACTCGTAGAGTGCGGAGTCCACGTCTTCAACACTCGCGCCTTCTTCGAGCAGAAATACGGATTCGCGCACATAAGGATGGAACATGCGATTGCCCACGAATCCGCGGCAATTCCCTACCAGGACGCCGACCTTGCCGAGTTTCTTCGAAAGCTGCATGCAAGTGGCGATGACGTCCTTGCCGCTGGCTTTGCCGCGAACGATTTCGAGGAGGCGCATTACGTTCGCTGGGCTGAAGAAATGTGTGCCAATCACGGATTGCGGCCGCGATGTTGCGGATGCGATTTCATCGATGTTCAGAGTGGATGTATTGCTGGCGAGGATGGCCCCAGGTTTGCACACGCGGTCGAGCTCGCCGAAGACCTCTTTCTTCAGCGCCATGCCTTCAAAAACAGC
>JBARCY010000175.1:0-26479 GCA_049794595.1 Candidatus Acidiferrum sp.
CCGTGATTGCCGTCCACGAAAATGCCCCCCAGCCCCGCACGCTGCGGAGTTGCGCTCGCTACCCAGCCTGTCCCGCTAATCGTGACGGTGTACTTATAATTCGGGTCTCGCGCCGGATCATACTTCAACCTCCCGATGTTCCAACCCGGCGACTTCGGTCCAGCGATTAGTTCGGCGAGCGAACATCTCCGGCTAAGGTGACGGTTGCAATCGTCCTCCATGGAGCCGATGGTTTCTACGAACATCACCGCAAGCTTCTCTTCTTGCTTGAGCGGGATTTCCACTCCCTGCTCATCTTTCACCGAGACCTGCGCGTGCGTGGTAACTGCGCCGGAGCTTGCAGCATTCCCGGCCGGCGTTCCCGCCCCGCCGCCAACTCCTGACCCAGCGCTGAAACTGATGTCGTCCAGCGCGAAATCATTCCAGCCCGAATCTATATTCTGGTCGACAAGCGTCAGGTCTGCGGTATCGCTTGTACCCGAGTTCCAGCGGAACATGTGGCTTTCCCATTTTCCGCCGTTATCGGGACTGTACTGCGGAAGCGTACTGTTTCCAATCACTCTGCCGTTGATCCTCACCAACACGCGGGGCAACGAAGAGCTGTCGTGATCGACTTCCGCTCCCCAGAAGGAAAAGGTGTACTCCGTGGACGGCGTGACATTTACAGTCTCCCCCCAGATCGGCACTCCCGCGGAAGTCGCCCCATTCACAATCATCATCATTCCCGTTCCCGTCGTATGATCTCCACAATTGCACCAATCCCCAAAGGCTCCCTGCGCCGTCGATGGGTTCGGGCCAATCGCGTATCCGCCCGGATTGGACACGTCACCCACGGTGTATCCCGAAGTAAAGCCAGTGTTGCCCTTTTCGAAATCCCCGTTGATCACCAGGTTTTGCCCGGTCTGCGCTTCCGCTGCCAAACCCGTCATCATCAGCCCAATCGCCCCCAACACGTTGAACGCGATCCATCCCAGATGAGATTTCATATCTCCTCGCTCCTCATGGATATGTTCCTGCATGGCCCCACCGTGGTGGGGAGCCAGCCGTGGCAAACCTCGCCCCAGAAAATCTGTAGTACCGCAGTCTGCGCGTCCGCTCGGCGCTCCGCCATGGCCTGCTGAACCGTTGCATCTCCGCAGCCTGTCGTTTCGCTGACCTGGAATATACTCTGCGGAGAACTAGGACGGAATTTCTATTTTGCTTCTAAGCCGTCCAGCACTATACACCTAGTCGCCTCGCCGGAATCGTCAAAATCCCAACGGACCGCAGAACTCATCTCCATCTATCTCCACGCGCCTTCACGTAATTCGCTAGAACATACGGCCAAGGAATACAGACAATATCCACAATGACTCCGATAGCCATGGCACGGGTGAGATCTGTTGTCCGGACCACGGACCACATCGGGAGGGCCACTGCTAATAACCATACCGCCTTGTAGAACAGTTGCAGAAGAAGCAAAGGCAACATCCTCACCGGATATCGAAGCCCCAAACCCGACAAAGCCGACAATGCCGCCCAAAAGCTGAAGGCAACGCCATGCAACGGGTCCCACGCTCCTTTGTGGCTGATAATTACGGGCCATACGTCAAGTCCAAGCAACGCGAAATTAAGCAGGTAAAGCAGCCTCATTAAATACAAACGGAAGATTGATATTCCGTTAGACATTGTTCGACTCCCTCTCGCTAAGAGGTTGTGCGGAAAGAGAACGTCCGGTGGCCCGCATTATTGCTCATCTGCGAATGGAAAGCCCTTGCTGACTTACTCCTCAAGGGTTAGTTGACGCTCCCGATGTCCAAGAAGTTCACAGATCGCTACTAATTCGTTCGGTGGTGCCGTCAAGTCCGATCAGTCGTGCGAATCTTCCAAGGTTCTCAACAATGGGATCCACGATTACCAACTCATTTGGCGCATTCGCTCTAGGATGAGCTCGCTGTAGCGATTCATGCGCTCCGGCCGTCGCTTCAGAGGCGATGGCAGAATTGCGGCGAGACGCGCCGATCGTTCCCGGTCGATACTTTGGGCTGAGGTTCGGTAGTAGTAACGGCACGCCGACTCTGCACCATAAACACCAGGGCCCCATTCGACCACGTTGAGGTAGAGTTCCAGAATGCGCCGCTTGCCGAGGACCAATTCGGCCACTGGGACCAGTGTGAATTCGGCGCCCTTGCGGAGGATGGAGCGGCCGGTTCCGAAGAACAGGTTTTTTATCAGTTGCTGCGTAAGGGTGGACCCACCGCGAATGCGGCCCCCTTCCATATCGTCTTCGGCAGCGATTTCCATCGCGTGCCAATCGAATCCATGATGCTGGTAGAAACGCGCGTCTTCCGCGGCGATGACAGCATGCTGGAAATCGGGCGAGATTTTTTTCAGCGGAACAAATTCGTATCGTTCGTGATACGGCGTGTGGTGAATCCATGCCTCCAGGCGGCGCTCCATGTGCACCGCCGTGGTCGGTGGGTCGATCCACCGGGCAGCCACAAGGATCAGCACAGCAAGCGACCAAAGAAGCGCCACTCCGGTGAGAAACCATCGAACGAAGGATCGGAGAGTGCCTTTCCGATGCGGGGTCTTCGGGGGCGTGTCTGGATTTTCAGTCACACTTCAGAATAATCGTTTGGGCTGGATTGACATAGCGCCTGATTGACCGCGCAACCGGACATTGAGGGAGATTTCACTTGTACGGTAACCGCTTTAACCAGGACTTGACGGAACTGAGATTATTGCGTGGTCCCAATTTTGACGGAGACGCGATAGCTCCGATAGTTCGTATAGTGGTGCAAATTATGGAATTTGCTCTTTTCAATTTCCATGTATACATCCACATCTCTGGGAAGCCACAAGGGATTTGGAACATCCTTAAGTTGCACTTCGCTGAATGTTACTTCCGTCGTCATTTGATCAAGCGAAATCACATTGTTAATCATCCAGCGCGTCGCCGAAGGCGCCGGCTCAAGTAGATCGCTCCGCATCCGGATGATTTGGAAAGTATTCTTGTCCACCCACAAGATTCCCTGCGTCAGCATGCTTACATCTGCTCCTCCAATTTCCTTGATCGAGGTGAAAAGAGTAGTCTCGCTGGGTTTCTGAGCAAACGCCAAGACATACGTGTCTCGTGATCCAATCCTTTCCTCGCCCAGGTAGCGGAACCTCGACTGCGGCTGAGCCGCCTTAGAGAAACGGATACAGTCCAAAGCGTAACCGGCGGTGACCACATAGCCCTTTTCGAGGCCTATCGGCCCCAGGCGATTCCCTTTTTTGTCCATTCGATATTCCATGCTTGCCTGCAATTCGGAGCTGTGATGGAGGATCAAATAGCTGTCTTCAGTATGCTCCTTCGCTTTAATCTTTCCTTTTGCGTTCAATTTCTCCTGGGTCAAGTCCTCGTGAGCGATTAGGTCACCAATCTCGCGGACAAAATCGTCCACGCTTCGGCCCAACTTCTGCAGAATTTCTGCCAAGCCTTGCTCATCCGGTGCAGGCTGAAGGGTTTTCAGTTCTGGAATGCGTCCGACCAGTTGCGCCAGCGGCAGATCAACGAATGCGTGAGCATTCGCATTGTAAGCTTGATCGCTCGCGTCCAGGTGGATTGTAGCGCTGCCAGGCTCTGTAAGAGGCTTGTCCTGTTGAGCCGCGACTGCAGTGGCGCACAGCAAAGGCACGAGAAGAAGGCTCAGAAGCGAGTTCATAATCATGCGCTCGAATCGGGTACCCGTTCACAGCTCGTATACTGAGAGTCGACGAGGCGCTTCTTCCTATCTGACGCGATTTGCGCTTGACTCAGGTACGAGCGTCACATTCTGGGAACCTCTACGGCGGAGTCGGAATAACTCGAAAATAGCCCCAGTACCCGGTAAGTCGTGAATCTACGGCCCTTTAGGAACAATTTCGCGTCCTCGGCCTCATCGAAAACCAGACGCTAGGTGCCCCGGGCGTCCGGTTTGCTTCTGGACGTTTTGTCTTTCCCTTGCTCGCGGGTGCCCCAGCTTCGTCCTCTAAACCTGGGTCTTGGGGTTGATATGCGGACTAGCCTCTACGTCGTACATCAACGTTAACTAACCTCGTATCCAGAGTCGGAGATATTCGAGATCGAAGAGCTGCGCCGAACGTAGGAACGGTACGTTATGTCGGTTAGTTTCGCGCGCCACGAAAATACCGCCGGGCTCCAGGATGATAAAGGCACCAAGCAAACACGACAAACAACACACTGTGAACCGCCAACTCACGCCACGGGTGAAACGCACTCAAGCCAACATGAAACACGATCCAGACAATCGCCAGCCATCGCGCCCAGTTCCGCCCGCGCAACATAAATATTCCGGCCACAATCGCCAGAAACCGTACAAGTTCCACCAACAACCCATCAAGCTGGAACGCACTTGCCCCGTGCAGCTGCGTGAAGTAGAAAACAAACCCGGCCACCCCCACCGCGATATACACCCACGCAATAATCGTCACCGAAAGCGGACGTTTGTCTTCCATGGCGACTCCCCCCAGCGTCGGCGATCCGGCGGGCGGCAAAGCCTTGGCAGTTGCTCTTGACTGCCGCATTCGCGCGGGCTTTCAGGGTACGACTTCTGACTCCTTCTTCCTATCCCAACCCCGCATTCGCCGCCCGCAACCCGCTGATGTCTAACGACTTATAATTATTACTTGACAATAAACAAAGATCTGCTGGCTTGGCTCTTCTTTCGTCGCGGAGGAGAAAGGAGTCACCGCTTTGCCTCCGCTACCCGCCCGCCCCTGGAACCCCACCGTCGCGCTTACCAACACTCCGCATCAATTTCATTCCGTGGAACTTACGCTTCTTTTGTTTTCATACTCTTACGCACTCTTTTGCCCCGCGCGAAACGCCATCCTCAATCCTTTCAATGCTTTCCGCACTCTTTACAAAAAACACCCGGGGTGGGGGCGCCTCCCGCCAGTGGTCGTTCCGAGGAAGCCTAGGACCTCTGCGTCTCCGCGCCCTCTGCGCGAGAAAAATCTGCTCTTTTTCCCGCGGCTAGTCATTCACCACTCAGTACTATCCCCTTCAGAATTCGCACTTCCGCAAAACAGCAGCGTAACCCCTTTAGAATCCTCACTTCCAAAAAGTACGGACTTAGAACTCTTTAGAATGAACACTTGCGAAAAAAAACGGGTGGGGTTCTCCCGAACTTGCTCACCCTCACGGGATCCTCAGAATCTTGTGCTCGTTCAACTTCGCGGTTCCGGATAGCTTCTGCAACTCCTTCAACGCGCCCATGCCCCAGCTTGCTAGGAACGGCAGGAAGCACAACTCGCGCGATTGCAGCATTTTATGAGGGTAAAGAAGCGATTCAAGAAACTCTTGATGTGCGGCAATCAGACCGGCTTTCAGCGCCTGCGCCTTCCCTGTTTTGCGCTTCAGTTTTTCGAGCTGAAACGCGATTTTCTTCTGCGCCGTCTCAACCGCCCCAGACAACGTCGGATCGAGCCGCACAATCTGCTTTTTCAGTTGCGCCAGCGCGCGCACGCTTTCTTTCAACGTCTTATCGAAATTCTTTCCCAGCGCTGGCGGCACGCTCGCCGTTTCCATCTTGCGCCGAAGCTCTTGCGCACCGCGCCAGGCGTCCTCGACCTTCAATCCATATCGCCGCAGCAGCTTCCCCGCTTTCGCATCCAGAATCGTGCACGACGCGCGCGGCAAAATCACCGGCATCCGCCCCAGCAATTTCTTGTAAATCACTTCCGCCTGCGCAAAGTACGCAATCTCCGCGGGCCCCGCGATATACGCCGCCGTCGGCAAAAGATAATCCTGCAGCACCGGGCGGAGAAGCGCATTGGGACTGAACATTTCAGGCTCGGCTTCCACGGCTCGGACCAATTCCTCCTTGGTCCAGCTCTGCTCGCCGCAAACAAATTTCCCCGCGCTAAAAGTGACCGGCTGCCGCACGCCTTTTTCCGTGCTTTCTCGCGTGGTCACGCCGTCGTCTTTTTGCGTGTCTCTTCGCGCGCCTTGTCCCATGCGGAAAAGCAGCGTGCTGCGCGCCGTCACTTTCACCTGCGCCGCAAAACCCGCCTTGTCCAGTTCTTTGCCGCGCGCAAGCAGCGCCTCGCTCAGCGCGCCTCGCTCTTCGACCGCTTTAGACAAGACTTCTCGAGCGACGCGATGCAGCCGCGCGTCCAGCGGATCGAGCAAAATCAGCCCTTGCTCCGCGAACAACCGCGCAAACAATTTTCCAAAGGCGCTTCCGTATGTTTCCTGCGCTCCGTAGCTCTCGCGGAAAATCGCCGCAACAAATTCTCCGCCCGCGGCCGTCAAGATCCCGGCGGCTTCGTCCGCCATTTCCTGCACTTGCCCGCCCAGCGCGATGAGCCCCACCGGCAGTCCCGCGCCGCCGTTCCCCGGCAGCTCGAAGCGCTTCAGTTTGCCATTGTGAAACCAAGTCGAACACCGCACTTCATCCAGATCGTGGTCTTCCGTGGCCATCCAGAATACCGGAATCGCATCCACTCCCGCTTTCGTCAACTCCTGCGCGATTTCAATCGCGCTCACCGCCTTGTAAATGGCATACGCCGGCCCGCTAAACAATCCGACTTGCTGACCGCTAACAACGGCAGCGGCGCCCTTGGAAAAACGCGCCAAATTTTCGCGTGTCGCCTCGCCAGCTCCGAACGCCGCGTTTTGCTCGGCCAAAATCGCGGCAACTTCTGCCCTGCGCTCCCGCGGATACTCGAGCGAACGCGCAGCCTTCTTTGCCGCTGCGATCGTTGGCGGATGTCCGTAGAACTGCTTGACGTAGGAAAAGTTATCGAGGAATTGGAGAAAGAGTTTGGACTGATGCGGGAGCTGTCGAAACGGCAGGCTTCTACATTCCATCGGGAATTAGATGATACCGACAGCCTTTCGTCACAGCAAATCGGGCAACCCGCAGAACCCCGAGCCGAAGGCCCAAGCCGCCGGCGAATCGGCGCGAATCGTCTTTTGCTTAGACGGAGACGGCGCCGGAAAGGCGAGCGGATTCGGCTATGGAAGTGTGCGCCTGCATTTTGGCCATTAGCGTTCGGATGGCGAGTTTCTGGTCTTCGTGCAGTGGCGGCAGAGGAAGGCGCGAATCGCCGCCGCGATAGCCGGCCTGGTCCATGGCGTATTTTACTCCGGGGATTCCGCACTGGCCGACGATAAGTTTTGAAGCGGGCAGAATTGCGGATTGCAGCCCGCGTGCTTTTTCGAGATCGCCTGAGCGAACGGCCTCAAAGACGGCAACGCTGAGCTCTGGCAGCGCGCTGGCCAGAGCAAGCACCGCGCCGACCGCGCCGAGGATCTGCGAGGGAAACATCATGCTCGCCGAGCCTACCAAAAGCTTGAAGGAGGATGGAACGGCAGCGAGAATTTCCGCTGCCCGCTGCACGTTACCGGAGCTTTCTTTGATACCGATGATGTTGGGATGCTGAGCGAGGACGCCGATCTCGGGAGCTTCGAGAGTGACTCCGGTAAATTGCGGTACGGAGTACAACATCACGGGAATGGGAGAAGCATCGGCGACCCGGCGGTAATGCGCGATATAGACTTCGGGCTTGTAGACCGGCTTGTAGTAATAGGGCGTCTTGACGAGCGCGATTTGATAGCCGAGTTCGGCGGCGCACTTTGTGCGCTCGATGGTTTCGGCGGTGGATTCGGCGCCGGTCCCCGCAATCAGCAATTTTCCAGGCGCGGCAGATTCCTTCACAGCGACGAAGACGGTCTCGACTTCCTTGCGCGAAAGCAGAACAGACTCACCCGTCGAGCCGATGGCTACGAAGCCCGCGACACCAGTGGCGTTGTATTTGCGAATGTTGTGCTTGATGTGCTCGACCGAAACGGAACCATCGGCGGCATAAGGCGTGGTGAGTGCGGGAAAAACACCGGATACATTCATGGTCATTCTCCAAAGACCTACCAGGCTAGTCTCCTGAGGCTGTGCTGCCGGAAGTGGCAACGCTGCCGCGATGCAAATCCTGTAGAGCCGCAACTTCTGTGCCCTGATCGAGCAGCGCGCGAATTCCGCGGGCTGCGGCGTGGGCAGCCGCAAGCGTCGTGATGCAGGGAATATTGTAGCGAATCGCGGCGCGGCGAATGGATTTTTCGTCGTAGAAGGATTCGCGGCCCAGGGGCGTGTTGATGACCAGGTCGATCTTGCCGGTTTTCACGAGGTCGACGATGTTGGGGCGCCCTTCGTTCACTTTGAAAACGGATTCGCCCGCGATGCCGGCCGCCTCGAGCGCGGCGGCAGTGCCGCGCGTCGCAAGCAGCCGGAAGCCGAGGTCCTGCAGTTCTTTACCGAGCGAACCGAGATGCCGTTTATCGCGATCATTGACGCTGAGAAAAACCGTACCCTTGCGTGGAAGCTTTTGACCAGCAGCAAGTTGCGCCTTTGCGAACGCCAACCCGTACGACGTGGAAATTCCCATGACCTCGCCGGTGGAACGCATTTCGGGTCCCAGAATGGTGTCCACACCGCGGAATTTGTTGAACGGAAACACCGGCGATTTCACGGAGTAGAATTCGTGGACGGCAACTTCGGCGACGCCGTTGTGTTGCACGAGCGGCAGATCCATGTCTGCCAGTTTTTTGCCAGCCATCAGGCGCGCGGCGACTTTGGCAAGGGGCACGCCGGTCGCCTTGCTAACGTAAGGAACAGTGCGCGAGGCGCGTGGATTAACCTCAAGGACGTAAACGGTATCGCGCTGGATGGCGTACTGCACGTTCATCAGCCCAATTACTTTAAGCGCCAGCGCCAGGCGTTTGGTGTACTCGCGGATATGTTCGAGGACCGCGGGCGACAAACTGACCGGCGGCAACACGCAGGAGGAGTCGCCGGAATGTACGCCGGCTTCCTCGATGTGTTCCATGATGCCGCCGATAACAACGTCGGTCCCGTCAGCGAGAGCGTCGACATCGACTTCGGTAGCTTCCTCGAGAAACTGATCGATCAGAACGGGACGCGCAGGGCCCATCAGCGCAGCTTGCGCGACATAATCTTGCACGGTGTTCACGTCGTAGGCGATGACCATGGCGCGTCCGCCAAGAACATAACTTGGACGCACCAGAACGGGCATGCCAATTTCGGCGGCCACGCGCGCTGCTTCTTCCGGAATCAGCGCGGTGCCGTTGCGCGGCTGAGGAATTTTTAATTTTTCAAGCAACCCACCGAAACGCCGACGGTCTTCGGCCAAGTCAATCGATTCAGGCGCGGTACCGATGATGGGCACGCCGTTGCGCTTCAGTTCCTGTGCAAGATTGAGCGGGGTTTGCCCGCCGAACTGGACGATGACGCCTTGCGGCTTTTCGCGATCGACAATGGCGAGAACGTCTTCGAGCGTGAGGGGTTCGAAATAAAGTCTGTCGGAGGTGTCGTAGTCCGTCGAGACCGTCTCGGGATTGCAATTCACCATGATGGTTTCGAAACCATCTTCGCGAAGAGCGTAGGCCGCATGGCAGCAGCAGTAATCGAACTCAATTCCCTGTCCGATGCGGTTCGGACCGCTGCCGAGGATCATGATTTTGGGACGCGCATGGACGTCGGATTCGTCCTCGTCCTCGTAGGTGGAATAGAGATACGGCGTATAAGATTCGAATTCGGCGGCGCAGGTGTCCACGCGCTTGAAGACCGGAGCCACACCATAGCGGGCACGCTGAAGGCGAACGGAAGCGGGCGTGCTTTTCCAGATTTGCGCAAGCTGCTCGTCGCTGGTACCGTGACGCTTCACTTCACGCAGGAGATCTTTCGAAGCGGTTTCAACGGTTACGCCGGCAGCGCGGCGGTTCATCGCTACGAGCTCTTCGATTTGATGAATGAACCACGGATCGATTTTGGTGAGATCGCAAATTTCTTCGGCGGGCAAGCCTTTGTCGACAGCAGTCAAGAGCCAATGAATGCGGTCGGGGCGCGGCGTGGCAAGTTTTTCGCGCAAGAGAGAGTCCGGCGTTTCCGCGGGGGCGCGCCAAGGCGTGTGCGGCTCAAGAGAGCGAATTCCCTTTTGCAAGGCTTCCTTAAAGGTGCGGCCGATGGCCATCACTTCCCCAACGGACTTCATTTGCGTGCCTAGAGTGCTGTCAGCGCCGGGGAATTTTTCGAATTGCCATTTGGGAATTTTCACGACCACGTAGTCGATAGTCGGCTCGAAACAGGCTGGCGTTTTCTTGGTAATGTCGTTCGGAATTTCATCGAGCGTCATGCCGACGGCCAGACGTGCGGCAATTTTGGCAATCGGGAAACCGGTGGCTTTGCTAGCCAGCGCGGAGCTTCGCGAAACGCGCGGATTCATTTCAATGACCACCATACGCCCGTTTTCCGGATTGATGGCGAACTGGACATTCGAACCGCCCGTTTCTACCCCGACTTCCCGGACAATGGCACCGGCCGCGTCCCGCATGCGCTGGTATTCCTTGTCGGTCAAAGTTTGTGCCGGAGCAACGGTGATGGAATCGCCGGTGTGAACGCCCATGGGATCAAAATTCTCGATGGTGCAGACGACCACGAAGTTGTCGCGATGATCGCGCATGACTTCGAGCTCGTATTCTTTCCATCCGAGGACGGATTCTTCGACAAGGGCTTCGTGAACGGGGCTCATGTCCAGAGCGTGAGCGATGGCTTCGCCAAACTCTTCTTTGTTATACGCAATCGAGCCGCCAGTGCCGCCGAGCGTGAAGGAAGGCCGGATCACAAGTGGAAAGCCAAGCTGATCGCACAAGCGCAGAGCGTCTTGGGCGTTATTGACGAGCGCCGAGGCCGGAACTTCCAGGCCGATTTTGCGGCAGGCGTCTTTGAACCAGAGGCGGTCTTCGGCGACTTTGATGGCGCGCAGCGAAGCGCCGATCATTTCGACTTTGTACTTTTCGAGAATGCCGCTTTCGGCTAGCTCGACGGCAAGATTTAGCGCCGTTTGGCCCCCAACGGTAGGCAAGAGCGCATCCGGCTTTTCGCGAGCGAGAATTTCCTGCAGATATTCCTTGGTCAGCGGCTCGATATAGGTGCGGTGAGCCAATTCCGGATCGGTCATGATCGTCGCGGGATTGGAATTGACCAAGACGACTTCGTAGCCTTCGGCGCGGAGAGCTTTGCAAGCTTGTGCGCCGGAATAGTCAAATTCGCAGGCTTGGCCAATCACAATGGGGCCAGAACCGATAATCAGGATTTTCTTGATGTCAGTGCGTTTGGGCATGGTGAGTCAGAGGTAGCGTTGCCAGCTCCAATCTAGTGATTTTCATTTTTCGAAGCGACGGCCACGCTTTCAGTGATCGCGCCGAGCCTCAGCGTTAACTTCACGGTAACGGGGTTCTGAATCGCCCCGCGCGCAATTTCAATGGTTAAGAATTGAACCGCAAAACCTGGGGCGGCAAAGACGGCGGTATAGCGTCCTGGCGATGGACTGGCCGAGAAGCGGCCGTGTTCGTCTGACCGAATCTTACGAGGGTGCCCCGCAGGACCAGATGACTGCTTGAAAATGGAGATAGAAACACGAGGAATACCGGTTCCCGATGGATCGAAAACAGTGCCGGAGAAGTTGCGACCGGAAACGCTAACGGGGGAGGCCTGCGCAGCGGCCACCATTTCCTCAAAAGTAGGTAGTGGCGGAGGTTGCACCCGGAGTCCTATAGTGAACGCGCTCGAGGTTTTTTGGTGAGCCGCTGCGATTTTCAGACAAAGAGCACCTCGGAGCGTGGGCGACGTGGAGGCGTCAATACGATAGATCCCGGGATGAAGGTGCGGCAGCTTGGCTATGCCGTGAGAATCTGTCGTCACGATCAGCTTTTCCTTCCCATTGTTCGTGAAGACCGCCAGTGTTGCACCCTGCTGTGGCGCACCGTCTTTCAACACAGTGATGAGCGGCTTCTGCGTGGACGGGTGAATCTCCAGAACTTCGACACTGGCGCGCGGACACGCCGGACAAGCGCTAAGCAAGACGGCAAAGAGCGCAGTCGCGAGATGCTTCATCGGCGCGAGCCTCCGGCATGGGCGTGGTCCTTCATCATGTCGGTGAATTGAGTGAAGAGATAGTGGGAATCATGCGGGCCAGGGGAGGCTTCCGGGTGGTACTGAACGCTGAAGAGAGGGAGTTTTTTGTGGCGCATGCCTTCGTTGGTATGGTCGTTGAGATTGACGTGGGTGATCTCCACGTCGCTCGAGGGGAGCGATTCGGGATCGACGCAGAAGCCGTGATTTTGGGCGGTGATTTCGACCTTTTGGTTAAGCAAGTTCTGTACGGGATGGTTCGAACCGTGATGGCCAAATTTTAGCTTGAAAGTTTTGCCGCCGAGCGCGAGTCCGCAGAGCTGATGGCCGAGGCAGATGCCGAAGATGGGGACGCGGCCAAGCAGCTTCTGAATATTTTCGACGGCATAGCCGACTGGTTCCGGATCGCCGGGACCGTTGGAGAGGAAAACGCCATCGGGTTTGAGGTCGAGAACCTCCTGGGCGGTGGTTTGCGCGGGGACGACCCAGACATCGCAATGATGATCGACCAGCAAGCGGAGAATATTTTGCTTAATGCCGAAATCGTAAGCCGCGACGCGAAATTTGGGCGCGTCCGAACCTCTGCCCGACTCGCCCATGGATTCCGACCATGGAGGAATGGTTAGTTCGATGGAGCTTTTTTCCCAGCCGTAGGCGCGCTGGCAGGAGACGCGGCTGGCAAGTTCTTGCCCGGCCATGGCAGGCAATTGCTTGGCTTCGAAGATTAATTGTTCGGCGGGCGTGCCGTCGGTGGAGACAACGCCGCGCAGCGCGCCGACATTGCGAATGTGACGAACGAGCGCGCGCGTGTCGATATCCCAAATGACAGGAATTTTGTGGCGATTCAAATAGAGCTGGGCGGTTTCCGTGGAGCGCCAGTTCGAGGAAATTTGCGAGAATTCGCGCACGATGAGCGATTCGATATACGGGCGCGAAGATTCTTCATCGTCGAGATTGGCGCCGACGTTTCCAATATGAGGGTAGGTCAAGCAAACGATTTGGCCCGCGTAACTTGGGTCCGTGAAAACTTCCTGATAACCGGTGAGGCTGGTATTGAAAACGACTTCCCCGCCCCGGCGCGTGATCGCGCCAGCAGCGCGGCCGTTAAAGACGCGCCCGTCTTCGAGAGCGAGCGTGGCGGGCCGGTGCGGAACTTCGGTCAGATGGTCCTCCCTGTATGATCATCAAAGTATGCCGTCTATATCGTATGCAGTCATTTCTTGGTGCTGGCTTCCGTCGTGTATAGCGAGCCGAAATGGTCGACCGGCCAATACGCGAAAACGGCGCGGCCATAAATGTATTTGCTGGCCACAGGGCCGAAGACGCGCGAATCGTTCGAGCTGATGCGGTGGTCGCCCATAACAAAATAGCTGGCCCGGGGAACGCGGATGGGGCCGAAGTCGCTCAGGTCCTCATATTGCGCGGGGACGTACGGCTCCTGAATGGCGCGGCCATTGACATAGACGACGCCCTGGTGAATCTCAACCTTTTCTCCCGGCAGGCCGATGATGCGCTTGATGAATGATTTCGAGCGGTCGAGCGGATACCAGAACACGACGACATCGCCGCGTTCGATGGGCTCGAAGCGATAGACGAATTTGTTGATGAAGATCCGCTCCTGGTCGGAAAGGAGCGGCGCCATGCTGGTGCCTTCAACTTTTACAGGCTGGTAGAGGAAAACGATGATAACGAGCGCGAGGCCGATGGCGATGAGAAGATCGCGCGTCCAGATGCGGACTTCGTTGCTCAGAGAATGGGATGGTTGAGGCGCCGGCGGTGGAGTTTCCGGAACCGAAGGAGATAGAGGTTGGTTCTGGTCCGTGCTTTGCATTTTTCTGCTGCCTTCTATTTATAACATATTTTACTTAAGACGGGGATTGCGGACGCTTAGTTTCGATTTGCGCGACGGGTTGAGGGATGGGCGATTTCGCCGAGCCGCTAGATTAGATTCGCGCGGCACGTGAAGGCGTTGCCCGAAGGCGGATCAGCTCAGCCGAGAGAGAGGACGAAATTTAGATTGGCGAGCGCGGTTATGACGGCCGTTTCGGTGCGGAGAATAAGTTGGCCAAGGGAGGCTTCCTGGAAACTAGCGGCGCGGGCGCCGGCGAGTTCGTCGTCAGTCCAGCCGCCTTCGGGGCCAATCGCAAGAGCGGCGGTAGCAGGCGATTTTGCGCGATTCGCAAGTGCAAGAGAATTGCGGATCGAGGGCGCGTCGCTACGCTCGGAGAGCATCAGGCGGAAATCGGCGGTCTGAGCGGCGAAGGCCTGTGTTGGCTTGGCAAGTTCGCCGAGATCCGGAACGCGGAGACGGCGGGATTGCTGGGAGGATTCCAGGAGAATCTTTTGCCAGCGATGCGAACGTTTTGTGGCGGCGGCGAGAAGGCCTTTTTCGGAGCGGGCAGCGGCAAGGGGAACGATTCTCGCCACGCCGAGTTCGGTGGCCTTCTCGATGGCCCATTCGAAGGCGTCAAACTTGACGATAGAGAGAAGAAGAGTGACATCGACAGTGGTTTGAGGAGCGGGGAGTTGCTCAATCAGCGCAAATTCCACGCGCTTGCGCGAGACAGAATCGATGCGGGCGAGCCAGGCGGATGCGCCGTCGCTCAATTCGTAGAGTTGGCCGGTTTGCGCGCGGAGAACGTGGCCGAGATGATGCGCGGCATCGCCTTCTATCACCGCGGTAGCGCTGGCATCAAATTTATCGACGAAGAATCTGCGGCGCACGCGGGGATTCTATCGCACTAGTTGTGCCCTGCCCTAGCCGAAGATGTCTTTCACTTTATCGAAGATCGTCGAATTGCGGTCGGCAGGCTTGTTTTCCACTTTGAGAGTGGCGTCGAGCTGTTCGAGGAGCTTGCGCTGCTCGCGGGTGAGCTTCGCCGGCGTGAGAACGCGGACGTGGTAGTAGAGATCGCCTTTGCCGCCGCCGCGCGGGTCGGCGAGACCTTTGCCCTTGATGCGGAAAACCGCGCCGCTTTGCGTAGCTTCAGGAATTTTTAGCTTTTCCTCGCCGTTAAGGCCAGAGACTTGCAGCTCGGTGCCGAGGGCGGCTTGCGTGACGCTGAGCGGAATCGTGCAGTAGAGATCGGCGCCGCGCCGCTCGAAAAAGGGATGTTCCTTCACGTCGAGGACGACGTAGAGATCGCCGGGCGCGCCGCCATTGGGCGCGGGCTCGCCTTCGCCGGTGACCCGCATGCGCGTGCCGGAATCGACACCGGGCGGAATGCGCAGCTCGATCGTTTTTTCGCGCTCGATGCGGCCTTGGCCGCGGCAATCGGGGCAGCGCTCGCGGACGATTTGTCCGGCGCCCTGGCACGCGGGGCAAGTCCGCGAAATAGTGAAGAAGCCTTGCTGGTAAGCGAGTTGGCCGCGGCCGCCACACGTCTGGCAAGCGACGACGCCAGTGCCCTTTTTGGCTCCGGTGCCGTTACAAGCTTCGCAATATTCCTGACGCGGAAGCTTGATTTTTGTGGTGACGCCGGTGGCGGCTTCCTCGAAGGTGAGCGTCATGTCATAGCGAAGGTCGGAACCGCGCTGCTGTCGGCGGCTGCGGCGACCACCGCCGCTGGAAAAGAGATCCTCGAAGCCGAAAAAGTCGCCGAGAATGTCGTGGAAATCACGGAAGACGGTGCTGTGGAAGTCCACTCCGCCGCCGGCGCCGGAGAGGCCCGCGTGGCCGTACGTGTCGTAGACTTCGCGCTTCTGCTGATCGCTCAGGATGCTGTAGGCTTCGGTGCATTCGCGGAATTTTATTTCCGCTTCTTCTTTGTTCTCCGGATTGCGATCCGGGTGCCACTGCAGAGCCGCTTTGCGATAGGCGGACTTGATCTCTTCCACGGAAGAAGTGCGCGAGACGCCGAGCACCTCATAGAAATCTTTTTGGTTCCCTCTTGGCATGCAATCCTCTCGGTTGGTATGGGTTCGTGGTGAATCGCCCTAATTCGCCGCTTCTTTCGATGCGCCGCCCGGGTGAACGGCTACGCGGACCATGGCGGGGCGCAGGACGCGCCCGTGAAAGAGGTAGCCGGGTTGAAAAACTTGCAGAATCGTGCCGTCTTCTTGCTGGATGGTTTCCGTGCGGTCCATCGCTTGGTGAAGATGCGGATCGAACTGCTTGCCCAGCGGATCGATGCGCTCGATTCCCAGGCGCGTAACATTGTCCACGAGTTGTTTGTAGATCAGCTCGAAACCTTTGCGATAATTTTCGTATTCGGCTTCGCGATGCGCAGCAAGGGCGTGCTCGAAGCCGTCGATGATCGGAATTAAGCCTTCGATTACCCGGGCAGTGTGGCGCTTAGCGTCATCCGCGCGCTCTTTTTCGATGCGTTTGCGGTAGTTGTCGAAATCGGCCTGGCGGCGCATCAGCGTCTGCCGCAATTCGTTCAAGTCGCTGGCCAGCTTTGCTACTTCCGCGTCCGCTGCCGCGGAATCCGTGGCAAGCTTGGCCTCATCGGATGGGTCCATGGCGGCGTTTTGTTCCCGGCCTTCGGCGTTGAAAGGTGAGTCCTTGTCGGGCACTTTGCTGCCTCTCCTCTGGAAAAAATCTTTCAAATTTTACTCAATGCTTCGCTGAATAGCTGCGCCACGTACGCGACAGCGGTCATGGCGCGCTCATAATGCATGCGCGTCGGCCCGAGCACGCCCAGCGACCCTTGTACGAAATCGTTGCGCGTGTAAGGCGCGCTGATGATGGCAAAATTATCTCCCGCCTCCGAAATTTCCTTCACGCCGATCTGTACGTGAACCGGCTCCGGCGTTTCGATGCACGCATTGAGAACGGTTACGAGCCGATGTTTTTCTTCGATGGCCGCAAGCAATTCGCGCAGTTGCGCTTGATTAATGAATTCAGGCGTGCCCACGATTTGTGCCGTGCCCTCGACGTGGACCTGGCTCGATTGGCTTTCGCCCAGCATCGCCGGATCCCACAACGTTAGTGCGTTTCCCACTATTCCTTCGTATTGCTCGCGATCGGTGGCAAGTTTTAGCAGAAGGTCGCCGCGTATGGCTTCGAGCGTCCAACCGGAATAGTGCCGGTTCAAAAAGTCCGCTGTGGCGTCCAATTCGCCCTGCGCGAAAGGCCGAATCGGTCGAAGGATTTTGTCCCGTGTGTTCCCGCCTGGAGAAATCAGTACAACGACGACGCGGCCGTCCGGCAGAAGCCACATCCGCGCGTGTTCCAGCACGGTCCTCCCGAGCGGCGGCGAAACAATGATTCCGAGCCCGTTGGATACTTCCGCCAGGACATGGCCGGCGCGCTCGGTAATCTCGGAAGCCGTCTTCGCTCCGCCCATCTCGCGCTGGATCCAATTTCTATCGTCCAAAGTCAAAGTGGCTTGCGAGGCGATCTCCTGCGCAAAGAAACGGTACGCAGCCGAGGTCGGCACGCGCCCGGCCGAAGTATGCGGCTGATAGAGAAAACCGCCGTCCTCAAGATCGGCCATCACATTGCGAATCGTAGCGGTGCTCAGCGTCTCTTCGAAGCGCTTGGAAATCGCGCGCGAGGACACGGGCTCACCCGTCTCGATATACGTGCGCACGAGATCCGCGAGTATCTGTCTGTTGCGCCGTTCCTGAAGAGCTGGATTCCTCATAGCAGCACTCTACGCTAAGTGCTAAAGAGCGCTACCTATATTGTAGAAAGCGTGTCAAGCACCGTCAACGGCGCGCAGCGGACAAGTTCGCGGCACGAACCTCCGTCTCCCGTTCCGCCTGTCGAAACACCTCAATCTCGTTTATCAATAATCTGATACCCGCGTGAAAGTGCTGGCCGGACGGCCCACCCATTTGACCATCCGCATTACATCCGGAAACCCGGTTCGTCCTCCTTTCGATAGATGCGTGAGGCTCGAGGCAGCGAGGCCGACTTCCCTTGCGACCTGTGCCCATGTCATTTCTCGCTCAGTGCGTTGCGCGTCGAGCGCGCCGTGAAGCTTCCTCGTGTCAAATCGCAAAACCCCTTGTGCGGAAGGCCTCACCAACGCTTCACTCGCCCCTTTGGCCGTCGGATGGCCGGGCACGAAGCTCTCCGGCGTTCGATCCAGCCAGAGGAGCATTTGCAAAACTCCGTCACCCTCGGCCACTCTTCTGAAACGTGTGCCAGTCACCGTCGAGGAACTCAGCCGACGACGCGCGGGGCGCACGGGATTCCGATTGATTTCCCTTGCCACTTGAGCCCACGAAAGCCCCCGCGCTTGCCGCTGCGCATCAAGCGCCGCATAAAGCGCCGGAAGACTGAAATCATCAGGTCGCGTCAAGGCTCGCTTCTCGCTACGTAAATCTAATCCTGGATTGCACGACTACTCAACGACTGCTGCTGTGAGATTGGACAGATGCGCCAGGGCGAACTCCGTGCGCTCTGCACACAAATTGTCAAAAGACCGGCTTTGAAATTGCCACAATTCTAATTGTTGTCGATTTGCGCGCGCTGGAGCTTGTCGGAATAGTCGATGTAAATAGTCTTCCATTCGGAAAAGAAATCGATCGCAGCCACCGCGGCTTCGCGATGACCGTTACCGGTTTGCTTGGTTCCGCCAAACGGCAAATGTGTTTCCGCGCCGATGGTCGGGGCGTTCACGTAGACGATCCCGGTATAAAGGTCGCGCGTCGCCTGAAAAGCTTGATTCACGTTTCGCGTGTATATCGAGGCTGAAAGACCATACGGAACGCCGTTGGCCACTTCAATCCCCTGCTCGAAACTGTCGATCGGAATCACCGAAACCACGGGGCCAAAGATTTCCTCCTGGGCGATGCGCATTTTCGGGGAACAATCGCCAAACACCGTGGGCTCGTGGAACCAGCCCTTCGCGAATGCGCCGCCGTCCAAGCGATTCCCTCCGGTCAAGAGCTTGGCGCCCTCATTCTTCCCAATTTCGACGTAGCTCATCACCGTCTTCAGTTGCTGCTCGTTGATGCATGGACCCATGTCCACGTTGGAATCGAGGCCGTTTCCGACGCGCAGCGCTTTCACGCGGTCGACAAATCGCGACACAAATTCATGGTAAATGTTCTTGTGTACTGCCACGCGGCTGGCCGCCGTGCAACGCTGGCCCGTGGTTCCAAAGCCGCCCCACACCGCGCCATCCACCGCTAGATCGAGATTCGCATCGTCCATTACAACGATGATGTTTTTGCCGCCCATCTCCAGACTGCAATGCTTGAAAGTTGGCGCACAGGCTTCTGCAATGAGCCGTCCCACGGCAGTCGAACCGGTAAAGCTAACCACCGGCACGCCTCCACTCGCGGCCAGCGGAGCACCTGCACCGGGACCATCGCCGCTGACCAGGTTAACAACCCCGGCTGGCACGCCGGCTTCGGTGAGCACCTGAACCAAGTGATAGGACGAAAGCGGCGTATCCTCCGCGGGCTTCAACACAACCGTGTTGCCGCTGATCAGCGCCGGCATCATTTTCCACGATGGAATCGCCATCGGAAAATTCCACGGCGTAATCATTCCGCACACGCCAATCGATTGCCGCACGCTCATTGCGAATTTATTTGGCAGCTCCGAAGGCGTGGTCTGCCCAAACAGCCGCCGCCCCTCCCCGGCCATGTAATACGTCATATCTATGGCTTCTTGGACGTCGCCGCGTGTTTCCGCCAGAACTTTTCCCATCTCCCGCGTCATGTCCTTGGAATATTCCTCTTTACGCTGCACGAGAATCTCGGCGGCTCGAAAAAGAATCTCGGCTCGCTTCGGTGCCGGAACCAAACGCCATTTTTTGTATGCCGCCGTGGCGGCATCCACTGCCGCATCGACATCCTCCGAACTCGACGACACGAACATCCCAACCAATTCATCGGTGTTCGCGGGGTTGAGGTTTTCGTAGGCCTTGCCGCTGCGCGATTCCACCCATTCCCCATTAATAAAGTTCTTGAAAACTCGAGGGGCTGCTGCCGTAGCCATACTTCCTCCTCCATTGCTTCATTGTCTTGTTATGCCGGTGCGTAAGTCGCGTTTTGCCTGCTGGATTAATCACGGGGCATCATCGCGCGGAAACTAAATTCTACAGTCCGGCGCAACAACGGTCAAATAGCGCTTCCGCCGAGAGCCTGGCAAGAACTAACTAGCCCAAAACGCAAAAGCCGGACGGGGACACTCTTTCCCGCCCGGCTCCGCACTTCCTTGAAGGATGGTCCCGTACTCCGCCCAGACTATCAGTGGCGCTCGTGCGGGTTGTGATGTTCCGCGACCCGCGGATGCCCTTCGTGCGCCGCTTGCCGTTCCCGCGCGTCGCGCGGTATCAATCTGTGTCCTTCCGCAGGCCGCGTTCCCGCCCATCGGTGCACTTCCGGATAAGGATGTACATACACGCGCCGATTCGCCCACACGCGTCCCCATGGCCGATTATTGATGAACACGGCGTGTGCGCCCCAGTCAAACCGGTTGAATCCCCAGCCCCAAGGACGAAATGCAACGCCCAGTGTTACGCCGTATCCAAAGTTGATGGCCCCGCCGATAAAAAATCCTGGCCGCGGCGCCGCAAAAACAACGACTGGATTGTAGTAAGGCACGCAGACGAATTCCGGATTTACAGGCGTAATCTCAATGTAAGGTCCGCCGCTCACGATGACTTGCGCGTTGGTCCGCAGATAGCCAAAGTCCTTCGCCTTCTGCCGCATCCTTTGCACCGCATCCATCATGCCCTGGCGCTGCGCCAAGAATGCGTTGCCCAAATCCGTCGTCCAATTCATATCCGAAGCCATCGTCTCCAGCACCGACGGAAACGGCAGCATCGCTTGCACGCTCGGATCCCACGGCAATTGGTCCGCGCTGATAGCGTTGGCAAGCTCTTCGCCCCTCAAATAATGGTGTTCATCCGCCCACTTCGCCGCATCAGGAATTTGGTCCGGATAAGTCGCGGCCGCCAAAATCTGCGCGAGCAATGAGTCCGGATAAAGCGCGATCCGCTCGACCATATGATCCAACTGATCCGGCGAAAAACTCGGCGGAGGCGCCTGGTCCTGCTCCGCCGGCGGAACGCGGTCCTGCGACTGAACTGGATCCTGCCCCAGGGCAGCACTCGGCAGCCATCCCACAAGAAGTCCCGCAGTCAAAAAAGCCTCCATGATTTTTGCCGTAAGTTTTGCTTGTCGCATTCGATTCCCCCTGCATTGAATTTGAATGGTCCGCACCTACAAATCTTATCGCATTCTATGAAACCCGGCTTCCTCGGATTAGTTCCGCTGCATCCAGGTTGTGCAAGAATGTTGCTACATTTTCCAATCTACGCATCGATCCCTCGCGTGAACTCGTGCCGATCAGCTGCACAGTGAGGGCGCAATGCCTGCCCACTGAAACGGCCGCGAAGAAGCCGCCTTTGCGGACAGCCAACGATTTCTCAGCTAGCCAGGACCGCCCTCCGCCGGCATCGCTTCCGTCCAGAATTGCTGCATTTCTCTCTCCTTGACTGCTTAGGAGTGCGCGTGTTACCCTCCTAACCATCTTAGGAGGGCTTGTGAACGAGCAAGCTCAGCTTCTCCCCGGCACTCTCGATCTCCTCATCCTCAGAGCGGTCTCTCTCGGCCCGCTCCATGGTTACGGCATCCTTCTGCGCATTGGACAAATCTCCGGCAATGCTCTGCTCATCGAACAAGGCGCGCTCTATCCCGGCCTTTTTCGCCTGGTGCGTCAAGGACTCCTCAAAGCCAGTTGGGGCACATCCGACAACAATCGCCGCGCCAAATTTTACGAACTCACCGCTGCCGGCCGCAAGCGCCTGCGCGAAGAGACCGACAACTGGAATCGCCTCGCGAGGGCCATCGGTTCTGCCCTAGGCGCGCAACCAGAGGAAATATGAAACTCCTGGACTCGCTTCGTTTCCGCATCGCCACGCTCTTCCAGCGTTCCCAGTTGAACGCCGAGATGGATGAGGAGCTCCGTTCCCACATTCAACATCGCGCTGACGATCTGGAGCGCTCCGGCCTTCCCCGCTCCGAAGCCGAGCGCCGCGCGCGCATCGAGTTCGGCAGCCACGTTCGCTATAAAGAAGAATCCCGCGAAGCGGCCGGGGCGGCATTCATAGAATCGATCATCCAGGATGTTCGCTTCGCCGTGCGCATGTTACGCAAGTCTCCCGGGTTCACCGCGGTAGCAGTTTTGACGCTCGCGCTTGGCATCGGTGCCAACACCGCTATTTTCACCATGACGAATGGCCTCATGCTGCGTACGCTCCCCGTGCGCGACCCAGGGCAGCTCGTCGAACTCCTCCACCACTATCCCGGCGAGCCTGAACCTGGGTTCAACGGCTTCTCGTGGGACGCTTACCAGACCATCCGCGACGGCAATCGTGTCTTCTCGGACCTGATCGTCGGGTCTATGAACTTTTTCACCGTCCGCGGCGCTAAGCTGCAGCCGCAGACCGTGTTCGGCGGAGGCGTAGGAGGAACTTTCTTCCAAGCGCTCGGCGTGCGGGCCGCAGCCGGTCGCCTAATCGGTCCCGAAGACGTACACATGGGCGATCACGCCCCAGTAGCCGTCGTGAGCTGGTTATTCTGGAAGTCCCGATTCGATCTGGATCCTGGAGTCATCGGCAAGAAAATCGTCGTCGATGACACTCCGGTTACCATTGTCGGCGTGGCGCAACGCGGCTTTTACGGGCTCAGCTACGAAGCGCAGCAAGACATTTGGTGGCCAATATCGCTTGGCCCTTCTTCCGGATGGGGATTCGGACTTTTAGGGCGACTGAAACCGGGCGTTTCCCTAGAACAAGCGCGGGCGGAAATGGCGGTGGTGTTCCAAACGTTCTTGAACGCCCCCGACGCCGATCCTTTTGTGCATCGAATGAAACTCCGCATCGAACCTGCCGGAAACGGCGTTACGACGCCTTTGAGCCAGATGCTCTCGACACCCCTGACGGTCCTGATGGCAACGGTGGGGCTGCTGCTGCTCCTTGCGTGCGCGAATTTAGCAGGGCTGCTCTTGGCCCGTGGAGCATCGCGACAGCACGAAATGGCCGTGCGCGCCTGCCTCGGAGCGCCTCGGGCTCGCTTGCTGCGCCAAGCGCTCACCGAATCGCTCTTGCTGGCGCTGGTCGGATGCGCCATTGGCATCTTCGTGGCCTACTTCGCAGCCCACGCGCTGATCCGGATCTTCGCATCAGGCAGGTTCATCATGGGTGCCCCGGTGCATTTTGAGGCTCTGACAAACCCAGATGCGCACGTGCTGTTGTTCACCCTAGCGATCGCGCTGCTCACGGGATTTCTGTGCGGAGCGGTACCTGCTATGAGCGCCTCGAAGGCGGAACCAGTATCCGCGCTGCAACAGGCATCGCGCATCGGAGAATCCAAGTCCCGGCGGCTGTTCGGCAAGGGCCTCGTCGCTTCGCAGGTGGCGCTCTCCCTCGCGCTGATGAGCTCGGCGGGCCTGTTTGTGGAATATCTATCGCATCTTCGTAACCTGAATCTGGGATTCGAGCGCCATAATTTGCTGCTGGTCACGCTCGATTTCGCGCAAAGTGACTATAACGCTGCGCAATTCTCGCGGGTGACTCAAGAGCTGGTGATGCGGCTTGACGCCATTCCCGGCGTAAGCTCAGCCACCTTCAGTAACATGAGTCCAATGGAGGGCCCTGGGGCCTCGAGCTTCGCATTTGCGGAAGACCATCCTGAAAAGCGGATCCCGGCCTCCATCAATTATGTTTCCCCGGCCTACTTCGAGACGTACGGCACACCATTTCTCGCCGGTCGGGATTTTTCAGCACGCGACCAGACCGGCTCCCCTGTCGCAATCATTAACGAGACCACTGCTCGCGACTGCTTCGGGAACGAAAACCCCATCGGAAAACACATCACTTTGAGCCATATCACCCTGACAAAAGGCGAAAGGACCTATGAGGTGGTCGGACTCGTCCGCGCCGCCAAATACAACGATCTCCGACAAGCCGCGCCGCCTACGATCTATCAGGACCTTCTTCAACAGGGCTCCACTGGTTCTCAGCATTCTCAGCTGGCGATCCGCACGAGGATCGATCCCGGCGGAGTTGCCGGCGTGGTTCGCCAAACCGAGACCGCTGTTTTGAAGACTGTTCCCATCGTTCGGATGATGACGATGAGCGAGCAGATCGATTCGTCCATCGTTCCACAGCGGTTGATTGCAATGCTTTCCGCAGGGTTCGGCGCGCTCGGCGCGGTGCTCGCAGCCATCGGTCTGTACGGCCTACTCGCGTACACGGTCGCGCGGCGCACGCATGAGATCGGCGTTCGCATGGCGCTCGGTGCAGCAGGGACTGACGTTATGCGCATAGTCCTTCGCGACGCCCTGTGGATGGTCTGCGTTGGTCTCGCTATCGGAGCACCCCTTGCGTTCTGGGGAAAACGCGTAGCCGCCAGCCTTATCCCCGACCTCCCAGTCGCCAGCCCTCTTCCGATTGTCGTTGCCGCTGCAATGATGATCGCGGTCGGTTTGATTGCTGCTTACCTCCCCGCTCGCCGCGCCATGCGTGTCGATCCCATGGTCGCGCTGCGCTACGAATAAATCATGGTTCTTCGAACCACAACGAACCATGAAAATAGCAGCGACTCGTCCATTGAAAGTGAGGAGGTTATGGCCGTTTTCTAAGGAGTAGGAACGCCACCGGAGGACGCGATGAGATTTTTCGACAAGCTTCGTTTCCGCATCGCCAATCTCTTCCGCCGTTCGCAGCTGAATGCCGAAATGGATGAAGTGCTTCGCTCCCACATCCAGCACAACACGCGCGCGATCCCTTGATCCTCCTCCGCGACGAGTGAATTCCCCGCCTCATGCGCCTATAATTGAGGTTGGGTTCCAATTTTCGAGGAGCGGCATAGCCGCCAATCGTCTCATTTGGGAACTGCCGCCTCGCTTCCGAAAACTCGGACCCGTGCTAAACTTATGTAGAGCATCATGCGTAGTGCATGATTTGGAGCGGATCGTATATAGAGCAACATTTGCAGGGTCCTTTGTCGTAAAGCGTCATTTCCGAGGTTTGTTCCCTTGACTGATCACAAGCACGAAGAATCGTTTCGCGTTATCGACCGACGGCCCTTTACTGCCGAGGGCGAATTGCGCAAGGAAGCCATCGAAGAGAAGGAACGCGAGCAGAAGCGCGAAGAGAAGCGTGAAGAAAAGCTGCAGTCCGTTGCTGAAGCTCCCAAGCCCGCCGCTCCGCAGCCTCCTGCGGAAGTTCCCAAGCGCTCCCAGCCTTTCGAGAATCTTGTTCGCATGCTGGGAAGCAACGCGGCGATGGTTCTAGGCGCCTATGCGGATCCACGCACTGGCCAGCCCATGCTCGATCCCGAAGCCGCTCACGAATTGATCGACATGCTGGACGCATTGCACGAAAAAACCAAAGGCAATCTTGCACCGGAAGAAAGCGACCTGCTTCTCGATCTTCTTGGCAAATTGAAGATGACGTATTTGGAAGTGAACCAGGCGGTCGCGGCGCAGGCGGCCACGCAGGCAAAAGCCAAGGCGCGGCCTTAGAGGGCCTTGCCGCCGAGAACGCAAGCAGGCCCGGCGCTGACAACAGGATCCGCAGTCCCGAGCGTGCTCCAGTTTCCATGTCTTCCGTTTCCATGGCCAACGTTCCGCTAAATATAACAGTGCTCGGCTCCGGCACCTCGATGGGCGTACCTACGCTTTCGTGCCATTGCCGCGTGTGCACATCGAACGATCCACACGACAATCGGTTGCGCCCCTCACTGCTGCTGTCGCGCAACGGGCAGAACGTGGTCATCGACACGACGCCGGATTTTCGCCAGCAAGGGCTGCGCGCTTGCATCGATCGACTCGACGCAGTCCTACTCACGCACGGGCACGCCGACCACATCATGGGATTCGACGATATTCGTCCCTATAATATTCGCCAGCACGCGGCGCTTCCCGTCTATTCCAACGACGCAACTTTCCGCATCATTCACCGAGCATTCGCTTACATTTTCGATGGCAAGCCAAAGCTCAGTTCGATTCCGAGCGTTACCCTTCACGAAGTCAAAGCGCCGTTCGAGCTTCTGGGCATCACGTTCACTCCGATTCCCCTGTTGCATGGCGAGATGGAAGTTTTGGGCTTCCGCTTCGGCCGCGCGGCTTATCTGACGGACTTCAGCGCAATCCCTGATTCCTCGCTCGCGCTGTTGCACGGGCTCGATGAACTCATCATCGATGCGCTGCGAGACATTCCTCACCCGATGCATCAGACCGTCGATCAAGCACTCGCGCTTATCAAGGAGTTGCAGCCTCGCCGGGCGTGGTTTACGCACATCGCCCACGATTTGCCGCACGCCGAAACCAATGAACGCCTTCGCAATCTCGGCTACTCGAATGTGCAGCTCGCCTACGATGGTCTCGAAATCGAAGTAGCTGTGGATGATACCGGGAACGATGCGGACGACGTGCCGTGCGAAATGGACTTGTTTCACAATTCCGCGAGCCGACTCGACAGTAATCCTGCGCCGCTCGAGCGGTTTAACTCTTCTCAAGACTGGGGGGCTCGTTATGCAGCTTCGAGCTCCGGGAGCACACTTGCCATCGGCAATTTTGACGGCATTCACCTCGGTCACCAAGC
>JBARCY010000176.1:0-12937 GCA_049794595.1 Candidatus Acidiferrum sp.
TGCTCGCGCAAATGCCTCCGGGCTCCCGCAATCGTGAATCCCTCGTCATACAGCAGCCGCTTGATTCGCAGCACCATCTCCACATCTTCCTGCCGATAAAGCCGGTGTCCGCTCGGACTCTTCACGGGCTCGAGCATCGGAAATTCCGTCTCCCAATACCGCAACACAAACGGCTTCAGAGCCGTCAGCCGGCTAACCTCCCCAATTCGATAAAAATCCTTTTCGATGGTTGTTTGCGTCGCGGTCGCGGTGCTCGGCATATCCAATTCCAATCAGAGGGGGACGCCGCTATCCTAGCAGTTTCCAGCATTTTCCTGTAGGGGCACGTCATGCCGTGCCCGTCTTGATTTATTTCCGAACGCTAGGTCGCCCGATTCACTCTTCGTCTTTGTTCTTCCGCGGCCGTGGCTCGCGTTTCCTTAATCTCTGCACAAATCGTACCGGCGCTCCAAGAAACTCATACTTTCTCCGTAGCTGATTCTCCAAAAACCGCTCATAGCTGAAATGCATCGGCTCTTTTTGATTGCTGAAAAGCAAAAATGTCGGCGGCGCGGTTTTCGCTTGCGTGATGTAATAAATCCTCACCGGCCGCGCCTTAGGCGTGGTCCCGCGCTGCAAATCCACGTCTTCTTTCAACCAGCGATTCAGTTCCGGCGTAGGAATGTGCTTTCTCCGAGCCGCCGCTACCTGGTCGATCAACGGAAAAAGTTTCCCGGCCCGCTCCCCAGTCTTAGCGGAAAGAAAAACAATCGGTGCATAGCTCAGAAATCTCAATTTTCCACGAATCATTTTTTCGTAGTCGAAGGCCAGCTTCTCCGGATTGAGATCCTCAGGCCGGTGCCGTTCCCCAGCAGGCCGCTTAGACTTTCCCTTCGCGCTGTCCGCGTCGCGCGAAGCCGCATTGCGGGCCGCCACAACTGCCAAATCCCACTTGTTGATGACAATAATCACCGACCGCCCGGATTCCTCCGCGTAGCTCGCAATCTGCGCGTCGCCCTGCGTCACTCCCTGCTCACCGTCCACGACGAGCAAAGCCACATCGCAACGTTCCAAACCGCGCCGCGCCATCACCACACTCAATTTTTCCGCCACCAAAGTCGTCTTGGCCTTGCGCCGAATCCCCGCCGTATCCACAAACCGGTACGTCTTCCCCTCGCGCACCACTTCCGTGTCTACGTTGTCCATCGTCGTTCCCGGAATCGGCGACACGATCGACCGCTCTTCGTCCGCCATGCGATTCAGCAGCGTGGACTTGCCCACATTCGGCCGCCCGATAATCGCCACCTCGACGGCGTCCTCTTTCGCCACTTCCTCTTCGGACTCGACAGCGTCCACTTCCGCCAGAGCCGCATCCAGCAAATCGTCCACGCCCGTCCCATGCTCTGCCGCTATCGGAAACACGGGCGCACCCAAGGAATGGAACACCGCCGCATTCACTTCCTGCGAAACCGCATCCACTTTGTTCACTGCCACAACAAACGGCTTGCCGGTAGTGCGCAGAAGCCGCGCCAACTCTTGATCCAATGGCGTCACGCCTGCGTGGCTGTCCACCACCAAAACCAGGAGCGCCGCTTTCTTAATCGCTACATGCGCCTGCCGCAAAATCTCGGTCGGTATCAGCGCCTTGTCGTCCGGAACAATTCCACCGGTATCGACGATCTCCAGTGCCTTCCCGCGCCATTCAGCCTTTCCATAGATGCGGTCGCGCGTAATCCCCGGTTCGTTCGTCACAATCGAGCGTCGCGTCCCTGTCAGCCGGTTGAACAGCGTGGATTTGCCCACGTTCGGCCGCCCGAGAATCACCAGCGATGGAAGTATTTGGGTCATTTAAGTGAGGCGCACGCGGAAGGAACAAGACCGCAACAGCGCTGCAATCTTCAACTGTACAGTATCCAGTCCGATTTGGCTTACTCCGGACGCACATCCAGGCACAAAGCTGAGTGTCACCAATCCTTCTGAACGAACACCACGCATCCGCGGCGGAATGTTATTCCGGGTTGGATTCGCCAACAGAGAAATACGTGCAGTCTGGATGGTGAAACACCAGCGCGCTCACGCTGGCCTCAGGGTCCATCATGAAGCCATCCGTCAACTGCACGCCAATCTCTTCCGGCCGCAGCAGCTTCCAAATCCCCGCCTGGTCATCGAGATTCGGGCACGCCGGATAGCCGAAGCTGTACCGTTTCCCGCGATAGCGCGATGTGAATCGCTGTGCCATCGTCATCTCCGGGGAATCGGGGAACCCCCAGTCCTCGCGGATACGGCGGTGCAGCCATTCCGCGCACGCTTCCGCCGATTCGATCGCCAGCGCCTGCATTCCATGGGACTTGAAATAGTAGCCGTCGTTCTTCGCTTTTTCCGACCGTTCGCGCACGCCCTCTCCCGCCGTCACCACGAAAAGCGCAACATGATCCCGCTTGCCTTCTTGCGGCGGCAGTACAAAGTCGCTCAAGCACAAGAAGTCGCCCACGCGTTGTCTCGGAAGCCGGAACGTATGCATTGGCTCTGCAGCGCCCGGTGCAAACAGATGCATCGCCTCGCCGGCCGCCTCCGCTTCAAAGAATTGCCAAACCGCGCGCGGTTTCATGAACTCCGCGGCTTCGCGCTTCACTTCCTCCATGCTTTCGAAAAGCTCGACAGCCTTGGCGTCGCGCTCCGCAAACCGCTTCTCAAAATCTCCACGGAACCCCATGTGCCGTCCGTACAACATGAATGGATTGATGTAACTCCACACTTCGTTTAAATCCGGCACGAGGCGAGCTTTTCGATCCAGATACGCCACCCTTGGAATCGCCAAATCCGTTCGCACTTTCGGCGAGCGCGTAACCTTGGGCATCTCGGCAACTTTGACCGTTGTCGATACGGCAAATCCATTTCCCGCCGCAGCGTGCTCGTGCAAAACCTGCTCTCGCGTCGCCGGATCCATCAGCTGATTCATCAACCGCAGCCCGGTCATGGCGTCTTTCGCGTAACAAACGGCCTTGCCATAGCTCGGCGCTATCTTCGTTTGCGTATATCTCGCCGACAGCGCCGCTCCACCCACCAGAAGCGGGACCTCAATCCCTGCTCCCCGCAGATCGCTTGCGGTGATTACCATCTGCTGCGCGCTCTTTACCAGCAGCCCGGAAAGCCCGATCGCATCCGGATGATGTTGCAGATAAGCCTTGATCAATTCTTCCGGCGGCACTTTAATGCCCAGATTCACCACGTCATACCCGTTGTTTTTCAAAATAATCTCAACGAGATTCTTCCCAATGTCGTGCACGTCTCCCTTCACCGTCGCCAGTACGATCTTCCCGCGCTTCGCCGTGTCCGCCTTCTCCATGAATTGTTCGAGATGATTCACCGAGGCCTTCATGGCCTCCGCGGACTGCAGCACCTCGGCCACGATCAATTCATTGGCATTAAACAGCCGCCCGACTTCCGCCATCCCGGCCATCAGCGGCCCGTTGATGATGTCCAGCGGCGCAGTCCCTTCGGCGCGTTTCCGCTCCAGATCCGCGATCAATCCGTCCCGCGTCCCCTCGATGATGTAATTCGCCAGCCGCTCATCCAGTGGCAAATCCGCCGCGCGCTTTTTCTCTTTCTTCTTCGCTGTGCGAAAATATTCGGCGATCGCCGCGATGTGATACTGGTTGACGGCCGCGCGCTGCTCTTTCTTCTGCTCGCGCCAATCCGCGGGAACGTCTCGCAGCAACTCTGACTGCGAATGACCGGCAGGCACGTCCTTAGGCGGGTGCGAGAACAACAGGTTTTCGGCCAAGTCGCGCTCGTGCTGTGGAATCGATGCGAATCGCTCGAGTTTCTCTGTGTTCACGATCGCCAGGTCCAGCCCTGCTTTCGTGCAGTAGTACAGAAAAACCGAATTTACCACCTCGCGTGCCCCCGCCGGCAATCCGAACGACACATTCGAAATTCCCAAGATCGTCCGCGCATCCGGCAGTTCCTGTTTGATCAGCCGGATTCCCTCTATCGTCTCGACCGCGCCGCCAATATAGTTCTCATCTCCTGTCGCGCACGGAAACACCAGCGGATCGAAAATGATGTCTTCCGGCCCCAGCCCATATTTTTCCGTCAGCAGCACATAGCTGCGCTTCGCCACCGAAAGCTTCCGCTCGCGCGTAAACGCCTGTGCCTGCAGCTTATCCTCGTCGATGCATCCAACAACCACCGCCGCGCCAAAATCATGCGCAATGGGCACCACTCGCTCGAATTTCTCTTCACCGTCCTCAAGATTGATCGAATTAATGATCGCTTTGCCCTGGCAATACGTCAGCGCCAGCTCAATCGCCGTCGCGTCGGTCGTGTCGACCATCACGGGCGCTTTCACTTTGCGAATCAGCTTCTCGTAAAAAGACGGAATATCCTTCTTCTCATCCCGCTCCGTGCTCTGCAGGCACACATCCACGATGTGCGCTCCGCCCTTCACCTGCCTCCGCGCAATCTCGCTGGCTTCTTCCCATTTTTCTTCGGCCACCAAATTCTTGAAGAGCCGCGATCCGATCACGTTCGTCCGCTCGCCCACCAGTAGCGGCCGCGTACTGTCCTCCGCCTCAATGGTCTCGATACCCGAGTACACCGCCCGGTGCGACTCGCTCGGTCGCACGCGCGGTTTCTTGCCCTCCACCATCTGCACAATCGCCCGGATGTGCTGCTCCGTCGTTCCGCAGCACCCGCCCACAAAATTCAGCCAGCCATGATCCACAAATTTCTCGAGCTGCGCCGCCAGCGACGTCGGCGTCTCCAAATACTTGCCCTCTTCGTCCGGGAGCCCCGCATTGGGATAGCACGAAACAAACTCACTCGAGAGCTGACTTAATGTCCGGATGTGATCCGTCATGAACTCCGGCCCGGTAGCGCAGTTCATTCCAAACGCCAGCGGCTTCGCGTGCCGCAGCGACGCCCACATGGCCTCAACCGTCTGTCCCGCCAGCATCGTGCCCATCGGCTCGATCGTCACCGACACGATCACCGGCACCTGCGCACCGATTTCTTTCGAAAGCTTTTGAATCGCCAGCAGCGCCGCCTTTATATTTCGCGTGTCCTGGCAAGTCTCGACCAGCAGCAAATCCACTCCGCCTTCCACCAATCCCTTCGCCTGCGCGTAATACGCGTCGAGCAATCCCTCAAACGTCACTCCGCCCGTTACCGTGATCGCCTTTGTCGTCGGCCCTACCGACCCCGCAACGAATCTCGGTCTCCCGGCCTTGGAAAACTCATCCGCCGCCTGGCGCGCCAATTCCGCCGCCCGCTTGTTCAAGAAATGCGCGTCCGCCGCCAACCCGTATTCCGCCAATACGATCGGCGCTCCGCCAAAGCTGTTCGTCTCCACAATGTCCGAGCCTGCCTCGAAATATTTCCGGTGAATGTCCAGCACCACGTCCGGCCGCGTCCGCACCAGATTCTCATTGCAACCCTCCAGCGCCGCCCCGCCAAAATCCTCGGCGGTTAAGTGCCGCTGCTGCAGCATCGTTCCCATCGCTCCATCGAGCACAAGAATGCGCTCCGAGAGCAACTCTCGCAGGGCCTTAGCGGATTCGTTCAAATTGCGCATGCGCAGGAAACTCACTGCTCCTTATCGGACTTACTCTTGATTGGGGGATACCAGCAGAGAAGGCCGCGTTTGGGGTACACCTCTATTTTACGCAGGTTCCCCGCAGGAATCGAACGTCTTGCAGCGAAGTAGTGCTTTTTCGGCGCGAACGGCCTTCCCACCGCCCCGAACGACATGAACGCAAAAGCGATACCGCAGTCCCCTGACGCTTTCCACCGTCTCCTCAACCGCATCCTGAAAATGATCAGCATCGTCGGAGCCCGCCTCTGTCTCCCTAAAATCACGGCCCTCATCCGCGAAATGCAGCGCCAGCCGGAAATTGGCCCGATCCCGCTCCATAGCGGTCGGTACTACGACGAAGCCCGCGCCGACATTTTCTTCCGCCAAATGGGCATTCCATGCCGCCGAACGCATAGTCGAGGTTTAGCTACTAAATCCACCAGTTAACCCCGCTGGAAAAGCACCCTACCTGTCACGTAACAATTCGAGAACACCCCTGTCCAAGAGACTTGCCCCTTAGGACAGTTTTCACTACGCTGGCTACTAGTGGCTACCAAGCGTGCATCTTCCAAACTGACGGTTTGCGTCCTGTCGCCGCACCCACTGGTGCTGAGCGAATTCGAACGCGTTTTGTCGAAGGCTCAGTTCAAAGTCGTCGTCAAACAGCTCGAATCAACTCTCGCGCCCGACATGCGCAATCTCGAGCCGCCCGTCGCGCAGGTTTACGTCATCGACGGCCATGCTTCTCGCCCTGCAACTGGCGCTCTTCTAGCCAACCTTCTCGAACGACATCCCGAAGCTCGCCTTATCGTCGTCGGCGAACAGCACACCGATGCCAACAGTTACCAGCTTTTGCGCCTGGGAGTTAAGGGTCTCCTCACCTACACCGAAGCCCGCGACCAGCTCGTCCGCGCTCTGCCCCTGGTCGCCAACGGCGGCTTCTGGGTTCCGCGTTCCGTTCTCTCAGGCTTCGTCGATTCCGTCCTGACGAGTCAAGGTCGCCGCCTCAAAACCGACTCCGTCACCAATCTCAGCCGCCGCGAGCAGGAGGTTCTCGATTCGCTCCTCGAAAATCTCTCCAACAAAGAAATCGCCAGCAAACTCAACATCGCCGAGCGCACCGTAAAATTTCACGTCTCGAATCTCCTCAGCAAATTCGGCGTCCGCCGCCGCGCCGATCTCATCCTCCTCACTTTCCAGCGGCGCATGTCCACCCCTTAAAGCTCCCCTAAGGTCATCCTTCTGAGGATGACCGTTCTTCCCTCCCTTCGTTCTCCTTTCTCGCTATTCTCTTTCGGGCTATTCTCTTTCCTTAGTTCCACTTCGCCGCTGACAACGCGCGCTCATCCTGATACTTTTAATTGTTGCCCGCTCAACGCGGCTGCACGACAGCGCAACTTAATCTTCGCAAAAAAAGAGAGGTTACTTCCTTGAACGTTCTCGTCACCGGAGCCGCAGGCTACATCGGCAGCATCTGTTCCGAAGTTCTCCTCGCCCGCGGCTACCAAATCGTCGCTCTCGATAATCTTCAGGAAGGCCACGCTGCCGCCGTTCCTCCCGGCGCGATTTTCTGCAAAGTCGATCTCGGCGTCCGCTCGCAAATCGAGGAGGTTTTCTCCAAACAGAAGATCGAAGCCGTCATGCATTTTGCTGGTGAAGCCCTCGTTGCCAGATCCGTCCGCGAACCCAGCACGTTCTACGCCGCCAACATCGCCTGCGGCGTCAATCTTCTCGACGCCGTAACTCGCCACGGCGTAAAAAAATTCATCTTCTCTTCCACCGCCGCCACCTACGGCGAACCCCACACTGTCCCCATCCCCGAAGACCACTCCAAAAATCCCATCAACCCCTACGGCAAATCTAAACTTCGCTTCGAGGAAATTCTCTCCGACTATCGGGCCTACACCGGCCTCCACTACGCCACTCTCCGCTATTTCAACGCCGCCGGCGCTTCCGCCGAGCGCGGCGAGGCCCATCGCGTCGAAACTCATCTCATCCCCAAAGTTTTCGACGCCGCTCTCGGCATCATTCCGCATCTCGAAGTCTTCGGTTCCGATTACCCGACGCCGGACGGCACCTGCGTCCGCGACTATATCCACGTCCTCGACATTGCCGATTCCCATCTCCGCGCTCTCGAATCCATCGAATCGGTTTCCGGCGAAGCTTTCAACGTCGGCAACAGCCGCGGCTTCTCCATCCTCGAAGTCCTCGACGCCACCGAAAAAATCACCGGCCGCAAAATTCCTCGCAAACTCTCTCCCCGGCGCCCAGGCGATCCCGCCGTCCTCGTCGCCAGTAAAGACAAACTTCACCGCATGCTCGGCTGGGAAGCCCAGCACTCCTCTCTCGAGGAAATCATCACCTCAGCTTGGTCGTGGAAACAAAAACACACCCACGGCTACGCCGAAGCCACTTCCGTCTAAGTCTTAGCGTGAATTCTGAAATCGAAGGGCGCGAACCATGCGCACAGGGGCGTTTGCACCGCTCACTACTCACTTCTCACTAATCCGCGATTTTGTACCGAAATATGCACCACAGCGCCTGCACGCCGTCTTTCCACGTAATTTTCTTCCCCTCTTCGTATGTTCGCCCCGCATAGCTGATCGGCACTTCATAAATCCGCCACTTGCCCTTCGAAATCTTCGCCGTAATCTCCGGCTCAAACCCAAACCGGTTCGACTTGAGCGTAATCCCCTGGAGCACTTCTTTTCGGAACACTTTGTAACACGTCTCCATATCCGTCAGCTTCAAATTGGTCATCAAATCCGAAAGCAGCGTCAGCATTTTGTTCGCCACATAGTGCCAGAAATAATGCACTCGCTGTGGCCCGCCAAGAAATCTCGATCCAAACACCACGTCCGCCCGGCCATCAATAATCGGCGCAACCAAAGTCGGATAATCCTTCGGGTCGTACTCCAAATCCGCGTCCTGCACCAAAACAATGTCGCCGCTGGCCTCCGCAAAACCGCGCCGCAGCGCCGCGCCTTTGCCCTGGTTCTGCGTCTGAAAGAGAATCCGCAATTCCCGCACGTCCACCGGATCCCCGCCGTCATGCGCCGTCGCCCAGGTTTCGCCGCTCGCTTGCCGCTGCATCATGCTTTCCAGATACTGTCGCGTTTCGTCCGTCGAGCAGTCGTCCACGATAATGATTTCCTTGCGCATCGTCGTCTCCGCAACGCGCCGCAAAATCTCCTCAATCGTGTTTTTTTCGTTGTAAACGGGAATCACTACCGAAATCTTGGGATTATCCAACGCAGAAGGGTGACGCCGCAGAGCACACATTTTCGCAAAAGATTGTAGCGGTCACTCCCCCGCGAGTAAAGCCGCCGTACGCGAGGCTGCAGGGTCACCCTTCCGAGGGTGACCGCTTTTACGCTGTGCCGGCCGCCTCCTTCGAATGGCGCCCGCCCCGCTCCTCTTCCCGGCGATCCCAAAATCCGGTTATCCTATCCTCCACTTACGGAGCGCGCACATCTCGCGGAAGCGCATTTTTTTCCTCTTCTCTGTGCACTCTGCGAACTCCGTGAACTGTGTGTAAAATCTTTCTCTGAGTGTTTTTCCGTCATTTCGCGAATCAATGACCACCTTCTACATCCAACAATTCGGCTGCCGCGCCACCCAAGCCGACGGCGCTGCCCTCGAACGCCAGCTCCTCGATCGTGGCTGCATTCAAGCCGCCGACCCCGCCTCCGCCTCGATCGTTGTCCTCAACACCTGCACGGTCACCGCCGCCGCCGACGCCCAAGCCCGCGACGCCATTCGCAAGATCCATGCTCATAATCCCCGCGCCCGCCTGATTGTCACCGGCTGCTACGCCCAGCGCGCTCCCGAAGAACTAGCCTCCCTCCCCGGCGTCTCTCACGTCGTCGGCAATTCCCACAAACCCCAAATCCCCGACCTCGTAACCCAAATCGCTCCGCCCGCACCCACTCGTGCCGCTGCTCCGCCCGTACTCACTCGTGCCACCGAAAAGGGAACTATCATTCCGAGCGAAGCGCCCGCAGGCTCCGACCTCGTCGGAAGCGATCTGCTTTTTTCTCCGGCCTCGCTACACACTCCATTCCATCCCTTTGTAGGGGCGGGGCTTGTCCCGCCCGCTTCGCCGCAAACCGCCCAAATCCTCACCGGCGACATCTTCGCCCACCCCGAATTCCTCTCCGCTCCCATCCAAGGCGGCGAATCCCACCACACCCGCCCCATCCTAAAAATCCAGGACGGCTGCAACAACCGCTGTTCCTTCTGTGTAATCCCCTACGTCCGCGGTAAGTCCCGCAGCCTCCCTCCGAACGAAGTAATCCGTGAAATCCAAAAGCTCACCGCGGAACGCCCATCCGAACCCGCGAACGCAAAAGTGGCACAGCCAATCCTGGCTGTCTCTTCTGCTGTGGCACAGCCAATCTTGGCTGTGCACTCCTCCGCCCGCGAAATCGTCCTAAGTGGTATCAATCTAGGCACCTACGGCCGCGACCTCCACCCCCGCGTGGAACTCCTCCATCTAATCCGCCGCATCCTGGACGAAACCTCTGTAGAACGCCTCCGCATCAGCTCCATCGAGCCCCAAGACGTCACTCAAGATCTAATCGACCTCTTCGCCAGCACCGACCGCATCGCCCAGCACTTCCACATGCCTCTCCAATCCGCCTCCGACCGCATCCTCGCCGCCATGCACCGCTGGTACCGCTCCGAACACTACGCCCGCCGCGTCGACCTCATCCACGACTGCCTCCCCCACGTCGCCCTCGGTGCCGACGTAATCACTGGCTTCCCCGGCGAAACCGAGTCCGACCACGCCGCCACGATCTCTTTCATCGAGCAGCGTCCATTCACCTACCTCCACGTCTTCTCCTATTCCCCTCGCCCCGGCACCAAAGCCGCCTCGATGCCCAATCAAGTTCCCGCCCAAACCATCAAGCGCCGCGCCCGCGAACTCCGCTCACTATCCGATGCCAAGTCCGCCGCCTTCCGCCAATCCCAACAAGGCCGCACCCTCCGCGTCCTAACCCTCCACCGTGACGACCGCCACGACCCCAACACCACTCCCGCCCTCTCTTCCAATTATCTAAAACTCGCCGTTGCAGGCCGTCATCCGCCCAATCTCTGGGTCAATGTCCGATTGTCCGCCGATGGCCATAACTCCACGCCTGCGAACGAAGACATCGCCTTTGTCGCTTGATTCGTTCCCGCTAGGAAGAAATCTCCGCCGATTCAACCTCCCCGAAAACCTGGTGATATCTGTTTCCCGCATTCATACTTTGATGGCAGACGAAACGTTGATGTTTGACAATCGGCACACTGATATCTATAGCAGCCGTCATGAAGCTGTTCCGCCGGCAAGAGAATAGAATCGAGCGTAAAGCGAGGTGCAACTTGCGAAAAGGTTGGATGACGCTGGCATTGCTAATGATCGCTGTCATTTTGGCGCCCGCGGGTCCGCGAGCGCAGTGGAAAACACATTGGAGCTATGAAGGAGCAACCGGGCCCGAACATTGGGGTGACTTGGATCCCGCCTATGCTGCCTGCAAAACGGGTAAGGAACAGTCTCCCATCGACATTCGGAGCGCGAAGAAAGTGGAACTTCCCGCCCTGCGATTCGAATACAAGAGTGGCCCGCTCAAAATCATGAACAACGGCTACACCGCGGTCCGTGTCAACTACGCCCCGGGAAACGCTAACTTCCTGGTGGTGGGAGACAAGCGCTACGAACTAACCCAATTCCACTTTCACCGTCCCAGCGAAGAGTACATTCACGGGAAGCCATACGACATGGTGATCCACTTGATGCACCAAGCCGCTGACGGAAAGGTTGCCGCCGTCGCAGTCCTTCTGAAGTCGGGCAGCGCAAACGCCACCATCCAGCAACTTTGGAAATATATGCCCAAGACCGAGGGCCTGGAGCAGGAGATTCCCGGAGTCGAGGTCAATCCCGCCGGACTGTTGCCCCGCAACACCTCCTATTACACCTACATGGGGTCGGTAACGGCTCCCCCCTGCACGGAGGGCGTCACGTGGTTTGTGCTGAAGGCTCCCATGGACATTTCGTCAGAGGAGATCAATGCGTTCGCCAAGCTTTATCCGCACGATGTCCGGCCCCCTCAGCCGCTCAACGCGCGTGTCGTCGAGGAGACTCAGTAACGCGAAAAAATCTTGATCCGCCTGTCGCGGATTTCTCGGCGGTGAGAATCTCGCCGAACTTCGGCCCGGTGAGCCCATCCTGCTCTGCGTTTCTGTCTTGAATCTCGTTATTTCTTCTTAGCACCCGGTCTCTTCGCCGCATCCTCGGTGCGAGGCTTTTTCTTGGGCCTTCGACTTTCAACTCTCAAAAATCACCTGCGCCAAAGCCTGCGCCTCCGTATGCGTAATGCTCAGCGCAATCCTCTTCACCCCTAACTCTTCCGCAATCTTCCGCGCCTCACCATCCAACCGGATCGTCGGCCGCCCGCCCTTTTCCCGCACCACCTCAAAATCCACCCACCGCACCCCGCGCCTCCATCCCGTTCCCAAAGCCTTCATCGCCGCTTCTTTCGCCGCAAACCTCCCCGCATACCGCTCATATTTATTCCTGAATTTCTCGCAGTACTCTCTCTCCGCCCCCGTATACACCCGCCGCAAAAACGGCTCCCCATGCCGCTCAATCGCGCCACGAATCCGTTCCACCTCCGCCAAATCCACTCCCATCCCAATAATCAATGTCATTCCCCGTAGGGGCACGATACATCGTGCCCTTCTCTGATGCGGCATCGGCCTCGCGCTCTTTCTCTGTTCTCTGTGAACTCCGTGTCTCTGCGAACTCCGTGTAATTCTTTTTCCGTCCTTCTTTCTACACGGGCTCCCGCTAAGCCCTCGCCAAAACTATTTCTCCACTCTCGCCCCCGCCAGTTCCGCCACCGCAGCCAGCGTAGTCTGCGTCGCATTCAACCCCAGCCGGAAATCCGCATCCGAGTACGTCTTGTACAAGTCCGTCGGCTGGTGCCATTGCGGATCCCATCCATTTCCAATCTGCGTCCCGCGCTCGTTTTCGCGCACGCTCAGCGAAGGCACCAGCTCCATGAACGAGCTCGAATCCGTATTCGTCATGTGGCTGCCCACGCTCGCCGGATAGTCTGTCGCGTATTTCTCATCGGCTCGCTCCAGCACCCACGCCAAAGCCTGCGCTTCTGCCGCAAACTTCGAGTTCGACTGAAATTCGATATTGATGTCCGCTTCAGGCCGCTGCTCTTTGCTCACCGTTCCATCCGCCCGCGGCATCCCGTGATCGAACATCATCATATCGTGCGTAATCATTCCCAGCCATTTCGGCTCCGGGTAACGCCCCGAGCCTGCCGGATCCTCTTTCCCTTGTAAACTCTGCCGCTGCTCCGCGTATGCTTTGCTGCCATTCAGTCC
>JBARCY010000177.1:0-1841 GCA_049794595.1 Candidatus Acidiferrum sp.
GAAATCAGTCCGGCGGAAACAGCCAAGAGACTGGGAGTTGGATTGGATTTTATCTATGTCCTGTTGCGCTCCGGGAAGCTGGCCGCGAGAAAGTCTGAGCGTCAGTGGCTTGTGTCCGAAGAGGCTGTGAATGCTCGTATCAAATCGCTGCGAAAGTTGGATTCCCATGCCTGAGTCTGAATTGCTCACTGTGCCCGAAGCCGCCGCCGCGCTCCGGTTGAAGCCGAGCACAGTACGTGCGTGGGTGCTTCGCCGCAAGATTCCTTTTTGCAAGATCGGACGGCTCGTCCGTATCCGGCGCTGTGATGTCGAGGCGCTGCTCGCGGACAGTCTTGTTCCGGTTGGAGCGGGAGACAGGCCATGAGTATTTATACCCCGAATCTCACACAGATGTTTGTGGCGGGCCGGAGTACGGAGCCAGTATCAGTCAAAATCCAGGCTCTGACCTACCCGATGTCAACCTGGTCACAGACGGACTCCCAAACCGTAGGCCGCAGGCGTCTGTGTAAAGTTCGGGGCAGGATTTCACAGGGAGATTCTAACTAACCAATGGTCATCGAGACAAAACCGCGTTCCACTGGCTTGCTTACTGCGGAGGAGTGGATCGAATTGCCGGACGAGCCAGCGGTCGGAATCGTTTTTGGCAGCCCCGATGAGGCAATAATCGAAGCAGGCAGTAAGAACATCATCGAGGGCGGCCCCAAGAATTTTAAGACCACGTTGGCTCTCTCCCTTCTGTTACCAGCATCGAAAGGAAAGACAGCCTTCCCGCAAATGCCCCTTACGTCGGTTGCACCGCGCCGTGTGTTGTATCTGCATGGCGAACTGGGCAAACGGCAAATTAAGAAACGAACAATTGCAGCGGCAAAAGGCTTAGAGCGCCCGCTAGATAATTTTCTCCAAGTCCGCGATCTTGACACTCACCTGATCCGTCCTGATGGACAGCGAATTATAGAGCAATACGTGAAGGACGCCAGACCGTCTGATGTGGTGTTCGACCCTTGGCAATCATTTATCGCGGGCCATGACGAAAATAGCTTCTTGGAGATGTCGAAAGCCATGCACTTCATAGATTCACTCATTGTTCGTTACGACTTGACTGTCTGGATTGTGACGCACACCGGCAAGGATTCAACCAAGGGAACGCGAGGCCATTCCAGCATCGCCGGTTGGAGAGATGGATTGATTAAAACATCCCGGAAGAACCACGTGCTGACAGTGACAGTCGAACCGCGCTGGGCCTCTCCGTTAGAGCCGTTCGACCTGCGATTCGACGATGGCCAAGTGATTCCGTGCGGCGGGCACAAATGGAGTCCACAGGCGATCAAAGTCAGGAAAATCGTGCAGGAACACGGTGGCGCGGTGAGCCGCCCGATATTGGGCACGATCCTCAGCCTCGAACCCGCCGCTCTGCGCAAGGTTCTGCATCGATTGTCGGGAGAAGGCGCAATAACCTACGACGATTCCGAAGTGAGAGCCACCGCTGAGTCACCTCTCAAAGACCTTCTAGGGGTTCGTTCGTGACCGTTCACATTAGTCTGAGGCGTCCCGCGCATGTCGCCCCTATAAAGGGGGGCGGACATTGCGACGTGGGATGCAATATCCGCTCAAAAACGGATTGCGACGCTACAGTTCTTTTGAATTCAATCGATTAGCCCCAACGTCGCAGCGTCATATACCGTCACATTTTCGTGATGCGACGGAGGCGTCGTCGAGCGTCGCACTTCATTGTTGCGACGACAACTCGGTTCGCGAAGTTCGCCCAGGAATGACAAACGGAATCGGATATGAAGAGACGCCCACAGAAAGAACTATTGACGCGGAGTCAGTTGCTTCTTCGC
>JBARCY010000178.1:0-2897 GCA_049794595.1 Candidatus Acidiferrum sp.
TATGTCACCGGCTGGAGCATGGTGATGGATTACATCGTGAACCCGCTGATCTGCACGATTTGGTGCGCGGGGCAGGCGCATGAATTTGCGCCGGGTTTGCCCGTGTGGGGCTGGAAGATATTTTTTGCGGTGGTCTTCACGCTATTGAATCTGCAAGGAATCAAAACATCGGCGCGCGTCAACGCGGGCCTTGCGGCGGCCATGAGCGGAGTGGTTGTCCTGGTTTTTGTGACGACGGTTCACTATATATTGGGCCATTCGCATAGCGACCCGGGCTTTTTTACGCGGCCGTTCTACGATCCAAAGACCTTCACATTTGACAACTTATTCGGGTGCACGTCGCTCGCGGTGCTGACCTATATCGGCTTCGACGGAATCTCGACGCTTTCGGAAGAAGCTGAAAATCCGCGCCGAAATATCATGCTGGCCACAGTCTTGACGTGTTTGGCGGTCGGAATTCTTTCGGCGGCGGAAGTTTACGTGGCGCAGCTTGTGTGGCCGGCGTCGCAACCGTTTCCGAATCAGGATACCGCCTACGTTTACATGGCGGCGCGGACATGGGCGCCGCTCTTTACGATCCTTGGCGCCACACTTCTGGTGGCTAACTTCGGATCTGGAATGGGAGCACAAATCGGGGCGGCGCGGCTTCTTTATGGCATGGGAAGAAGCAATGCGCTGCCAAAATCCTTCTTCGGGGAAGTGGATGCAAAACACCATATTCCGCGGAATAACGTTGTTTTCATCGGCGTGATCGTCCTCATAGGATCCTTTTTTCTGACTTTCGAGAAAGGCATCGAGCTCTTGAATTACGGCGCGCTGCTGGCTTTCATGGGGGTGAATGCCTCGGCCTTCATGCACTACTTCGTGCGGCAGGTAGAAAAAAAGATTACAAATTTCGCGCTGCCCGTGGTGGGTTTCTTCATTTGTCTGGGCTTATGGTGGAACCTCAGCGTCCCGGCGAAAATCGTGGGCACCATATGGATGGCCGCGGGAATCGCTTTCGGGATATGGAAAACGAACTGGTTTCGCAAGCCCCTGTCGTTTGACATTCCTGCTGAGTAAGCCGCTCAGCACTGCATAACTTAGTGCAAATCGGGAGACTCTGGCAGAATGACGGAACCCGGAGGTACGCAGGTGAAGCGCGCGAGCGACAAAAATCAGACGGTGACGATGCGTGACGTCGCGGAAGATAGCGGCTTCTCGCCCGCGACAGTTTCGATCGTATTGAATAACGCGCCGCTGGCCCGCTACATCGCGCCCGCAACAAAAAAACGAATTGAAGACGCGGCGAAAAAGCTTGGCTACCGGCCCAATGCGATGGCGCGGTTTCTGCGGAGCAAGCGCAGCCATACCGTGGGGCTGATGTTTTTCGACATTACCGATCCCTTTTGCACGCCGGTTTTGCGCGGCATTGAGAATGCGCTGTATCAATCGTCGTATGTGCCGATTTTTGCCGACGCGCACAATCAACGGAATCGTTTCGAGCGCTATCTGGAAATGCTGCTCGAACACCACGTGGAAGGATTGATCGTGGTGGCCAACTGGCTCGTGGTGGACATCAATCTGCTTGCGGACTTGAGCAAGCGCAATATTCCGGCGGCGACCATTGGATGGGAGCTGCCGGCCGACACGGTGAGCTCGGTGATGGTGGACAACGAGATCGGCGGGCGAATGGCGCTCGAACACTTGCACCAGCTTGGGCACCGCAAGATCGCGTTCATTCGCGGGCCCAAGATGATTATCGACAGCGCTCCGCGGTGGCGCGGCGTGCAAAAGTTTGCGCATTCCGCGGGCATCGAGATCGATCCGGCGCTGGTGCTGCAACTGCCCGATTCGTTCGACCCCAATTCTGGGTTTGAAGGCGGGCACCGGCTGACCGAGGAATTGCTGCAAAAGAAAAAAAAGTTTACGGCGCTGATGGCGTTCGACGATTTGACCGCTCTGGGAGCGATTCGCGCACTGACGAAAGCCGGAATCAAAGTGCCGGAGCACTGTTCCGTAACGGGCTTTGACGATGTGGCACTGTCGGCGCTGAGCGCGCCGTCGTTGACGACGGTGCGGCAGCCGCTCGAAGCCATGGGAACGTATGCCGTCAACGTGGTGATGGAAGGAATCAAAGCCGGGATCGAAAAGCGCGAGTGGACTATAGTGCAGCAGAAGATGAGTCCGGAACTGGTGATTCGGGATTCCACGCGGGCGGTTTCGCATGGCGGTTCCAACGATTGAGACGCGCGGCGCTGGCGACACAAAACAGTTCTGTTGTGCCCCCTTGAGCCAGCGGCAACATTTGGGCCGCGGGCGAGAGAATGAGGTAATGACATAACGAGGTAATGATTGGGAGGTTCCGCGCTCCCGATGGTCGCTCGGGATACAAATTCCTGATCGGATTTGTAGTTAACAATAATTGACCCCTCCCCCCTGGGTTTTTCGTAAATGCTCATTCCAGGAGACTTTAAGTTGAATGGAATGAGCACTTGCAGAAGTGTTGATTCTAAGGGAGTTGCGGCGAATGTTATCGGACGCGGAAGTTTCTGGCAGAGAGTCGGTGAACTTGGTGCGGGCGGAGAGTTGTGTGGCGACGAGAACATAGGTAAGGATAACGTGGATTTTCATTACTGTCAAGGACTATTATGGAGTGTATATCATTCGAACGTGAGACGGGGAAGTGGAGTGGGTTGAGGTGGTTGGCGGGAATTTGGGAGTTTGGTGAGACGGTTTGGTGATGAATAGTTAGGGAAACATCCCGTCTGTCCCCGTCGCCGATTTTTTTACACGTTCCTGTCCCCGGGTTTTATTCAGTTGCCTCTCCTTGAAATCTCCTGTTGAATGGCTCGGGCAAGTTTCCTTCCTTGCTCACCGAAGGCCACATGAATGATGAAACTCTTCATCAAACCGTG
>JBARCY010000179.1:0-20091 GCA_049794595.1 Candidatus Acidiferrum sp.
AGCAGTCCGCTCCTTTTTTGTTTCCGCGAGCCCTTACAAAGCATGCGCGTACTTTTCATAGGAGATATTGTCGGCTCGCCGGGGCGGCAGATCGTTCGCGACCGGCTGGCGGACATCGTTGCGCAGCGGCAGATCGATCTAGTGATTGCCAACGGCGAAAACTCGGCTTCCGGGTTCGGCATTACGCCGCGGCTGGCGGACGAGCTGCTCCAAATGGGGATCGACATCCTGACCGGCGGGAACCATAGTTGGGATCGGAAGGAAATAACGGAATATATGGTGCATCAGCCGCGGCTGCTGCGGCCCGCCAACTTTCCGGAAGGAAACGTTGGCAGCGGGGTCTACGTTGGCACGGCCAAGAACGGAGTGAAGTACGCGGTGCTGAATTTGCAAGGCCGCGTTTTTATGACGCCGATCGACGATCCATTTCGAACGGCGGACAGCGAACTAGCCAGGCTGCCGGAAGACGTGGCCTTCGTTTTTGTCGATATGCACGCCGAGACCACCAGCGAGAAGATCGCCATGGGCTGGTATCTGGATGGGCGCGTTACGGCCGTTGTGGGAACGCATACGCATGTCACCACCGCAGATGAACATGTGCTGCCTGAAGGGACGGCTTTTATCACGGACGTAGGCATGAGCGGGCCGCATGGCGGCGTAATTGGGATGGACCGCGATGGCATCATCAAAAAGTTTCTCAACGGATTGCCAGCGCGGTTCGAGGTGGCTTCCGGCGATGTACAGATCAATTGCGTGCTGATTGAAACGGACGATGGGACGCCGCGCAACTCCGCCGGCCGGCTTCGTGCTCGATCTATCGAGAGACTCCGTTTCAAGATTGACTGATGGACGAACTTCGTGGCTCTTATGCGGGGCAACCTGAACGCTCCCGTCGAACTCTGATGACTCAGGACCAACTGGAGTAGAACAATGGGGTTAGGGCTAACGTGAGAATTCTTGCGGGATTGTGTCTGCTGTCGTGTTTTGCAGGGAGCGCGTTTGCGCAGCAGTACGACGGGGATCTCACGGCAACGAAACGGCTCTTGCCTGGGATCGGGCCGGGATTACGTGCTGTTAAACGTGGCGCAGATGGAAATTATTATGTTTTGACCGCGCCGGGATCATCGGCCTCGGTTTTTGACCACGCAGGAACACTGATTCGAAGAGTTCCGGCGCTCGATGAGGGCAAGGATGTTAACCCCCAGTCACGCCAATTAGAATCCATCACTTTTGGCGAAGATTTGGATGTAGACGCGCAAGGAACCGTCTACGTGGCTGATCGAGGTGCCAATGCCATCAAGATCTGGAACACCAAAGGAAATGAGCGCGTGATAAAGACCGACGCGCCTGTATCGGTGGCGTCGCTGCCCGACGGCGAAGTTGCCGTGGCCACCATGCGTGAACCGCATCTGGTGATCGTGTTCGACAAAACAGGGCGCGACGTGCGCGAGTTTGGCGACCCCGAACCCATTTCAGAACGGCCGGAATTGAACCGCTTTCTGAATGTCGGAATGCTGGTAACGGACGGCGGTGGCCATCTCTACTATTCGTTTCCTTACCTGCCCGAGGCGACCGTGCGGCAGTACGATCGCTTTGGATACGCTGGGCAGGACATTCAGTACACGGGAGTGGACGCCTGGCCAGCCGCGCAAGCCACTCGCAAGGAGATCGCGAGGCAGGAGCAACGCGGGGAGGCTCCCGTATTCAAGCGCATCCTTACGGCCGTCGGCGTCGAGCGATCCAGCGGGGAAGTGTGGATGGCGCTGGGCGACAAGCTGCTCCACTTTGACAAGGATGGAAATCGCCGCGCGACCTATTTGTTGTACACGCCCGAAGGAGCGCGGCTGGAAGCAAACATGATTCTCGTCGACAAGGATCATCTGATCATCGGAAGCGACCCGCTAGGCATCTACGAATTCGATAGACCCGATAAAAAAACTCCGTAATGGTGGAATTTTCCTCAGGGTTAATCCGTGCGATTCTGTGCAAACGCGAGGATAGCTGAAAAAATTATTCGAAAATTGCCGCCAAATATCGCTTTGGATGTCGGAATTGCACAATACTGGTGCTTGTGGAAAAACTGTGTATGGCATGTGGACCCCGGTGAATCCCTTCGCGCACTTTTCGCTTGCCCCAAGCGGTCCAATCGGCGACAATCCCGCGCTGTCTGATAGCAGCGGTTCGAGGGGCCGGCAATTCCAGAAGGGCCGCGAGCAGGGCGCCAGGGAAAGCAAGACGCTCCAGCACGCGCATGAATCCCGAAGCCTGAAGAGAGAAACGAAGGGGCCTGCTTTCCACAGCTTTTTCACATCCGTGGAAATGATGGGGAGAGATTTTATTCTGCGATGACTACTGCGACTAATTCCTGGGACCGGTTTTTGGAGCGCGTGAAGTCCAGGGTCAGCATCAACACGTATACGACTTGGTTTCAACCCACACGGCTGAATCGCGCCGAGGGCGAAAACCTGTTCGTGCAGATCCCCAGCACGGTTTTCCGGCAAGTCCTGACCCGGACCTATGGCGAGATCGTTAAAGCGGTGTTTCACGAACTTGGGACCCCGAGTGTCAAAGTGCAATACGTCTGTACGGAGGAAGAGCCCGTGGCAGCCGCTCCCGCAGCAACCGCCGTGAAGCAAGCGAAACTCGATTTTGAGAGCAGCGATCATCAACTGAATTTGCGATACAGCTTCGAGTCCTTCGTTGTCGGCAAATCCAACGAATTTGCACACGCGGCGGCCCGCGCCGTGGCAGAGCAGCCATCGAAGGCCTATAACCCGCTGTTTCTCTATGGCGGAGTGGGCATGGGCAAGACCCATTTGATGCATGCCATTGGACACACCATCAAGAAACGTAATCCTGCCATGCGGCTGAGTTACGTGAGCGCGGAGAAGTTCACCATTGAAGTGATCAACTCACTGCGCTTCGACCGCATGACAAGCTTCCGCGACCGCTTCCATACCGTGGACGTGCTGCTTGTAGACGACATCCAGTTCATCGCGGGGAAAGAACGGACGCAGGAAGAGTTCTTTCACACGTTTAATGCGCTATATGAGCAGCAGAAGCAAATTGTGATTTCTTCCGACTGCCTGCCGAAAGAAATCAATTCGATCGAAGAGCGTTTGCGCTCGCGGTTCGAATGGGGCCTGATTGCGGACATCCAGCCACCGGATCTGGAAACCAAGATTGCGATTCTCCAGAAAAAAGCGGAGAACGACCGTTTTGGTTTGCCGGACGAAGTGGCGGAGTATATCGCCCGCGCCATCAAGTCCAACGTGCGCGAATTGGAAGGCGCACTGACCAGGTTGATGGCCTATGCCTCCCTGACGGGAGCCTCGATCTCATTGGCCACGGCGCAGCAGGTTTTGCGCAACATCATTGCTTCACAGGAAAAACGCGTGACGATCGACTTGATTCAGAAGCGCGTGAGCGAGCATTTCAATATGCGCGAGCAGGACTTAAAGGTTCGCAGCAACACGCGCGCTATCGCTTTTCCTCGCCAGATAGCGATGTACATTGTGAAACAGCTCACCACCGCGTCTTTGCCGGAGATTGGCCGGCAATTCGGCGGCAAGCATCACACCACCGTGCTGCACTCGATCAACAAGATCGAGGAGATGCGGCGGTCAGACAAAGATTTGAATCGGACAATCACTCGTTTGATGGACACGCTGCAGTAGCGATAGCGCCGCGGTTTTTCTAGAGCACATCCAGTCCCTATATCCCATACCCTGAGATGCGGGAAATCCATCTCGTGCGGCTGCATTGGCCGTGACTTCCTCGCCTAACTGTGTCGGAGTGTACCTAGATCTTGCGACCGAAGACCCTGTGCATGGATGTTGGAGAAAATATGGAAATCCTGTTAAGTTCCGTGGATCGAATCATCGAGTAACTCTGTTCGGAGCGGTCTTGCGCCTCGTTTTCTCCAATTCCCACAATTCGCCACCTGGATTCCTCAAGGCCAGCTCGTTGTGAAGAAACCAGTTGCCAGGGTTTCCACAATTCCACAGGATTCATCACAACAACAAGCCCTATAGCGCTTAAGAAATAGGACCTACTCTTGTTGTGATGATTGTTCTTGTGAAAAAGTGAATTTGATCCGTGACGCCGACTCTAGCGGGAGAAGTTCCGATTCCCACGCATTTCCACAGGGTTTCCGCTTGCTGTGGGCTTTATACTTTGCGAGAAAGCGAGTACAGTACGACAGCGGTGGAAGAGCGGCGAGGAGCCTAAATGAGCGCACCAGGAACCGCACGCGAGGAACATCAAGCGATGGAATTCAGCGTTACAAAATCGGCGTTGTTGAATGAACTGAGCACGACGCAGGGCGTCGTAGAACGCAAGACGACGATCCCCATCCTCTCGAATTTGCTGGTGGAGGCCAAAGGCAGCCAGCTGACCATTACGGCGACCGACCTCGAATTGAGTGTCCGTACCTCTTGCGAAGCGAAGATCAAAAAAGAGGGCGCAGGCACCATCCCCGCAAAAAAACTGCTGGAACTCGTTCGCCTGTTGCCGGAAGGCGAAATCAAGGTCAAGCTGCTTGAGAATCACTGGGTCGAAATCGTCAGCGACCGAAAGAAATATAAGCTCGTCGGAATGGCCAAGGAAAACTTTCCGGCGCTGCCCGCGATGCCCCATACGCTCGTCAAGATTCCCGCCGCGATTATTGAGAGCCTTATCGCAAAAACAAAGTTTGCCATCTCCATGGAAGAGTCGCGCTACACGTTGAACGGTGGTCTGCTCATCCTGAAGCCGGATACTCTAGCGATGGTCGCCACCGACGGGCACCGCTTGGCGCTTGCGGAAACAGACCAGAAACTTACTGGCCTGAATGGCGAAGTGAAAGTACTCATTCCCAAAAAAGCGATGGACGAAGTGGAAAAACTCGCGAACGCGGCCGGCTCCGATGCATCCATCGAATTCGCCAAGGACGAAAGCCATTTGTTTTTTCAGGTCGGCCACCGCCTCTTAATTTCGCGCATCCTGACCGGGCAATTCCCCAACTACGAAGCGGTTCTCCCTCGCGACAACAACAAAACCGTCGTGCTTGAGCGCGCGGAACTAAGCGATGCGGTCCGGCGTGTATCGCAACTCGCCGATCAGCGCTCTCATGCCGTCAAGCTGGCCGTTTCCAGTGAAGGCGTTGAAATCTCCGCGTCGAGTCCGGAGTACGGTGAAGCAAAAGAAAACATCGAAAAAGAATACAAAGGCGACGCGATCAGCATCGGTTTCAATTCTTCCTACATGCTCGATTTCCTCGCCGCCGCCGCCGATGGCCCGGTAAGTATCGAGCTGAAGGACGAACAATCCGCCGGCCAGATGCGCCCGCTCGCCGATGAATCCTACCGTTACCGCTACATCATCATGCCCATGCGCATTTGAATCAGCCAGTCAGAGAGTACAAGCCGCGCGCATTCCGAAGACATTTTTGGCAATAGATTATCTATTAAGTGATTTAACTTACTGAATAAGATAAGCTGCGGGGTGGTGTTTTTGAGGTTCCAAACTGGAACCTCAAACTCGTGCTTCCATGCCAACGCCTTCGCAAAACGTCATCGTTCCGACTGCCCGGATTCGTCAGAAAATCTTCTTCGTACGCGGCACTCGAGTCATGCTGGATGCTGATCTCGCCCGGCTTTACGGTGTTGCGACAAAAAATCTAAACAAGGCCGTCAAGCGAAACGCAAGCCGCTTTCCCTCCGATTTTATGTTTCAACTTTCACCCAAGGAGCTCCACAGTTTGAGGTTCCAGACTGGAACCTCAAAACCAGCGCCCGGAGGCCGTCGTTATGTCCCTTATGTATTCAGGGAACAAGGTGTAGCGATGCTTTCCAGTGTCCTCCGCAGTTCGCGCGCCGTGCATGTAAACGTTGCGATCATGCGAACCTTCGTGCGGCTGCGTGAAATGATCACGACGCACGAGGAGTTGCGCCGCAAAATTGATGCCATGGAAAAGCGATACGACGCGAGATTTCAAGCCGTTTTTGAGACTATTCGGCAGATGCTGGAAACTCCGATTCCAGCGAAGAAACCCATCGGATTTCACACAAGGCTTGAGCTCGCGGCGAACATTGTTAAACCTCCAAAGGCAACTCTAAGTAGCACAAAATAAATACTTTAGCGCACGTTTAGGATCTCTTCTAGCCTTGAGAATGCTAACTCATTCAGGTATACTGATGTGGCTGTCGATTCGCAGTTTGTTATCCTCCCAATCGGCACGTCGGCCAAGTAAATTCGGCCCTGCCATTTAGCTTCGCGCCAGGAGCTAATGAGCCGGACGCTTGGAGTTACAAGAGTCTTCGCCACGTCTCGCTGCGCGAGATGGGATGGAGCAGGAACCCTACGAGTTCTGGATCTGCACGACGATTCCAGAATCAAAGGGTAAGGCGACGTACGGAGCATTCCGCGAGCACGCCTTTCCTCGCTTCACAAAAGATTGAGCAAAGTTTTTGAGCGCTGAGGCTCACCACATACCTCGTGGTCCGTCCCTGCGCGAGTTGCGTTTCGTCAGGAGCGTACATGGGCGACAAAGAAGAAGTGACCGGAAAAGCTCCGGGCCACCAGTACGACGCGAAGTCGATCAAAGTTCTTGGCGGGCTCGAGGCGGTGCGTTTGCGCCCCGCAATGTACATTGGCTCGACCGGAGAAATGGGCCTGCACCACCTGGTGTGGGAAGTCGTCGACAATTCCGTCGACGAAGCAATGGCCGGCTATGCCGACGAAATCAGCGTCACCGTGCATGCGGATGATTCGGTCACGGTGGTCGATAACGGCCGCGGCATTCCCGTCGACATGCACGCCACGGAAAAGCGGCCTGCCGCGGAAGTCGTGCTCACGGTACTGCACGCCGGTGGAAAATTTGATAGTGACACCTATAAAGTTTCCGGTGGTTTGCACGGCGTAGGCGTTTCCGTTGTCAACGCTCTCTCTGACCGCCTCGAACTGGAAATCTCGCGTGATGGCGCGGTGTGGGAACAGTCCTACGAAAAAGGTAAGCCCACCTCGAAGCTCAAGCAGACCGGCAAAACGCGAAAGACCGGCACGACAGTTACATTTCATCCCGACCCGACCATCTTTGATAAAACAACCTTCAGCTTCGACACGCTTTCGCAACGCCTGCGCGAGCTGGCCTTCCTGAATAAGGGCCTGAAGATCACGCTGACGGATGAACGCACGGAGAAGATAGCGGAATTTCGCTTTACGGGCGGCATCGGCGAGTTCGTGAAGCATCTGAACCGCGGCAAAGCCATGCTGCATGATTCCCCGATCTATATCGAAGGGAAGCGCGGCGCCGTCGAGATAGAAATCGCGCTGCAATACAACGACACGTACGGTGAAAACGTATTCGCATTCGCGAACACCATCAACACCGTGGATGGCGGGACGCACCTTTCCGGTTTTCGTTCCGCACTGACGCGCACGATCAACAATTTCGCGTCGGCGGCAGGAATGCTGAAAGAACAAAAAGACGAAGTGACCATTACAGGCGACGACGTTCGCGAAGGTCTGGTGGCGGTCGTTTCCGTGCGCCTGCCGCAGCCGCAGTTTGAAGGGCAGACCAAAGGCAAGCTGAACAGCGACATCAAGGGCGACGTCGAACAACTCGTCAATGAAAAGCTTGGCGAATGGTTCGACAAGCATTCGACCGTGGCTCGGCGCATCATTTCCAAATGCATCGATGCCGCCCGCGCTCGCGAAGCCGCGCGCAAAGCCCGCGAACTGACGCGGCGTAAATCCGCGATGGATTCGAGCGGCCTTCCTGGGAAGCTCGCAGATTGCCAGGAGCGCGATCCTGCGCGCTGCGAGCTGTTTGTGGTCGAGGGCGAGTCCGCCGGTGGCTCGGCAAAAATGGGCCGCGACCGCAAGTATCAGGCGATCCTGCCGCTCAAGGGCAAAATTCTCAACGTTGAAAAAGCGCGCTACGACAAAATGCTGGGCCACGAAGAAATTCGCGCCATCATCACGGCTCTGGGCACCGGCATCGGCAAGGACGATTTTGACGCCGGCAAGCTGCGCTATCACAAAGTGATTCTCATGACCGACGCGGACGTCGACGGCTCGCACATCCGCACGCTGCTGCTGACGTTTTTCTTCCGTCATATGAAGGAGCTGATTGATCGCGGCCACATCTACATCGCGCAGCCGCCGCTCTATCGCGTGAAGCGCGGCAAAACCGAAAAATATATCCGCGACGAGCGCGAATTTGCTCACGAGCTGATGAAGCGCGCCACGGAAGACCACGTCGTGAAGGCGAAAGAAGGCGTATCGCTCGAAGGCGCTGGCCTGACGAAGTTTCTGTTGAACGTGCAGGAGTACGAAGCTGCCGCAGCGAAGCTGGGTCGCCGATTGCGCGAACAGGGCTTGGTCGAGCTGCTTGCGGAGAGCGGCCTTGAAAAAAAGACGGACTTCGAGGACAAGAAAGCGGTTGAAAAGCTCCTGAAGGATATCGAGAAGGCTAAACTCAAGCTCGAAGGCAAAGTAGCTTTCGACGAAGAGCACAGCCTCTACGAAATCCAGTTTGGCCCGCCGCACAACCAAAAAGTGAACTGGGCTCTGGCTTCGACGGCGGATTACAAACGTCTGCGCGGGCTGACCAAGCAAATCGATGAGTTCAACAAGCCGCCTTTCACCGTGGCGCGCAACGGCGACAAAGTGAGCAAGGAAAACGTCCACGACGTGCTGAACTACGTCGTGGAAGACGCCAAGAAAGATTTCACCATCACGCGATTCAAGGGCTTGGGAGAAATGAACGCCGAGCAGTTGTGGGAAACCACCATGAACGCGGACACCCGCACGTTGCTTCAGGTGAAGCTCGAAGATGCCGTCGCCGCCGAAGATATTTTCACCACGCTGATGGGCGAAAACGTCGAAGCGCGCCGCAAGTTCATCGAGGAAAACGCGCTCGAAGTCGTGAATCTGGATATTTGAACCTTGGCGGCGCAAGACAATGCGAATGCGGGCTCCGTTCGAAACGCCATTCGCTGGGGTTTGTTGCTGGCGGCGGTCGGCACTGCAGGATTCCGTTTACCCCGCGTCGCGAACGAATTTCGTGCGTGGCGTAATGCACTTGCCCTTGGAGATACTTCTGCAGCGCAGGGTTTTCACGCTGTTCTGATCGTGGACTTGATCAGCGTGCTGGTCGTGGTGGCCATCGGCGTTGGCGTTTTCCATGCACTGCGAACGAAAGAGAAGCCTGCAAGATGATTTGGCAGTTGGGTTGGACGACTTTGCCGGGGCTGCGTGGATTGAGTTGCAGCGGGTTTCGCGCGACGCCGGCTGAAATTCCGGACAATGTTCGCGGCGTGGCTATTGAGTTTGCAAACGATGCTGAGCGCGTCGATTTATTGAGGCAGCTTGAAGAGTATTTTGGGCCGCGGCGTTTTACCAACGCCGCGGACGCTTTCGACTCCGTGAAAGCTTACGTGCTGGAGTTCGCGGCTGAACGGTAGATATAACTTGTAGAGGAACGATATATCGTGCCCCTACGACGGAGAAATTAAGTTATAGCGAGGGGAAATGGCGGACGAAACAAATAAGTCGATACTGCTGCCGGTCGATATCGAAGCCGAGATGAAGAAGTCTTACCTCGACTACGCGATGAGCGTGATCATCGCGCGCGCGCTGCCGGATGTGCGCGACGGCCTCAAGCCCGTGCAGCGGCGCATCCTCGTGGCCATGAACGACCTCGGCCTGGCCTCGAACCGCGGCTACCGCAAATGCGCCAAGATCTGCGGCGACACTTCCGGCAACTATCATCCTCACGGCGAAGCCGTGATCTATCCCGCGCTGGTGCGGTTGGCGCAGGACTTCAACATGCGTTATCCGTTGATCGACGGCCAGGGAAATTTCGGTTCTGTCGACGGCGATCCGCCGGCGGCCATGCGGTACACGGAAGCGCGCCTCGCCAAGCTAAGCGAGGACATTCTCGCCGATCTCGAAAAAGAAACCGTCGATTTCGTTCCTAATTTTGACCAGACCCGCGAAGAGCCGTTCGTCCTGCCTTCACGCATTCCGAATTTGCTCGTGAACGGCGCCAGCGGCATCGCCGTCGGCATGGCCACCAACATTCCGCCGCACAATCTGCGCGAAATCGTGGAAGCCGCAATCGTTCTGCTCGACAAGCCCGACACGCCGCTGAACGAAGTCATGAAGCTCGTGCCTGGCCCCGATTTTCCGACCGGCGCCTATATCGCCGGCCGCGAAGGAATCTTATCCGCGTATAAGACCGGCCGCGGCAGCTTCATGATGCGCGCCAAAGCCGCCATCGAGGAAGTCGGCAAGGACCGCGAAAATATCGTCGTCACCGAAATTCCTTACCAGGTCAACAAATCGAAGATGATCGAGCGCATCGCCGAACTGGTGCAAACCAAGAAAATCGAAGGCATTGCCGACGTTCGCGACGAATCTTCCCGCGAAGGCATGCGCGTCGTCATCGAAATCAAGCGTGGAGAAGAGTCGCAGCTCATCCTCAACAATCTTTTCAAGCACACGCAGATGCAGGAATCCTTCGGCATGATCCTGCTGGCTATCGTGGGCGGCCAGCCGCGCGAACTGGGCCTGATTCCCCTGATCAAACTCTTTCTCGAACACCGCCGCGACGTCGTCATTCGCCGAACGCGCTACGAGCTGCGCAAAGCAGAAGAACGCGAGCACATTCTCGTCGGCTATCAGGTTGCCCTGGATCATTTGGATAACGTCATCCGCATCATTCGCGGGTCCACGAGCCGCGCCGAAGCCAAACAAAACCTGCTCAATTATTTTTCCGAAAAGGACGTCACGATCACCGAGAACGGGAAGTCCCGAAAGCTCGAGGGAGTCAAGCTCGATGGCAGGAAATACCGCGTCGCCGGCCTCGAAGGCGAAATCACCCGCTCCGTTTCCGACGGTCTCACTCCGATTCAAGTGGACGCCATCCTCGAGCTGCAACTCCACCGCCTCACGCAGCTCTCCGTCGACGAAATTCTCAAGGAACTAAAGTCCATCCGCGAGCAAATTGCCGAGCTGAAAGAAATTCTCTCCAGCGAGAAAAAGCTGAAGCAGGTGATCACCGCGGAGCTGCGTGAAGTCCAGAAGGCTTACGGCGACGACCGGCGTACGCAAATCGTCGACAAGGTCGATGAAATCAAGCTCGAAGACTTGATCGCCGACACGGACATGCTGATCACCGTGAGCCACGCCGGCTACATCAAGCGCACCGCGGCGGACACTTACCGGCATCAGTCGCGCGGCGGCAAGGGCCGTATCGGCGCGCGCACCAAGGAAGAAGATTTCGTCGAACATCTCTTCATCGCGTCAGCGCACAGCTACATCCTGCTCTTCACCTCCAAGGGCCGCGTCTACTGGCTCAAGGTGTACGAACTGCCGGAAGCTGCCGCTGCCACGCGAGGCAAAGCGATCTCCAGCCTCGTGAAATTCCAGGAAGACGAAAAGTTGACGGCGCTCGTCGCGGCGCAAAACCTTGAAGAAGAGGGCCGCTTCGTCTTCATGGCCACAATGAGCGGCACGGTAAAGAAATCGGCGCTGACAGAATTCTCCAATCCTCGCTCAACGGGCATCATTGCCATCAATCTCGATGGCAAGGATGAGCTGATCGGCGCCAAACTCACCGACGGCAAGAAAATGATTTTCCTGGCCAGCCACGAAGGCCAGGCCATCCTCTTCCGCGAGACGGAAGTCCGCCCGATGGGGCGCAATGCCGGCGGCGTGAATGGCATGGACCTCGATAAGGATGACTACGTCGTGAGCATGGACGCCGTCCAGCCCCATTTCGAGATTATCGCCAAGGAAAACAAAGTCACCACGCAGAATCTCGAAGAGCTCGAAAACGAGCAGATCAAAGACTCCCTCGTGACGCTGATGCTCACGGTTGCGGAAAAGGGTTTTGGCAAGCGCACCCCGCTGGCGGAGTACCGCATCACGTCGCGCGGCGGCAAAGGTGTCGTGAACATGAAGACCACGGACCGCAACGGCTTCGTGGTCGCTACCCTGCAGGTGACGGAAGAGTCCGACGTCATGATCATCACGCACGACGGAAAAGTGATTCGCGTCCACTCGAACGAGATTCGCGAAGCCGGCCGCTCGACTCAGGGGGTGCGCCTGCTCCGGCTCGAGGAAGGCGATTCCGTCGCGGCCGCCGCCGTCCTTCAGGAAGAGCAGGAAGACGAAAAGAAATAGCCGGCGGGCCTCCGCCGTTGTCGAGGCGCGGCATGCTTCGCCCTTACAACCTCAATAGTTAGTGTTAGAATTCTCTCCCTTATGAAAATCACTCGGCGTTTGTTTGTAGTCTCGCTCCTTCTTTCCGCGCCATTGCTTTTCTCTTCCCCGGCGCAAACTTCCAAAACGCCCGCAGCCAAGGGCCAATACATCGCCTTTGTGGGAACTTACACCTCAAAAACCACCAGCAAAGGGATTTACGCCTACCGCTTCGATCCGTCGAAGGGCCAGCTCACCGCGATCGGCGTTGCCGCGGAAACGGTGGATCCGTCATTTCTGACCGTGCACCCGAACGGCAAATATCTTTACGCCGTGAATGAAATCGGCAATTTCAATGGAGAAGTCAGTGGCGCTGTAAGCGCCTTTGCCATCGATGCAAAATCCGGCTCCCTCAAATTTCTGAATCAAGTGCCCACGCGCGGCGCCGGCCCGTGCTACGTTTCGCTCGACAAAACCGGCGCCTTCGTTCTCGTTGCCAATTACGACAGCGGCAGCATTGCCTCTTTCCCCGCGCATTTTGACGGGAGTCTCGGCACCGCCAGCGGTTTTGTTCAGCATTCCGGCACCGGCCCGAACAAGGAGCGCCAGGAAGGCCCCCACGCCCATTGGATCGGCACATCTCCGGACAATCGCTTCGCCCTCGCCGTGGATTTGGGGCTCGACCAAGTGATTGTCTACGGCTTCGACGCCGGTACTGGAGTCTTCACGCCCACGCTGGCCGGTTTTGCAAAAGTGAAGCCCGCCTCCGGCCCGCGCCACCTCGCCTTTTCTCCCAACGGCAAGTTCGCCTACGTCATCAGCGAAATGGCTTCCACGGTCACCGTTTTCTCCTATCATGCGAAGAGCGGCACTCTCTCATCGTTGCAAGTTCTCTCGACTCTTCCAGCGGATTATGCAAGCCCCACCGACGGCGCTGAAATTGCCATCCATCCCTCCGGAAAATTTCTCTACGCCTCGAACCGCGGCCACGATAGCATCGCCATCTTCGCGATCGACCAAAAGAAAGGAACGCTCCGCTCTCTTGGTCAGGTCTTGACCGGCGGCAAAACGCCCCGCCATTTCGCCATCGATCCCACGGGCGCGTACCTGCTCGCCGAAAACCAGGAATCGAACAACATCGTGGTCTTCCACATCGACCCTGCAAGCGGCAGCCTCACGCCGACGGGACAGACGATCGATGTGCCTTCGCCGGTCTGCATAACTTTTGTCGCCGCCGAATAGCGTCTGCGATACAATCCGCCTTCCACTTTGCATCGACGGGAGAAACAAATGATTCTTTCTAGAAAAGCGTGCGTGAATATCTTGCGAAGTCTTGCCTTGCTGTTCGTCCTTTCCTTGGCGGGATCCGCGGCTCTGGCAGACGGCGAAACCGCTCCTGCTCGCGATCCCAAGCAGCCCGTGGATGAGGCCTACACCGCGAAAATCCAGAAGTACACCACGGAGCCGTACTTCACCTCGCCACTCGTGAATTATTTGCCTGCGTCGAAGAATATCCCCACGCCTGAAGTCGTTCTGGGTGATGTGGCCGGTGCGCCGGGAATCCTTCCCTATGCCGAAGACGTTTACAAATACATGCGCTTGCTCGAGAAGGCCAGCCCGCGCGTGAAAGTTTTCTCGATCGGCAAGACCGAAGAAGGCCGCGAAATGATCGCCGTGGCCATTTCCTCGCCTGAAAATTTGAAAAACCTGGAAGAAGACCGCGCGCGCTTGGCGAAACTGGCCGATCCTCGCACCATCAATCTCGACGACGCGGAAGCCGACAAGATCGTGGCCCAAGCCGTGCCCGTCTACTACATCACCGGCACAATCCATTCACCAGAAACCGGTGCGCCCACCGCATTGATGGAGCTGGCCTACCGCCTGGCCGTCGACGAAAGCCCGTACATCCGCGAAATTCGCGACGGCATGATCACCCTCATCACGCCAGTCGTCGAAGTCGATGGCCGCGACAGAATGGTGGACATTTACCACTGGCATCTCTCTCATCCCAAGGATTTTTATCCCCCGCTGATTTATTGGGGCAAGTACGTCGCGCACGACAACAACCGCGACGCCATGGGCATGACCCTCAAGCTCACCGAAAACGTGCTGAACACCTACGTCGGCTGGAAAGCGCAAGTGCTCCACGATCTGCATGAATCCGTGCCCTATCTTTACGACAACACCGCCGGCGATGGTCCGTTCAACGCCTGGGTCGATCCCATTCTTACCGACGAATGGGAAATGATCGGCTGGCGCAACGTCGCGGACATGACCAAGTTCGGCATGCCTGGCGTTTTCACCCACGGAGTTTTCGACACTTGGTCGCCAGGCTATCTCATGTTCATCGCCGCGATGCACAATGGCATCAGCCGCCTCTACGAGACCTTTGGCAACGGCGGCGCCGACACGCTCGAGCGCACGCTCGACCAGGAAGAGTACTCGCGCACCTGGTATCGCCAAAATCCCCCGCTCCCAAAGGTCCTCTGGTCGCAACGCGACAACAACAACTATGAAGAGACCGGCTTGCTCACCTCCCTGCATTATTTCAATGAAAACAAGCGTCTCTTCCTGAAGAATTTTTATCTCAAAGCGAAGCGCTCCGTCATGAAGCCCAGCGAGGAAGGGCCCGCCGCGTATGTTTTGTCCGCGGACGATCCGCGATTGGATTCGCAAGCCGAACTGCTTCGCGTCATGCAAAAACAGGCCGTTGAAATTTCGCGCGCGACGGCCGCATTCACTGTCACTCTCCCTGCGAAAAAGCCCTCGAAACCGAAGAAGGACGCAAAAGAAAAGGAAGCGGCCCCAGTTGCCACCACCCGCGAATTTCCCGCGGGCAGCTATATCATTCGTATGGACCAGCCTTACTCGCGCATTGCCGACGCGCTCCTCGACCATCAATATTGGAGCCCGGACGATCCGCAAAAAACACCGTATGACGATACCGGCTGGACCTTCGGCGAGCTCTTCGATGTCCAAGTAACGCGCGTCACCGATCCAAAAGTCCTAGATGCTCCGATGGAGCGCGTCAAGGAAATCCGCGCTCCGGCGGGCGTAAGCGGCGAAGGCACGATTTTTGCCATCAACAACAACGCCGAGCCGTCGCTGGCCACTCTGCGCTACAAACTGCGCGATGCTTCCATCGACGCTGCCGAGGAGCCCTTCGAAAGCGCCGGCAAAAAGTTCGACCGCGGCACTTTTCTCATTCATGGCGTCACCCGTGATCAGCTCAACGACGCCATTTCCACCCTGGGCCTCGAAGCCGTTTCCGTCTCCGCGATGCCTTCCGTCAAAACGCATCCCGTGCGCGCCGCCCGTGTCGCCCTAGTCCACACCTGGCTCAGCACCCAAGCCGAAGGCTGGTGGCGCATCGGTCTCGATAATCTCGGTATTCCCTACGACTACATCAGCACACAGACCGTTGCCAAAATCAGCGATCTGAACGCCAAATACGATGTCATTCTCTTTCCGCCCGTCGGCTTTTTCGGAGGCCCGACCCTCATCATCAATGGCCTGCCAAGCGCATGGGGCAATCCTCTCCCTTGGAAGAACACCCCGGAAACTCCCAACCTCGTCGGCCAGAATGATTCGACGGACGACATGCGCCCCGGCCTCGGCTGGGACGGCGTCGAGCATCTCCAGTCCTTCGTGCAAAAAGGCGGTGTCCTCCTCACCGCAACCGATACTTCTCGTTTCGTGCTTTCCATCGGTCTCGCCGATGGCGTTAGTGCCGCCAACGGCCAACACATGAAAATTGTCGGCTCCGTCGTTGGCACCCGGCTCGTCGACGGTGCCAGCCCGATCGCCTACGGTTACGACGAAAAACTCCCGGCGTATTGTGATAACGGACCTATCTTTTCGCTAAGCAGCGTCGCGGGCGCGCGTGGTTTCCGACGTTTGGGTGGCGAGATGCACACGCGTCCCACCGGCCGCGGCACTCTGGATGATCCTGACTTCACGGTTGGCCGCCCTGGCACCGAAGTTCCCGAGGAGCCGAAATCAGAAATCTGGGAAACGCCGCCGGTCTCCGACGAGCAATTGCACAACAATTTCCGCGTGATCCCTCCGGCAGACCGCGCCCGCGTCATCTTCCGTTACGCGGACAACAAAGACCTGCTGATCTCCGGCCTCGTCGAAGGCGGCGACGAAATCGCCCAGCATCCCGCCGTTGTCGACGTGCCAACGGGCAATGGACACGTCGTCCTCTTTTCCATCAACCCGGTCTACCGCGGCGAAACGCGCGGCACCTATTCGCTTGTGCTCAACACCATCCTGAATTTTGACAGCCTAAACGCCGGCCGCAAATTGGCCGAAAAATAAACTGGAGCTTCGTCGCAAACCATTTCTTGGCACAGTTTTAATTCGGCATACGCAGCGGCGCAGAAGCTGGACGGGACCGCCAGCAGCCACAAGTTTGCCTCTGTTTTTTTCTTTACAGTCGGCTATCATTCGTGTACAGTAGTCTGTGGGTAATCTTGCGGTTGGCACCCGGAACGCCAATCTCCTGATTGGCGTTTTTGCTTTCTGTGGGCTGCTTTGCCCCTCAGTACTTAATTCCCCTCACGTACAAGGCACAGAGGACGGATCGCCCCCTCGGCGTCATCAAGCCCTTTAGAATCAGTGTTTACGCTATAGCCTGCAAGTGTTGATTCTAAAGAACTTACAAGATTACTAAACCCTTTAGATGCAATGTTTACGAAAAAACAGGGGAGGGGTTACCCCGGGCTTAATGGATCTAATGGGGTCTTGTGGAAGCGACGGATCGCTTGGTTCGCTTGCCGCCATTCAACCCAGACGTAAGGCCTCGCCAACTTACAAAGGAGGAGTCCGTCCTCCATGCCTTCAGGCGCATTGGGATTTTCTAGCCTTCTTGGAGTAGAATCCCGCCCACCATGGCCAAGCGCAAAGCAAAGAAAACGTTAGCACGCCGCACCAAGTCCCGCCCGGCCAAAGGCGCCAAGCTCCCGAAAGACGCCGTGACGCTCATCGTGCAGCTTCGTCCTCGCGAAGCACAGGAAACGCTCCTCGAAGCCGAACTGCGCGCTCTGGTAGGCCCCACGCGCAAAGAAGACGGCTGCCTGACCTACGACTTGCACCGTTCCACCGAGGGCCCCAGCGCATTCCTGCTCCACGAAGTTTGGGCCAGCCGTGACGCACATTCGCGCCACACCAACACGCCCCACTTCCTCCGCTGGAACGCCCGCAAGGACGCGCTCCTCGCCTCACGCGACGTCACCTTCTGGAAGCAGGTTGTGTAGCGAACAAAAACGCTACCAGGTATGAGTTTCGATTATTCTCGCAGCGAGGGATCGTCCGGCGAGTAGGTAATTACCGTACGTCCCGGAGTGCCAGCTGGCAGACGTCGCAATACATATACAAAGGGTCTTGGCCCGGACTTTTCCGAGGCAGCCTCCAGCCGATAGTAGTTGTCCTTACAACGGATGACGCGCGGTGGCTCCCATCCAGCTTTGGGACGCGATGCTCTCACCGACATCACTTCACCCATTTCTCCTGTCGAGCAGGCCACTTCGTCCGGAAGGGCCGGATGCAAGAGAAATTCAGCTCGCTGGCGCACCCAGGGAAGAAAAGATGACCACGCGCTTTGGGACTTCGTAGCGCGTTCATCCCTCCCGCCTGAGTCGAATCGCGGCAACATTTTGTCCAGCAGAAAAAGAGGAAGAGTCCCAAACGCGTTTCCCGTGAACGCGGCCGCAAGAAACCGGACCGTGCCTTCCGCTGCGAAGAAAGCGATCAGCCATGTCAATGGATGAAGGAACATCAGCGCATAGGCCGCAAAACCTGCCGTGTCCGGCGGAATTCTTGCGCCGGCGTTAACTGCCGAGTAGACGGCATCCGCGGCCCAGTGTGTGACTGAATACGAATACCAGTACACGAAGGCCAGCAATGAAAGGAGCGACTCAATCAGGCCGCTGAGCGCTGCAGCTATCGGCCAATGAATGGAAGCAAACAACCTGTGAGATTCTCGCCAGCGACGGGGAAGCAAGGAGAGCAAGGGCCCGAAGAAGAACGTCATCATTCGACATAGTTTCTCACGGGAGGCGCATCCCGGAAGAATAACAGTAGAAAGAATTCAGCTCTCTGGCGGCGCGACGTAATAGCCGGGCCGCGCGCGGACTTTCAACCCCTTGTGGTTCACCTCCACTTTGATTTCGTGGTAGCCGAGATCGCTCCCATCCGTCGGCGCGTAGCTGATGGTGTATTGCGCGTGCAGTTCGCCGCCGATTTCGTCGATCGCCTTTTCAATCGACCGGTCCTTATAGCTGGAATAATAAGCGCCGCCCGTGCCCACCGTGGCCACTTCCAGCGGACGGTCTTTCACCTCGCCTTTGATGTGCTGCACGGCCCAGATAGCCAGCGCCATCAAATCAGCGCCGCCACCTCCTGTTGCCTCCTGTACCGCTGGCGTCGGGGCCGTCCCAGGCGGCCCCGGCATCGTCGAGATGCCCGGCGGGGCGATGGGTGTCGGCCCATTTCTTTGTTGTTGGCCGCGCAATTCCGCGCGCGTCGTCGAGAGCCCCACCGTGTAAATCGTGACGTTCGCGAGCTGCGCCTTTCGCAGCACTTCGCCCAGCTTTGTTTCGCTTCCCGTATCAACGGCCTCGGACATCACCAGCAACACGCGCCGCCGGCCGGGCTTCTCCACGGTCGGTTGTGGCCGGTCGCTCAGCATTTCGACGCCCACGGCCATCGCATCGTACAGCCGCAATCCCGCAGTTCCCGTTTGCAACTGCGAAACCGTGTTCTCGATCGAGTCGGCGCTGGTCGTGAAATCCTGCAGCTTGTCAATCGCATCGTCGAAGCCCACCACCGCACCTTCACCATACGGCCCCATCACCGTCTGCGTGAAAAGAATCCCCGTCTTGCGGAGCTCCGGCAGGAGCGACGCAATCCGCGAACTGGTTTCGATCAAAATAACCACGGAAACGGGATCGCCTCCGAGATCGAAATGCGCGATTTTTTGCTCGATGCCGTTATCGGTGATGCGAAAGTCACTCGCCTCGAGATTGTGGACCATGCCGCCCCTCTCGTTGCGCACCGTTACCGGCATGTTCACCAGCGACACGCCAAATTTCAGCTTGGCCTGCGCGTCCGGAGGCGCTTGCTGCATCGGCTGGCCCGGCTTCGGTGCAATCGGCCCTCCGGGAGCCTGCCCGCGCAGCGCCCCTGCGCCTGCTAGGACAGCAACGAGTACCAGCGCGTGTTTCCGTGTATTTTTCATCATTCCGTCTCTCCGATCGAGGAGGCCCGGTTCCTGCAGTGTACTCAATTCGACGCACGCGCGCCGGAAGACGTTGCCGCGAGCGCCCGCGATTCCTACAATGGTGGTTTGCCTCTTTCGGAGAGAAAAACCCATGTCCGTAGGACAGCCCAAGCTGAAGCCGCAGCACGCGCCCAAAGCGCCCCACGAAGATCCCAGGTTTCTTGAAAGCACGCCCGCGCGGCCCTTGCGCATTCTGGCGGAGTATTTGCACCCTCTTGTACAGCTAAAAAGAGAAGGCATCGCCGACACCATCGTTATGTTCGGCTCGGCGCGCATCGAACCTCACGAAACGGCACAGGCGCGCGTCACGCGTCTGAAAAAAGAAAACGTTAGGAAGCTTTCCCCAGCGGCGCAAGCCAGACACCGCGGCGAAGTGCGCCACGCCAAGAGTCTTCTAGAAATGTCCCGGTATTACGAGGAGGCGCGGCAACTCTCGCACAAAATTACTTCCTGGTCGCTGACGCTCGGACCCAAGCCGCGCCGCTTCGTCATTTGCTCCGGCGGCGGCCCGGGCATCATGGAGGCCGCCAATCGCGGCGCCATCGAAGCCGGCGGCAAATCCATCGGCCTCTCGATCGAGCTCCCGCACGAGCAGTTCGCCAACGCCTACATCAGCC
>JBARCY010000180.1:0-2219 GCA_049794595.1 Candidatus Acidiferrum sp.
TCGTCAACGTCAACTGGGACCTGCACCCGCACTCCCTGCGCCACGCCTTCGCCACACATCTTCTCGCCGACGGCGCCGATCTTCGCGCCATTCAAGAGCTCCTCGGCCACCAATCCCTTTCCACCACACAAAAATACACCCACGCCTCCATCCGCCAGCTCATGGACATCTACGACAAGTCCCATCCCCACGCCTGAATTATGCGCCCAGCTCCAACACGACCAGATTTTCCCCGTCATCGATCTGTGTTCGTCGCCGAAATGCGAGGTCAATTTTGGTCTCGCGGCGGCATCACTCGCTCGACCGACCGACCACCTCTTCGCCAAAATGACATTCGGCCACCGTTTCGATTTTCCAGTTTTGGAGGAAACACGGCCTGAATACGCCGCCGTTCTACGCGCGCTCGCTCAGGAACTCTTTCGCGATCCCGTTGCACTCTTCAAACGCAGCCTCTTCGCTATGCGGACTATGTTTGCCGTTTGCCACAAACTTCGTCGCTGCGCGGGGCAACGCGCTTCGAACGCGTTCCATTTCGCCCGGCTCCGTTCGCGGATCAAGGGTTCCGTGGAGAAATAGCGTTGGTACCGCTAACTCACTTAGGCGCCCATCATACAAATCTTCATCCGGCGTCCGCACTTGATCCGCAAGCCGAAACCACACCGCGCAATTTCGCCGCAGCGCCGTCGGCCAGTGATCCTCACCATGGTCTTCGGCGAGCAGCTTCTTCGTTTCCTCTCCGAGATCTTGCGGCCGCGCCGCAAATCGCTCGAAAAAAGACCGCGACCCCGGCTTTCTGCGAAGATAGTGGAACGCTTCCAGGATCAAGCATTCGCATCGTTCCGGTGCGGCCATCCCCATCATTGCCCCGATGACGGCTCCATCGCTGTGGCCCCACACGACGGCTGTCTTTAAGCCCAGCGCGTCTAGAAATGCAACTGTCTCCGCCGCGGCCCTGCGGTGAAAATCCAGCGGCATTTCCGCCTCGACTCGGGAGGAATGCCCGTACCCAGAACGGTCCGGGATCAGAATGCGGAACTCATCTTCGAATGCCCGAATTTGCCTGTCGAACGGATAAACCCCATAACCCCAGCCGCCGTGTAGAAAAACCAGAGGGCTTCCACATCCAAACTCTCGGTAGTGGATGGTGACAGGCCTCAAGTCTGGCGCATGCGGCGACTCCAGCAGCTCGATAGTGGGCACCTAGTTTTCTCTCTCAGAGCAAGGTCCACGGCCTCTTCGCAACTTGCGAGCTTTTGCGGGTGATCTCACGAACTGTACCTTACGACAGACCATTGCCTCGCTCAAGCGCTCAAGCTGCATCATTACCCAATCATGACATCCACACGGCCCGCGAGATGGCCCTCGGAGCACTCTTGCTCATTCCGCCGCCCACAAAAAAAGGCTGGCAGCGGATGCTGCCAGCCTTTCGAACTTTGAACTTCAGAATCTAGTTCAATTACCGGTGCCCGCCACCATGGCCGCCACCGCCGTGCGATCCGCCACCACCGTGAAATCCACCACCACCATGGAAGCCACCGCCTCCACCGCGGGCGAATCCACCGCTAGAGCGTCCTCGGAAACCGCCGCCAACAGAACCTCGCGCGACAGCTCCACCGCGGGCAATTCCGCCACGTCCAGCGAACCCAGATCCGCGTGCAGCAAACCCGCGCCCAAATGCTCCGCCTCGTCCGTTAAATCCGAATCCGCCACGTCCGCCGAATCCTGGTCGGCCCCAGTAGCCCCCGCGAAAGCCATGGAACCACGGCCCAGCGCCAATAAAGATGCCGCCATAGAACCAATTAGGTCCGTAGTAGCCATAAGGCGCGCAGGCATACGGATAATAGGCATAGTAGCCGTACGCGCAGACAGGGGCCGCGTAGCCGTAGTCACCATAGCCATACGCTCCTGGGGCTACTCCGACTCCGATTCCAACTCGAACCTGCGCCTGGGACGGTGCGACTGCCACAAAACCAAGTAACGCCAATAGCGCCAAATACTTTAGATAACGCATGGTCTTTTCCTCGCTAGATCCGAACTGCCCAACCAATACCCCTCGGACCTAAATGCTTCTGGTGCATTTCATCCTCAGTAGCACCTACCTAGTTTAACTCCAAAATGGAACAAAAGTTGCGGTCACTTTTCACGTGCCTGCTGAAGCCCTCCTCTAGCCACGCAACCTTATTTTATTTTCGCGCAGACATAACTCAAATCGAGCGCGA
>JBARCY010000181.1:0-25207 GCA_049794595.1 Candidatus Acidiferrum sp.
AGTTCATGACGCAGCACGCGGTGGTGTGCGGTTTGTTTTACGGGATTGCGATTTTTCTGGTGATGAATCTCATTGTGCTGCCGCTCTCCGCGCTGCATGCCAGGGGTCCGTATCATCTTGAGGGACTCGTGCAAGGACTGCTGATCCATATGATTCTGATTGGGCTGCCCATTGCGTTCAGCGTTAGGCAATTCTCGAAATAAAAGAGGGGCAGCGAGGACGCGCGCCAGACGCCGGGAGGATGGCGATGGCGGCGTGGAACTTTCCGCGGCATCCGTCGTAGTATGGGGAGATGGTGGAGGCCGAATTATGTATTGCGACGGATGCGGAACGCCATTCAACTCTGGGACGAGATACTGCAGTTCGTGCGGGAAACAGTTGCTGACCGGACCCTCTATACCGGCGGAAGCGCGACCCGCACCGCCGCGAGCGGCGATGGGGACGCCCATACAGCACGCGGGGGATGGGCGAGTAAGACGAAACCTAAACATCTTGGCGGGATTTTGGATCGCGGCAGGATTGCTGCGTTTGCTGGCCTTTGGCGGGCTGTTGATGTTTCGCGGACTGTTTTTTAATTCGGGTTGGGACTGGATGGGAACAGGAGGGTGGCCGTTCAGCGGCGCATTCGGGCTCAAACCGTTTTTGATCGGCGGGTTAATTTCGGGCGGGGCAATACTTGCGCTGTTTGCCGTGGCGTACCTGGTGTTTGCGTGGGGCTTGCTGGAAAGACAGCCGTGGGCGCGGATGCTAGGGATTGTGCTGGCGTTTCTGGCGCTGCTGAAAATCCCGTTTGGAACGGCACTGGGAATTTATACGCTGTGGGTATTGCTGCCGGAAAGTTCCGGGCGCGAGTATGACGCGCTGGCCGGAGTCAGCAAGCCCGTAAACACCGCCGGGTAATCGGACTGAGGGAGCCGGGCGAAGGCCGCACCTCGCGACCTTGCCCGACTCGGTAAATTCAGCCGCCTCAGAAGGTCAAGTGCAAGCTCAACTGCAGGAACCGCGGGCTGCCGATTGTGTTCTGGATCATGCCGAGGCTACCCGCGGGCGGATTCGACGGTGGACCCTCGAAGAAGGGGAAGAAACTAACGTCGTTGTTGGGCGCGTCGAAATCCGGATGATTGAACATGTTGAAGGCGTCAAATTCGAATCGCAGGCGGTAACGATCCCGGATGGGAAATTCCTTCGCCAAGCTCATATCGAAGCGAACCTGAAAAGGACCGCGGAAGATGTTGCGGCCGGTGTTGCCGTAAAGTGATTCAAATTCATCACAGCCCGAAGCGTCGCAAGGAGGAACGCCGTTGGTGCCCGGAGCGACAAACTGCGGAGCGAAATCGGCGACATTGAGCACCGGGTTGTTTACATTGACGCCGAGGGTGCCCTGGCTTTTTGCCTGGGCGGCGGTTACGCCGGGCGCCAGCGGCACGATGGGATTGCCGATCTCGTCGTCGGTCCCAAAGAAAAGGCTGCCGACGGACCCGGTGAAGTCATAGACGCTGTAAGGCTGACCGCTCTCCGCCACGGTTTGGCCGCCAATGACCCAGCCATTCACTGCGTATCCCAGAGTCTTGTTGCTGGTGAGAGTGGGAACCGTGTAGCTGTAGTTGACGAGAAAAACGTGGGTCTGATCGAAATCGGAGGAGGCATAGTTGGCTCGAGGGGTGAGCGGATTGTTGCCGGTGAAGAAGAGGCCGAGTCCGCTCTGTTCATCGAGAGAATGCGACCAGGTGTAAGAACCGGTAAGGAGAAAACCGTGAGAAAGGCGCTTATGCACCTGAACCTGCAAAGCGTTGAAATTCGAAATGCCCTGAGCCTCATAGAGGACGGAATTCATGTCATAACCCGGAAAAGGAACGCGAAGAGGTGCGTTACCGGAGAATTCGCTGGTAGAAACGGGCTCGTTATCCAGAAATAGGGGAGTCGTCCCACCATAGGAGGTTGTCTGGCCGTTGACGACGTTGGAAGAGGTGGCAATGGACGGCTGGTTGAAAGGAATCGGAAGCACGAGGTGCGTGCCGTGATTGCCGACGTAGCCCACCTCAAACATCCAGCTGCTAAAGGGCTGGTACTGGAGATCGAGGGTCCAGTTCTGGGTATAGGGAAGCTTGTTGTGGATATCATACCCGCCGAAGAGCAAAGGGCCGAAGAGGTTCCCCTGAGGAAAGCAGCCGGCGAAACCGCAGGCGGTCTGCTGAAGATTCGGGAAATAGGCGAGTACGCTCGCAGGACTGACACTCGGCGGAGGAGGCAAAGTAGAGCCGAAGGGCTCGGAAAGCGTAGCGCTCTTACCGATGGAGATCGGCTGTACAAACGGCGGGGCGAGAGTGACGCCGAAAGGACCGTTGAAACCAGCGCCGGCGCTGGGGGAGAGATAGCTGAAGAGCTCGCCGCGATCGTAATAGAGGCCGTAACCAGCGCGCACGGTGAGATTCGAGCGAGGCGACCAAGCGACACCAAGCCGGGGAGCAAAGCCCCATTGATGGTTGAGCATCAGCGAATCGCTGGCACCGGGTGTTCCGGCGTCTTTATTGTTTCCGGCAACTTCGAGACCGGAGTTGATGATGAGGTCAGAACCCGGATCGCAGGTCTGTGTGCCAGGGTCGCCCTGAACGCCACCGACCAGGCATTGGGAATAGCTATACTTCGCCGGGTTGAAGGCGGTAAGACGCCCGTTTTTTTCGGAGAGCGGGCCATCGATGTCCCAGCGGAGCCCGGCGGTAATGGTCAGATTGCTGCGGAGCTTAAAGTTGTCGTTGATATAGGTACCGACGGTATCCGAGCGATAATAACGATTGGCGTTACCAACGAATTCGTCACCACCGTGAAGTGTGCCCTCGACGAAGGTGAGGAAGGTCTGGAAATCAGCAGTATCGGTGTTCAAGTTATTGTTGATGACGTTGAGTTGCGTGTGATCCCAGACGGTCCCAACGCTAATCAGATGCTTGCCGTGGGTCCAACTGACCGAAGAGCCAAGCTCCCACTGATTTTGGAACATACCGCCATTGCCGAAGCTGGTGCTGGGACCGAACTCTAATCCCTTAGAAATGTTCGGATCGGCTTTCGAGATATCGAATTGGGGAAACGTGGCATTACCCGGGAGAGAGATACCCATGGAGTTCGCGGTGAAGCCCTCGGTGGTGGCGGCGTAGGCGCGGAGCCGGGTGAAGCCGGCATGCTGCTCCCACGTGAGATTCGGCGTCAGAATTGTCGAGTTTGAGAGTGAAACTACCTGGCTGCCAGCGGAGAGTTGCTGCCCGAAACCAAGCAGGTCACCGACTGCGCCAAACGGGTCGCTGGTCGGATCGCGCTGGAAGTAATATTTGCCGGAAAGGCGGTCCTTGGGGTTGAACTGATAATCGATGGCCGCGATGCCCTGATCCACACTGGACTCCGTGTTGGGGCCGCGAATAATGGCATCGTAACCGAGCTTGAGAGCCTGTGTCTCATCGAAAACAGCGCTCGGGATAAGGAAGCTGCCATTGGGCAGCTTGGCATTTAAGAGGTTAGCAGAAGCCGTGTTGATCTGGCTTGCGGTGATGGCCTTTCCGTAAGCCGCCTGAATCATATTGATGATGCCAGTCGTGGAACGATCATCAGTCAGGCTGAGCGGTACAGTGATCTGCTTTGTGGAAGGGCCGGCATCGGCGATGCGAACGCCCTGGTAAGAAACGAAATAAAAGAGCTTGTCTTTTTTGATGGGACCGCCAAGCGTCGCACCAAAGGAGTTGCGATTCAGGAAGGGGCGCGGGAGCAGGGGCTCGCCGGTGATGGGGTTCGGGCCAGCGGCGTTGTAAAAGAACGGAGCGGCGTTCATGTCGCTGTTCTGCCACTGCTCCCAGGCGCTGCCGTGCAGATTGTTAGTGCCGGACTTGGTGACCACATCAATGTGCGCACCGCTGTTGTTGCCCTGTGTGGCGTCGTACATCGAAGCGTTGACAGTAATTTCCGAGATGGCATCGGGAGGAGGCGTGGGGAGTGCCTGACCGATGGCGCCGTAGACCGAGGTGCTGGTCTGGATGCTGCCGGCGGCGCCGAAGTTTTCGCCGGTGTTAAGAACAAAGCGGTTCTCGCCAACCTGGCTGGTGGAATTGCCGTTGAATAGATTGTTGGTGCTGGTGCCGTTCAAGGAAAAACTATTGCTCGTATCGCGATTTCCATTGGCAAAAATCGCCTGATTTCCAAGGCCGGCGTTGGTTCCCGCACCACCGAGAAAATCAGCATGAACTCCGGGGCTCAGAATTGCCAACTGGGTAAAACTGCCGGTGCCCAGTGGAGTTTCCTGAATGGTCTGCGTATCGACCACGTAGCCAGTGGTGGTATCGGTCTGATTCATCAGCGGAGTTCCCGAGACCGTTACTGTGACGTTGACTTCACCCGGCTGCAGCGAGCCATTCACGGTGGTGGTGCGATCGCTTTGAACGATAATTTCCGAGTGGACCTCGCTCTTAAAGCCGTCGCGCGAGAACGTAACGCTGTACGTGCCGATAGGGAGATCCGGAAAACTGAAGGAACCATCGATCTTGGTGATCGCGGTCTTTTCCAAATCAGTGCCTAGGTTATGAATCTTTACGGTCGCCTGACGGATTGCGCCGCCTGAGCTGTCCTCTACCGTGCCACTGATGGAGCCGAGAGTTTGTTGCGCCTGCGAAGGCCAAACATACACGCAAAGGAGGACCAAACCAATCAGGACAAGCCGTGCCACACTTTTCATTTCAAGACACCCCTTAAGTTAGATTCAACCGACCTATGTTTGCTCCTGTGTTTCCTATGGATGTACCACATCCTCGACACACAAATCGAGTGCGACCCTGTGGATATCCTCGGCTGCCCCAAACAAGGAGGAGAGAGTATGCCGGCCACATGAACCCAAGTAAAATCGAAAATTACAATGCCGTGAATTTGGATTGAGCCTGATTGTGTTTGTGGAGCGCGACGGCCACTTGGTCCCACCGCAGCTGAGGCAACGCGGAATGCCAAAGATGCGACCTGCCTTCTCGGAAAGGCGGAGGGAGGAAGCGCAATAATCTAAAGCGAGAGCAGGGTTATTTCTTGAAGAGATCTTCGAAGGCCTGGCGAGCATCGTTGGTGCGCGGCGGGGCTTGCGCGGCGGCGGCGACTTGGGCGGGTTGGGCGTAGGAAGTGGGCGCAGTGTCTTTCTCAATAGTCATGCGGAATTCATAGAACTTGCAGTTGTTCTTGGTGTCTTTGGGGGTGATGCGCTCCGGGATGGGCTGGGTGCACTCAAACTGGGCGCCGGAATCGAAGAAGCGGCACTGTTTGCAACTGTGCAACTCAAATTGACACTTGGGACACTGGCCGTCCGGGTCGAAACCGGAGGTGAGGACGGCGCCGCAGTTGGAACAGCGCCCCCGGGTGACAGTGCCGACCATACGCGGAGTACGCGGGCCGAACTGATCCGCGCGAGGACCGCCCTGGGGCGGCTTGCGATCATGTCCCTTTTCTCTTTTTTCGCCTTTTTCTGTATCGCGATCGCCGCGATGACCGTACTTTCGATCCACAAACGCCTCCGTCCGGGCACAATGCCGGACTGTGACTATGACTGCCTAGACTTCCGCGCCGATGCGCACTGAATCCTTGGTATGTATCCGACCGGATTGTTACACTCGGCCCACAGCGCAATCTTTACTCAGAGGTTCAGAACAGGATTGGCTACGTCCAAGCAGGAGATGGGACAACTATGTTTTTAGTCCTCTGGGAGTACGATGTCAAGCCAGGATGCGAAGAAGTGTTTGAAAGCATATATGGGCCTGAGGGAGACTGGGCCCAGTTGTTCCGGCGCGATCCTGCCTATCAGCGAACTCTCCTCCTGCGCGATCCTTTTCGCGGCCTTACCTATTTGACGTGCGACTTTTGGGAAACGCGCGAAGCCTATCAGGCGTTTCTGATTGCCAGCTCGCATGCGTATCGGGCGCTGGATAGGAAATGCGAGCCGCTTACCCTTGCGGAACTCGAGATAGGCGCGTTCGAGAGAATCACAGATAGCATCTGAAACGCCGCGCTGCTTTTCCTTTTTGCGCTGTATGCCTTTGCAGCAGGCTTCCCGAGAAGATTCAACTTTTGGCCCACAGGCCCGCCAGCCCATCGGGCTTCAGATCGGGCTGAAGAAACTGTCTGGGCGTGCCCGCCGCACGTAAGATTGCTTCCGCAGCGAGATAGCCGCTGCGCACTGCGCCTTCCATGGTTGCGGGCCAGCCTGTTGCGGTCCAATCACCAGCGAGGAACAGTCCGCCGATGTTTGTCTGCTGCATTGGACGCCAACGGTCGACGCCGGGTTGCGGGGAAAATGTGGCGGCGGCTTCCTTAATGACCGTGGCTTTGAGGAGATTTGCTTCGCGGGCGACGGGTAGCGCGTGGCGAACTTCCGCGAGACAGAGATCGATGATCTCCTGGCGCGATTTCTGGAGTAGATCGTAGGAGGCGCTGATGACGAGCTGGAGGTATTGGCCTTTTTCGGTGTTCGCGCTGGCAGACCCTGCGCCGTTTGCGCCTGCGTAGAGAGCAGATTTGTTGAAGATCCATTGGGTGGTGGTGTCGAGCAAGGTGATGAAGGGCTCGGTCATCACCTGGCGGTCAAACCAGAAATGGACGCCAGTGATCGGTGCGACGCTGATTTTGTCGAGATTGCCGAGAGCGGTGTCGGTCTGCTTGACGCTTTCGGGGAGAAGATCGGAAAGCACGAGATGGGGCAGGGCAAGCACGAAGGCGTCGGCGGATTCTTCGCGGCCCTCGTTGAAGACTGCGGCGGTCAGCTTACCGTTTTCGATGCGCAGGCCACGGAGCGGCGATCGGAAGACGACGCTCCCGCCCTTTTGCTCGATGGCCGCGCGGCAGCCTTCATACAGATCGCTAAGCGCAACCACAGGGACACCCATGCGGTAGCCATTCTTATTGGAGAGTACGGCTTTCCAGAAAACATCGACACCGTAGCGGGCGTCAATGCGATCGAGCTCCTGGGATAAGGCGCTGACGAGAACGACACGCCAGAAACGGGAGATAGCCGCTGGAGTTTGTTTGCGGCGGCGGAGCCATTCGAGCATGGAGATGCCGCCAGGCTCGTCTACGTCGTGGGGATGGCCGCCGCTTTGCAAGATGGAGTAAAAAGCCCGGGCGATGGAGAGCTTGTCCTTGAAAGAAAGCGGCGAAAAAGTGAGGAACGAACCCAGCATGTGGAAAGGAGCGGGGAGGATGCCGGCGTGCATTTCGCCGCGACGGCCTTGGGGATCGAGCAAAACGAGGCGGTCGAAGAATTTGATTTTGTCTCCGGAGCCCACGCGGCGATAGAAGTCTTCGAGATTGGTGCAGCAGCCAAAAGTAACGTGCTGGCAATTATCGACGTGCTCGCCATCCGGCAAGACGTAGGAAGCCGCGCGCCCGCCGAGGAACGGACGCTGCTCAAAGAGACGAACTCGCCAGCCCGCTTCAGCCAGCGCGACGCTGGCTGCCAGTCCCGCCAGCCCGCCGCCGATCACGATCACGTTTTTCAAGGATGTTCTCTTCCGAGAGGCGGCCGAAGCGCGCCTTTGCGATGAACAACATTTTTTCTGGTTTCGAGAGCCGAACGCGCTCGCCGAAGACGGCGAAATCGAGAGACTCGATGCGCGCCAACAGGGCGCTATAGGTGTGCGCCAATAGCCATAGAGCGCTGCGGCTTTCCGGATCGATTAGACCGAAAAGCTCGGCCCCTTCTTCATAGCATTGCCAGGCGCGGTCGGCTTCGAAACGCAGTAGTTCGCGGACGCCGAGAGTGGCTTCGCTCTTGCCGAAATCCTGCGGGAACACACCATAGCGCGCGAGGTCGTCTTCAGGTAGGTAGACGCGGCCAAGAGCGTGGTCGTCATGAGCGTCGCGGATGATGTTGGTCAGTTGAAACGCGAGGCCGAGTTTTTCGGCAAGATCGAGGGCGCGGGGATCGTGGAAGCCGAAGACATGTGTGCAAGTCAGGCCAACGGTCCCGGCAACACGGTAGCAATATTCACGGAGGCGATCAAAAGTCGGATAGTTGTGGAGAGTCAGGTCCATTTCGGCGCCGCTGATTAGATCGTGCAGATAACGTGCGGGCATTTTGTAGCGCTGCATGGTGTCAACGAGTGCGGGTAAAACTTCGGCTGCACCGCCGGGAGTGGCGGAGTTGAGTGCGGTTGACCCGTCAACTAATCGCTCCTCGCCAATTACGGCATCGTCCAGGGCGGCACGCCAATCCGCCAGGCCGCGTTGCTTCGCGGCGAGATCGTGGCCTTCGTCGGCGACGTCGTCGACCAGACGCATGAAGGCGTAGAGCGCGGCCAGAGCGTCTCGGCGCGGTTTCGGGAGGAGGAAGAAGGCATAGTAGAAATTGCTGTGGGCGGCGCGCGCTATGCGATGGCATGCGCTGTAGGAGCGGGACACCGAGACACCCGGGACGGGCACGGCGTGCCGTGCCCGTGCAGATGCGGAGCCGCCTGCGCTGGATTCAGGTTGCCTGGGTTTGGTTACTAGATGCGTTAAAAGCGCGCGGACTAGGAGGCCCGCTTGCTTTCCCTTGCTGATGGATGGACGCGCGTGCAGCGTGTCGTACCCCATGGATTCGATAGCGTCGAGGACGGCTACGCCGCCACGCGTGAACATATCGAGATCGACGCTGAGACGGCCGCTCACCATTTTTGCAAGCGGGGCGCCTTGCGCAAATAAAATGCGCGTGCGAGCGATCAGATCTTTCATCAAGTTGACGTAACGCTGGTCAAAGCGGCGCTCGGCGATATCCGCTTCGGTCAGGCTGTGCGCGGTGGCGACATCCAGTGGGATGTAGATGCGGCCTTTTTCGAGGTCGCGATCGACATCCTGCCAAAAGTTAGCCAGCTGGAGAGCTGTGCAAGTCGCGTCGGAAAGAGTCTGGCCTCCTTCGTCGCGATAGCCGCAGAGATAGAGGACGAGGCGGCCGACGGGATTCGCGGAGAAAACACAATAGCCGATCATAGAATCCCAGGTGCGATAGCGTTTCACGGTTTGATCCTGACGGAAGGCTCGCAACAGATCGGCGAAGGGCTGTTTGGGAATATTTTTGGCGACTATGGTTTCGCGCAGAGCGACGAAGACGGGGTGCGATGGGCGGCCATTGTAGCAATCGTCGAGTTCGCGCTCCCACCAATCGAGAAGTTCGAGGGCTCGTTCTTTTTGCGGGATCTCGTCGCCGAGGTCGTCAGCCCAGCGGCAATACGCGTAGAGATTGTAGAAATGCTGGTGCAGATCTTTGGGGAGAAGCCAGGAGACGACGTTGAAATTTTCGTAGTGGTGAGTGGCGAGCCAGCGGGTGTATTGCTGCGCGTCCGCCGGAGAACAGTCGTTCGCGGGCGCGTGGCCGGCAACTTCGAGTTCACCAGGATGCAACATGGAAAAGCAGATTCCTTCCGCCCGGATCGCAACCTCCGGTCGATTCGCTCGGAATGACGCAGGGGCACTGGGACCGCTTGATCGATAGGCTGAGATTCAGATTGCTGCTCAAGAAGATCAAGGGCGGACGGCCAGCTTGATTTCGCCGCTGCGGCTCTTCATGCGCTCGAAGGCCTGCGGCAGGTCGGCCAAGCGAATCTCTTCCGTGACGAAGTCATGGCCGACGATATCGCCGCGGCGGATCGCTTCGAGAGCTTCGCGGATAAAACGAGGCGTGTGATGAAACGGCGAGATCAGCTTAATTTCGGAATAGTGAATCGCTGCTGGATCGATTGCCACGTTTGTACCCGAGGGCAAGCCGCTGAAGAAATTGACGACGCCGCCGCGGCGAACCATGGCCAAAGCTTGCTGCCATGTTGCGGGGTTGCCGGCAGCTTCGACGACGGAATCAGGGCCGCGGTTCTCGTCGGTGAGCGCCTTCACTGCGGCGACGACGTCGGGCGTTTCGGTCACGTTGATTGTGGCCACTGCGCCCAGCCTGCGAGCGACATCGAGCGGCGCGGAACGTCGCGCCAAAGCAATCACACGCAAGCCGCGACGCGAGAGCATGCGGACAAACGTAAGGCCGATGGGGCCGCAACCAATGACAGCAGCGGTATCGCCGGTGCGAACATCCATTTCGTGAATACCGCGGAGCACGCAAGCCAAAGGTTCGACAAGCGCGGCGCTGCCGTCATCCACCGAGTGCGGGACCTCCAACATGTTTTCCATGGCGATGCGGCCGGGGATACGCATGTACTCCGCGTAGGCGCCATTGTTAAAGAGCAAGTCTTCACAAAGATTTTCCTGGCCGCGGCGGCAATGATAGCAGCGCAGGCATGGCGCTGAATTGGCGGCGATGACGCGCATGCCCACGCGCCAGCGCGCGTCCACGCGTTTGCCCACCGCTGCGATATCGCCGACGACCTCATGGCCGAAGACGGCCGGAGGCTGAATCATTTTGGCGTGATAGCCGCGCTTCCAGACTTTAAGGTCGGTACCGTCAGTCAGAGCGAGGCGGACGCGGAGGAGGACTTCGTCGGCGGCGAGGTGCGGCACGTCGATCATCTCAATGCGCAGATCCTCGCTGCCATACAATACCGCCGCGGTCATTTTCGAAGGCACAGCCGCGCGCGCGACCGCAAATTTCACTTCTTCTCCGACTTCCAGTTTCTTGGTCGTGGATGTTCTCATGCGTGAGTGATCAAAATCTTCAGCGATTCGGCCGTTGGCCGGGCCGCGAGTTCTAAAGCTTCCTGAATTCTATCCAGAGAAAAGCGGTGCGTGACAATCTCCATTACCGGCAGTTTCTTCCCCAGCACCAGCTCCGCGGCTGACTCTTGGATGTCCACCGCCGCGCTATAGCTGCCCAGGATTTCCTTCTCGTCGATGCCCACGGCGGCGGCAGGAAACTCAATCTTCGTGACTGGGTCGTTTGCCGCGAAGAGCAAAATGCGCCCCCCAGGCCGCGCCGCTGCCAACGCGTCATTTACCACCGAAGGATGCGCGACCGCAACCAGAACAGCGTCCGCTCCCCGACCTTCCGTTCGGACCCGAACTTCTTCTATAAGCTTACCACTGGTTGGGTCAAACGACTCAAGCGCACCGAGGGAGAGGCTTTTTTCGCGACGTTGCGAAATTGGGTCACAGGTATACAGCTTGGCGCCTTCGAGCTTGCTGACCATGAGCAACTGAAGGCCGATGGGCCCGCAGCCCAGGATCAGAACGTTTTCGCCTGCGGTGATACGCGCCTTTTGGACGGCTTTGACGATGGTGTTAATGGGCTCGATGAAGGTGGCTTCTTCAAAAGTGACATTGTCCGGCAGCGCGACAATGCCGCGCTCGGCTACCCAAGGCATGGCCTTGACGTATTGCGCGAAACCGCCGCCGTTCGGAGTGAAGCCGGCGGTTAGTCCCGTGGTTTTATACTGTTTGCATTGGGAGAAGAGCCGTTTTTCACAATAAAAACACCGGCCACAGGGGGTGTGATGAAAGCTCATCACGCGGTCGCCAGGAGCCCATTTCGTGACGCCGGGTCCGGTCACGACGATTGTGCCTGCCAGTTCGTGGCCCAGGATTTGCGGCGGCTCGACGTATCGCTGAAAGATCTTCTTGATGTCGGTGCCGCAGATGCCGCAGGCGGCGACTTTGATGAGGACCTCGCCTTCACCGACTTCCGGGACGGGGACTTCCTCGACATGCACGACGCCTCTGTCGCGGTAGACGCCGGCCCGCATCGTTTTCGGGATGGGCCCGAGCGACTTAACGGTCTCGTGAGCTGTGCCAATGCTACTCATGTCGCCGAGACCTCTTCTATTTTTGGATGCGGGAGTCTCGCCCAATTTTGAGAGATCACGGAAATATAGCGATCTAAAAAATCCGCCAGCGATTTGGCGGCGGCGCGGCTCTGGCGGCCGAACTGGATCAACATGGGAATGCGATACGGACTTAGGCCCACTTCTTTGAGTAGGCCGCCCATTTTCAAATGGCCGCGAGAATCAAGGATGCGAGCGAAATCGACGGGCAGGTCTTCGTCCGCGGCGTCGCTGATGGCGCGAACGGCTACGCACGGTACGCCGCGCTGCATAGCGGCCTCGAGGATGTGAGCGGATTCCATCTCGACGATGCTTCCCTTCCGGCTTATTTCTTCTTTCTCTTCGGCCGTCCTCACGATTTTCTCAGAAGTCACGGAAACTCGGACAGGCTTTGCGCCGGAGGATGCCGCCAGGTCAACAAGGATGACGTCGCTTGTGGCTTTGCTGTCCCGGTCCAACGCTTCCGAAGCGCGAGCGACAACTACATCGCCTGGAAGTAAGGCGGCATCGAGCGAACCGGCCAGTCCCGTGGAAATGCACAGATCATGAAGATCGATCGGAATCGAGGACATCGCTTTGACAGCGCTTTCGCCGCCCATTCCTGTCAGCAGCACAGTAACTTCATTGAGGCCGATGTTTGCCTTGAAGAGATCGAATTCGCGGCGGCGCTCCCAATTTTCAAACTCATACGGGACAAACGCGTGGCGAGCGGCCCACGGCGAGAATTCGGTTTTGATGGCGAACGTAACGAGAATGCGCATAGACCTTCAAATCTAAGATGCCGCGATGAAGCCCGGGGCTACAAAACCCGCCCAGCTGTGCCGACGGCATTTCGCATCTGGTGCGCAGGCTGAAGCCCGTGCCACGAAATCTAGGCCGCGGCGCGAAGCATCCTCTTGAGGCGACGCGGTTTCACGTAGCCGTTGGATTCATACCATCGGACGGCGCGCTCCAGAGCCGCCTCGACAGAACCCGGCTTAAAACCCAGCTCCCGCTGCGCTCTTGAGCAATCCACAAACATCATGTGCTGCGCGATCTTCACGCCCTCGACCGGAATTTGCGGCTCTTTTCCAATGAGCCGGGAAAACGCCGTGTTGATGTAGGCTACACCCAAAGCCAGGCCGTGAGGAATCTTGAGCGAGGGAGCCGCGAGGCCCGTGATCTTGGAAAGCAGATCCAGCATCGCTTTGAGCGTCAAGTTTTCCGCACCGAGCAGGTAGCGCTCGCCGACTTTGCCATGTTCCGCGACGAGCAGATGGCCTTCCGCACATTCTTCCGCGCCGACAAAATTCAGGCCGGTTTCGACGTAGCCGGGCATTCTCCCGTTCAAAAAGTCGAGGACGATCTTTCCCGTAGGAGTCGGCTTCCAATCGCTGGGACCGACAGGAGTGGTAGGCATGGCGACCACGACGGGCAGTCCTTCCTTCGCAGCGTTGAGCGCTTCACGCTCGGCCAGCCATTTTGAGCGTTTGTAATGGCCGACCATCTCTTCGAGCTTCGTGTCGGTGAACTCGTTGGGAAGCTGCGGGCGGTCAACGGCAATCGTGGCCACGGTGCTGGTGTAAGTGAATTTTTCGATTTTGGCGCGCTTCGCGGCCTCAAGGAGGTTTTTTGTGCCGCCGACGTTGGAGTCGTAAATGTCGCGAGACTTTTTCGCCCACAGGCGGTAGTCGGCTGCGACATGAAATACGTACTGCACGCCAGCCAGAGCGCGATCGAGTGACGCGGCATCGCGCAGGTCGCCAGTGACGTATTCGAGGGAGAGGTCGGCGACGGCGCGGTTGGTGCTCGAAGGGCGCATCAAGACGCGCACGTCCTCGCCGCGAGCCACGAGTTGGCGGGCGACGTGGCTGCCCAGGAAGCCCGACGCTCCTGTCACCAGAGTGGTCATCCGGCTTCGGCGCCTTCTCCGAACCCGCCCGACTCCGAAGTTGGCAGTGGCGGGCGCGGAGCTTGAAGAGAAATTCGCGACGCGGCAGGCAGCGAAGCAATATCGAGGAGCCGCGATAGCAGTGCCCAGCGGCGGCTCAGCAAACCGCGGCGGAGTTTCGCGGCCTTCGGCTCCAACTCCGGAGCGAGCGAAGCCCGGGTGATCAGGAAGCCGTCAACGCCAAGTTTCTGAATGTCGCCGTGAAGTTGCGCAACCTCGCTGGCGTCATTATCGGGGTGGATGATTAATTGCGCGCACGTCAAAAACCCCGCGAGCCGAGCCATGCGGAGCGCTTCAAGTTGCGAGCGAAAAGCGGATTCACGCCGGGTTTGATGAACGGAATCTTGCGAAAGTCCATTGAATCGGATCACGAAGTAAAAAAAATTCGAAGGCTGAAATTCATGCAGGCGACGCTTTAGCTGTGCGCCAGAGGTCTGTAGGAATACATGACGACGCGCCGCCGAGAATTCATTTGCGACGCGCGAAATTCCCAAGTATTCCAGCGGCTCCGCCCCGCCAATCCAAATCAGGGGAGAGCCAAATCGCCGGGCGTGTGTCGACGATTGGGAGGGAGAACGGCCACCGTTCTTTTTGTTAGTGCGGATAGTCACCGATGCGCAAGCAGAATAAAATCTGCCATCTGGCGAAACATTCAGAATCAGAGGATGGCCGCTCTTTGCGCCCATCGCGCGAGCAGACCATGCGAGCGTGAGATCCGCGGTGAGCCGCAGAGAAAACGTCATCGCGGGCTCTAGAACCCGCTCCGCAGCCGGAATTCGGCTGGCTGGAATTTCATGGCGCAATATTCGTGCGGACCTTGCACCTGGTTACGGAAGCGCGCGAGAGCATAGAGCGGGAAGGAATTGCGGTAGAGGTGATACTTCAAATAAAAAACGCCTGGGAAGCCGGTGCCGGTAAAATCGGATTCGCTCCAGGAACCATCGGTATTTTGCTGGTGGACGAGATAGGCGACCGACTTCTGAATGGCGGGATCATTCGACTCGGCTCCCGCGAGCAGCCCGATTAAACCCCAGGCCGTTTGCGAGGCCGTGCTATTGCCTTGGCCCTTTGTGGACGGATCGGTGTAGCTCCACAGCGACTCGCCAAAGCTGCCGTCAGCTTTCTGGACCGCGCGGAGCCAATTAACCGCTCGCTGGCAGAATTCCTTTGCCGTGAGCGAAACGGTCCCGAGGGCGCGCAGCGCGCCGCTCGTGCCATAAACGTAGTTCACGCCCCAGCGGCCGAACCAGGAGCCGTCTTCGCACTGATCTTTCAACAAGAACTTCACGGCACGCTCAACAGCGGGATGCTCCGCGGGCCAGCCGAATCGGCCGAGACATTCGAGAACGCGAGCCGTCACATCCGCGGTCGAAGGATCGATCATGGCGTTGTGGTCGGCGAAAGGAATGTTACATAAAAGTTTGCGGTCGTTGTCGCGATCAAAGGCGCCCCAGCCACCATCTTTATTTTGCATGCTGAGCAGCCACTGGATGCCAAGGCGAACGGCTTTTTCCATGCGCTCTGGATCGGGATGCTTCACACGCTGCAACGCCATGAGGACGAAAGCCGTGTCGTCCACATCCGGAAAGAAATCATTGCGAAACTCGAAAGCCCAGCCGCCAGGCTCGGCGTCTTTGTTCTTGAATTGCCAATCGCCGGCACCAAGAACCTGCTTCGAGAGCATCCAATCCGCGGCCTTCACAAGTGCGGAATGATCCGCGGGAAGTCCGGCCTCTTCCAGAGAGACCATCGCGATGCAAGTGTCCCAAACTGGCGAGACACACGGTTGCATGCGAATCGTGTCGCCTTCTTCAATCTCGAAGCGAGAGAATTCGCGAATCTCACGGGCGGTGAGTGGATCGTCGGGACCATGTCCGAGCGACATGAGCGCGAAAATGGAATTCATCATCGCGGGATAAATGGCCGCGAGTCCTTCGCTACGCTCCATGTGGGCGAGCATCCAGGCTTTGCATTCGCGGAGAGCGCGATTGCGCAGCGGCTTCCAAGGCAACTTTTCGTAAAGCTTCAGGCCGCGATCGATGGCTAGGAAAACGTTGCGCCAAGAAATGAGCTGCTTGCTCCAATCAAACGCCGCAGTCTTGTGCGAGATGTCCTTGAAGAGTTCGTCAACGCGTGCACGCTCGGGCAAGCGCCAATCTGGCCGCAGCACGGAAAGAATCGCCATGGGGATGACAATGCCGCGCGTCCACGAAGACATTTCGTAAATATTGAGATAAAACCAGTTCGGCAAGAGCAGAAGTTCCGGTGGAATCGAAGGAACAAGCTCCCAGCCGACTGCGCCAATAAGCGCGAGATAAAAGCGCACATAAGAATTTGTAAGTTCGAGGCCGCCGAGACGATGCACCGTTTCGCGCGCCTGCGTCATGTGCGGCGAATCGATATCATCGCCCACCAGTTTTAGGGCGAAATAGGCTTTACAGGTTGCGTTCAGATCCGACGGGCCGGCGGGGAAGATATTCCAGCCGCCATCCGGCAATTGACGTCGGCGAACATAATTGGCGAGCTTAGCAATGCGCTCGGGATCGGCCTTGCCGAGTACATATAAGTAATAAATATAGTCGGATTCGAGGGTGGTATCGGCCTCGAGCTCGCCGAGCCAGTAGCCTTCATGCGCTTGCAGCGAAAGAAGATGATTCGCGCCGTTTTCGATGGCTTGCTCGAGCGAGCCAGCCAATTCCTTTTCAGGCCAAACTGGTGGTACGGCAGGAACGGGCCTTTCAAATCCTATGCGTGTACCTGTCGCCAAAATACGTCCCCCAAAAGCAAAGTCTACTAAAAGGCAGGCGTATTAGATTCGCCTAATTTTAAAGCAAATGGCCTAACTCGTGTATTCCGAACTACTTCCCGCAACCCCCGGCGCGAACGCCGCGTCTCGCGAACAGCGAATAACACGAGTACCACTGAATTATCGCCGTCTTGCCGAATCGGGTCAACTTCTAAGATGCGGGGGCGTTACAAAATCGTTGTCAGAGGGTGACACTTGGCGGCGCTTGCAACGCTCTTTCGATGAGCACGTGCAGGGGCTCCGGAAGGGCTTCCCCCTCGCACTGGGAAACGGAGGGTTTGGTGCGAAGGAGATTGGCGGGGAGCTTTATCCAGGAGGGGGCGGCGGCCGGAGCGTCCATCGAACCGCGAAGGACGAGAGCGTCGGCGCGGTCGAGTGCTACGCGGGCGGAGTCTTTGAAGTCTTCGCGCGCCGGATCGATCACCGCAAAATAAACCGTCGGCGTCATAAATTGCAGTAGCGAATTACTTTCGAGAACGAGCGGAGGCAAATCTTGGCCGGCTTCGCGTTCAATTTCCTTCAAAGCTCCGCGCACTAACGGTAGGCCTTCGGCCAGGAATCCTTGCTTTGTCCTCAGCCAGAAGGATTTTTTCGCGCCTGCCGCCAGAAATCGCGCACTGTCCGTGCCGGATTGTGGATGCGCTTCCCATTCGATGGCGCACACATGCTCATCGGGAGCGCAGTCGCAATCGTGGCCGTTCTGCGCGCAGACCCCGTGGCCGTATTGCGTGATTTTTCCGGCGATCCAGTTGGCTTGCGGGAAGGCGCTGATAATGTCGCAGACGAGCTGCGTCTTGCCAATGCTGCGGGTGTGCCCGCCGACGATGATCACGCGCCATTGAGGAGATGCGCTCACGTCACTTCCCTTCTTGCTTGGCTTCCAATTTCCCTTCCAACTCTTTGATCCGCGCGGCGAGCTCCGGTAGACGCGATTGCCACGCGAATTGCTCCTTGAACTTTTCAAGCGGACGGGCGGGCGTTCCCCACACCGTTTGCCCGCTGCGGATTGTTTTGCCGCCTAAAACGCCGGACTGCCCGCCGATGATCGCGCCGTCTTCCAAATAGCATTGCTCTCCGAAACCGGCCTGGCCGCCCACGACAACACGCTTGCCGAATTCGCAGGATCCGGAAAGGCCGGCTTGCGCAGCCATGACGGTGTGCGCGCCGATCTGACAGTTGTGGCCGATATGCACGAGATTATCGAGTTTAACGCCTTCGGCAATGCGGGTGTCTTCGAGTGAGCCGCGGTCGATTGTGGTGTTCGCGCCGATTTCAACGTCGTCAGCGATTTCCACGATGCCCGTTTGCGGAAATTTCCAGTAGCGCCCTTCTCCTTGCGCGTAACCGAAGCCGTCCGCGCCGATGACGGCGCCGGAATGAACCTCCACGCGATGGCCGATGCGAACGCCGGTATAGAGTGTTACGCGCGGGTGAATGCGGCAATCGTCCCCAATCCAACATCCCGCTCCGATCACGCTGTGCGCGCCGATTTGCGTCCCTTCGCCGATGTGCGCGTCCTCGCCGACCACGGCAAACGGGCCGATTCCGGCGCTCGCACTGACTTTTGCGAGCGGAGCCACAATTGCCGTCGGATGGATTCCGATCGCAATCGGAGCTCGCTCAATGATTAGAGCGGCGGCTTTGGCGAATGCCAGTTTGGGTTGGGCGCTTCGGAGGATGGTCTTCCCTTCCAAGGAGACCTTTTCTGGAGCGATTACGCACAACGCTGCTGAGGCTCCCACTCGATCCAGGTGCTTGGCGCTTTCGAGGTAGATGAGATCGTGCGGCCCGGCGCGCTCTGGAGCCGCTACCCCGCGCAACTCGACTGCCCCATCTCCTTCAAGCCGCGAGCCGATTGCTTCCGCTAGCGATTTTGCCGTTCGCATCTTCGAAGACCTCTCTCAGAAATCATACAGTGCGGGCTCGCCCGGCGGTCTGTTCTTCCATCGCTGGTGAACCCAAACCCATTGATCAGGATGTTTACGAATAATTTCCTCAATTATTTTTGTGAAGCGTTGCGTGTTTTCAAGAACGTCGCCCTCGGTATCGTCTGTGCGCACGAGTTCTACCGGCGGCTCGAACCGGAGCCGGTATTTTTGAATGGTCTCATCCCAATAGGCGTAGCCGGGGACCACGGCTGCATCGGTATGCAAAGCCACGCGAGCGAGGCCGGTAGTCGTACAGGCAAACTTGCCGAAGAAATCGACGAAAACACCTTCCGCCGGCATGGTGTTCTGATCAGCGAGGATGCCGACGGTACCAGAATCTTTCAGGATTTTGAGCACCACGCGGGCGGATTCGTTTTTGAAGACGGGGCGATTTCCGGACGCGCGGCGATAGCGGTTGACGAGCGCGTCGAGGCGCTGATTATCGAGAGGTCGGGCCATGTAATGAAGCGGATAGCCATAGAGCGCGTGCGCAAAGGATGAAAGTTCCCAGGCGCCGATGTGGCCTGTCAGGTAAAGAACGCCTTTGCCGCGCCGCTGACCTTCCAGAAAGTTTTCGTGGCCCTCGAGGATCACCACTTTTTCGATGTTTTCTTTCGTGAGTCTAGGAAAATGTGCAAATTCAGCAGCCATCCAGCCGAAATTGCGCACCATTTTGCGTGTGGCGTCCTTCCGCTGCGCGGCGGTCCAATCCGGAAAGGCGAGCCGCAAGTTATACTCCGCGGTCTTCTTCAGCTTTGGCTGCAAGGAAAAGACCAGTCTCGCCACGAACGCCGCGTACCCGCGCGAGATGCGGCGCGGAAGGATGCCCAGCTTTTTCAAGATGAGCCAAACGGCGGCGTATTCGAGCCATTCTTTCATCGTTGTGCGGAACGACCGCGCGGCGGTCGACGCGCGACAGTATGCAAGAGGTGCCCAGCTCGAAGATAGGGGTTCAATGCTAGACTTTTCCTTCCGTGAGCGAATCACCTACCGCCAGCGTCGAAAAACTGCAAACCGGGACTGTCGCCCGCGTGGGCTGGGTCCTCCTTATCGTTGCGACGCTGTACGTTTGCTATTTCAGCCATCTTGGCGCGATTGGATTTGTCGGCCCGGACGAACCGCGTTACGCCTGGATCGCGCGGGCCATGGCGGAAACTGGCGATTGGGTTACGCCACGGCTGTACGGCCAACCCTGGTTTGAAAAGCCGCCGCTCTATTATTGGGAGGCGGCGGTTAGCTTCAAAGTTTTTGGCGTCAGCGAAGCGGCGGCGCGATTGCCTAGCGCGATCTCTGCCCTGCTTGCAACGCTTGCGCTGGCGTGGCTTGCTTTGCGGATGTATGGCGGGGAGACGGCGCGCTGGCTGTTACTCTTGCTGCCCACAACCGTAGGCATGATCGGATTTTCGCATGCCGCCGCCACGGACATGCCTTTCAGCGGCATGCTTACCATGGCGATGGTTTGTGCCGCGGTTGTTTTGCGACTCGTTCCGTCGGCGGAAGGCGGGGCAAGTCCCGCCCCTACAAACCTATCGACGCCCTGGACAGCTCTCGTTCTGTTTGGCTTCTTTCTAGGCCTCGCCGTGCTAGCGAAGGGGCCTGCAGGAATAATCCTTTGTGGCGGCGCGGTTTTCTTCTGGGCACTTTTTACAAAACGCTGGCGCGACGCATTTCGTTTGCTCCATCCCGCCGCCGTCGCCGCATTCTGTTTCACGGCGTTGCCTTGGTATGTCCTCTGCGCCCGCCGCAATCCCGATTTCTTCCGCGTCTTCATTATCGAACACAATTTCAAACGCTATCTCACACCCGAATTTCAGCACATCCAGCCGTTCTGGTATTACGGTCCGGTCACAGCCCTGGCAATAATTCCTTGGATCGCTCTCCTAGTGCCGTTTGCCGCAGACGCAAGATTCCTCCGGAAGACGGATCACCCCGGAGAACTATCCAAGATATTCTTCCTGACATTTACCGGATTCACGATCCTTTTTTTTAGCATTTCGAAATCAAAGCTTCCCGGTTATATCTTGCCGGCTGTTCCGCCGCTGATGTTCGTACTGGCGGATACGTGCAAGCATCTTCGCGAAAAAACGACAATTATAAAGACTTGGACAGCTATGATTTTCGCTCTAACTATTTTGGGTCTCTGCTTGGGCCTCCTCAAAATTGCCGCCTGGAATCTCTCAAAACTCGATCCCAATGCGGACAGTTGGGGCCTCCATGGGAGGTTGCCCATCTTGCTCTTCCTAGTGGGAGGAAGTTGCTCAATGGTCATGGCCGCAAGCAAGCGCCCCATGGCCGCGCTCCGGATCGGTGTTGTGACTTCATTGCTCGGCCTGGCCACCTTCAATTCTGGGCTTCTTTCCCTCAAAGACTTGTCGGTACGACGATTTGCAATTCCGGAGGGGCATTCGCTACCGCAGTACCAGCCTGCGGATGTTGCGACTTACCGACTTCGACGCTCCTACCAATTTTCTTTGAATTTTTACTTCCATCATGAACTACCCGAATGGCGTACGGAGAGCAACCAAGCTAGGTGGGTGTATACGGACTTCAACAATGTCCGCGAGGCGGAAAAACAGGGCCTTAAATGCGAGATCCCTAGGTTCGTCGAAGTCTGGGCTCCTGTCATCGTTTGTGAAGATCCAGGTCTATCGACCGGGCAGGCCAGTAGCGGGAAGCTTTAGTAAGAAAAAGCTAACCACGCGATTTTCATAGTCCCGCTTGTCGTTGTCGTCCATGGCAACAAAATTGCCATGCGGAATGATCGCCTGCTCGCGCGGCTCCGGCGACTTTTCAAACATTTGGCGCGTGAGGTCGGCAAGTTCGGGGTCGTCGGAGGCTTCAATGAACAATTTGGGCACACCCGCCAGCGTACTCAACTTTTTCGAGAGCGGCGGATCTTCCCGGTTCTTATAATTCAGCCAGGTAAAACTAAATTCCGCCGAGCGCGCCATCAGGGGAAATCCGCCGAGGCCGCTGCGCTCCACGCCAATTTTCACCATTTGTTCCGGCATGTCATAGACGGAATCCAGCACGATGGCGCGGATGCGATGGTCGTATTCCGCCTCGCGCAAAGCGGCATATGCGCCCAAATTGTAACCCCACAATCCGAACCGGCCGGGATCGACATCGCTGCGCGCCGCAACCGTATCAACGGCCGCGCGCACCTCGTCGGCCTCCCGATACCCGAATGTGGTAATCCCATCAATCGTGCCGTGCGCTGCAAAATCAAAGACAAACACGTTGTACTGGTGATCCTGCAAAGCCGAAACAAGGGTCAGCAATTCGCCGCGGCTCGAGCCGTACCCGTGGCATAAAATGATGGTTGGAGCGCTTCGCAATCCGGGGAAAAACCAGCCGTGCCGCGCGCCCAAATCCGGCACGGTAAAGTCAACGAGTTCCGGCTTGCCCGGAAAGCTGGTCATATCGATTTCGCTGCCAGTGCGTTGTGGCTTGACGATACGGTAGACCAGAAAGCCGGCGATAGCGGCCGTCGCTAGCACGGCAAAAAACGCCAATGCCAGAACCGCCATGAAAAGTTTCGTATACCACTTCGTTGGGTAGCGGATTTCGTACAGGATTGACATTCTTGGTCCGGGTAGCTGCGCGGCCCTCGCCGCCGTTCTTTACCTCTCGCAGAATAAGCGCGTCAGGCGCGATGTTAGCACACCTTTTCCGCGCCTTTTTACGGAGCCTTGCAGCCCTGTGTCGGAATTGTATCGGCGCGGCCTCCAGCTTGATTGCGTGGCCTCCGATTCAGCTATCATAGGGACGGCGGCGGGGGCCGCGCAGCAGTCCTCTTCATCCATGAATATTGTCGACTTGCGCCAGACGACGGTCCGCCAACTTGAGCCGCTCCTTGAAGAGGAAGCGCGCCACTGGCGCGACGAACTCCATTGGGATTACCGCAGCGCCCTGGAACTGATTAAACGATTCCTGGACGCCCACGCGCTCGCGGGATGCGTGGCGTTCGAAAACGGCAGCGCGGCGGGCTATTCCTTCTATGTGTTGGAAGAGCAGAAGGGCCTGATCGGCGGTCTCTATGTCTCCGCTAAGTATTCCCAAGCATCCATCGGCCAGCGCTTGCTCGACGAGATGCTCTTCTCCATGCGCGCGATCCCTCAGCTTTCGCGCATCGAAGCGCAGCTCATGCCCTTCTGCGGGCCGGTGGAAGTCCCGCTGACCGATCAAGGTTTCCGTCTCTACTCGCGCCAATTCATGCTTCAGGATCTGCAGAAGCTGCCCGAGGCAAAGACAGGAGTCTCCGCCGGAATGCGCCTGGACCGCTGGAATGACCGTTACTTCGAGCCATGCGCCAAGCTCATCTATCTGGCGTACGCCAACCACGTTGACGGCGAAATTAACGATCAGTATCGAAGCCGCTCCGGTGCCCTGAAATTCTTGAAAAACATTATTCTGCTCCCCGGCTGTGGCCATTTCGTCCCGGGCGCTTCGTTCGTGCTGCGCCAGCCGGGCAGCGACGACCTCGTCGCCGCGGTCCTCACCAGCGAAGTATCTCCCGGCGTCGGCCACACGACGCAAATCTGCGTGCTCCCCGGCTATCAAGGGCACGGCATCGGCCGCATGCTGATGCAAACCTCCGCCGAAACGCTGCGCACCATGAAATTTAAGGAACTAACGCTGACGGTGACTTCGGAAAATTACGGTGCGGTCCAACTTTACGAAAAACTAGGTTTCACGACGATTCGCACGTTTACCGCCGGCGTTTGGCCGCGGTGAGGCTGCCCTCATTTTTTCGAGCGGTCTTTCAATAGATTCTTCAGCTCCGACATGAATTCCTGGACGTCTTTGAAATCCATGTACACCGAGGCGAAGCGCACGTAGGCAACTTTGTCGAGCTTCTTCAGCCGGTGCATGATCATTTCGCCGATTTCAGTCGTGGTCAGCTCGCGCTCTGTCGCCTCGTGCACGACGCTCTCGATTTCATCGACGATGGCTTCGAGTTTCGGCGTGGCGACAGGCCGCTTTTCGCAAGCTTTCAGCAACCCTTGCAAGATCTTCTGCCGCTCGAAGCGTTCACGCCGCCCATCCTTCTTGATGACCATGTAAGGAATTTCGTCGATGCGCTCGTAAGTCGTAAAGCGGCGGCTGCACTTGAGGCACTCCCGCCGCCGCCGAATGGTGTCTCCGGCGCGGCCCTCGCGTGAATCGATCACCTTATCGTCCAGATGCGCGCAGAAAGGACACTTCACTCAGCCATCTCCTTGAGCGTTGCCGTGTAGAAAATCTGCCCCTCACACTTCGAGCTCTTCTGATTCTTCGCGCTGGGCCAACTCGCGCAATTTGCCGGGCGAAAACCCCTCGCGAAATAGCAGCGGCACGCCCGCAAGACTACACGCAGCAAAGGAAATCAGCCAGAGGACAATCGCAGCGGCGGCCGCGCGTTCCTTTTCTACCCCTAGCACAGCCGTGAACGCAATGAAGGAGGCCACTTGCGCCCCTCCCCCCACTCCGGGGAGCTGGACGGCCGAACCGGCCAGCGTGAACGCCAGCACGAGCATCGCGTCACCGAGATTCAATGTGCCAAGCGACCCGCCAAACGCATGTGCGACCCAAAGATAAATCAGGGCGACCAGAAACCAATGCGCACCGGAGTAAAACACGGCCGCTACCAGTTCCCCGAAGGAGCGAATCGCCTGTATGCCACGCACAAATCCGAGCAAGATTCGCGCCACAAGAGCGCGCCACCCGTGTGCCCCGTGCCACCCGTGAAGACGGCGTTCCAGAAGCGCCGTGCCGTGCAGACGAAGATAAATCAGAAAAGCAATGGCTCCAACGACAGCCGCAAAGAAGAAAGTGCCAGCTGTCTTTGCCGCGGCTTCCAGCGTGCTCGCCGCGTCGCCAACACGGGAATGCGATTTGAAGAGCAGCAAGCCAATCGAGGCTATAACAGCCATGCTTGCAAAATCAAAAATGCGCTCCAGAAAATAGATCCCGAACATGTCCGCGAACGGAAGACCTTCTTTGCGAGCCAGCAACACCGGTCGAACCGGTTCCCCGGCGCGCCCGAGAAGAAAAACCGCCGAAAAGCCTGCTAGGGTCATGGAGTAGATCGGCCAGAAACGCGAGGGCCCCAGATTCCTCTGGAACACTTTCCATCGCAAGGCGCGAATCGCGTAGCAGATATAAATCGCCACAATCGACAATATCAAAAGGTAAGGATTCGCGTTGCGGACAGCGTGAAGCAGCTTCGCCCCGCTGAAATCCTTCAAATGGATGATTCCGCGCGAAAAGTAGATGACTAGCCCGAGGACAACGAGCCCGAGCAGAGCTATGAGCAGCTTCCTCGACGATGAACGCATGAGCTTGTCAGACTAACGGTCGCCACCCGATGCGTCAAGGCGAGCCCCTCGGCTCTACTGTCCTAATTTGGAACTCTTGGCCGATGCCTGACCCGGCATAGACCAACATGTCTCACAAACTTGTCGTCTTTTTTTCACGTCGGTCTTGACAATTGGATACCTCTCGCGTATAGTAGTTTTTGGGTAACGCTACGCCTCCTACCCGGGAACGCCAATCTCCAGATTGGCGTTTTTGCTTTCTCCAGGCCGCTCTGCGGCCCAAGTTCTTTGTTCTCAAGTCCTGCGACTCTCGGACCATTCCTCGCTCTTCGGCTAGAAGTAAGCCCTTTAGAATCAGGGTTTACAGACCGCCCGCAAGCGTTGATGGCTCTGTTGACATCCTCGGCACAAGTTGGATATCGAGGAGTCGACAGGGAGGGGCGAGAGGTGTTTTCTGATGGGACAGGAGGGACGATGCCCGAGGTTGGTCTCCTGCCCATTGC
>JBARCY010000182.1:0-1688 GCA_049794595.1 Candidatus Acidiferrum sp.
TGCGCCGGAGCGTTCAGCAGGAACATGATCTTGCTAAGCAGCTCTTCCTTGGATGGGAGATTCGCAAGCTGCTGAATCTCGGCAATAGAAATGACGCGTCCTTCGACGACTCCGGACTTGAACTTGAACGCCGGAACATCCTTGGCCACTTTGGTGAGCGCCTTGGCGAGCGCCACAGCGTCGGTCTGCGTGTAGGCGATGGAATTCGTGCCGCTCAGGTTCTTGAGCAAACTTTCCGCGGGTGTGCCGGCTCCGGCGCGCTCCGCGAGCGTGTTCTTGACGACCTGGTATTTGCCGCCGGCGGCTTGCACAGCGCGGCGGAGCTTGGTGTCGTTTTCGACAGTGATGCCCTGGAAGGTCGTGAGAATCACGGTCGAGACCTTGGCCAATTCCAGTTTCAACTTGTCTAGATCCTGCTGTTTTTCGCTGCGCTTTTTCATGATTCCGTTTCCTTAAACTCTTTGCTTACGCCGCTGCTGCCAGTAATTCGGATTCCGCCAAATCGATGTTGATTCCCGGACCCATTGTCGAGGTCAGCGTGATTTTCTGTACGTATTTGCCCTTGGCTGCGGCCGGCTTCGCCTTGATGACTGCGCCAATCACTGCGTGAGCGTTTTCCGCGATGTGCGCGGCGTCAAACTGAATTTTGCCGATGGCGCAATGCACGATTCCGGCTTTATCGACGCGGAACTCGACTTTGCCGGCTTTCGTTTCTTTGATCGCTTTCGCGACATCGAATGTGACCGTGCCCGTCTTCGGATTTGGCATCAAGCCTCGCGGGCCGAGCACTTTGCCCAACTTGCCGGCGGACTTCATCATGTCCGGCGTGGCGATCACGGCGTCGTAATCCGTCCAGCCGCCCATGATTTTTGTAACCATATCGTCGCCGCCGACAAAATCCGCTCCAGCTTCCGTCGCTTCGCGAACCTTATCGCCGCTCGCGATCACCAGGACGCGGACGGACTTGCCGAGACCGTGCGGAAGAACCACGGTGCCACGAACAACCTGGTCGGAATGCTTGGGGTCGACGCCAAGATTGATAGCGAGTTCGACCGTTTCGTTAAACTTCGTGTGATGCGTCTTCTTAATCAGCTCGCTTGCTTCCGCGAGCTTGTACGGGCGCGCTTCCACCTTCTTGCGCGCATTTTCGACGTGTTTGCCTGCTACCTTCGTCATTCTTCTTACCTCTGCGATCTCGTAGCGCCTGAACTTCTAGGCTTCCACGACTTCCAGACCCATGTTGCGCGCCGTACCCATCACAGTACGCACCGCGGAGTCCAGATTGGTGGTGTTGAGATCGACAAGCTTAATCTTCGCAATTTCTTGAACCTGTTTTTTCGTGACTTTGCCGACCTTGTTGCGGTTCGGTTCAGCCGAGCCCTTGACGATGCCCGCCGCGCGGAGCAGCAGGATCGAAGCCGGCGGAGTCTTCAGAATGAAGGTGAACGTGCGGTCAGTATAAACCGTCACGAGCACGGGGAAAATCATTCCGTCCGGTTCTTTCGCCGTTTTGGCGTTGAACTGCTTGCAAAAATCCATGATGTTCAAGCCGTGCGGGCCAAGCGCGGTGCCAACTGGCGGCGCGGGTGTAGCTTTGGCCGCGGGCAATTGCAATTTAATCGTCGTCTGTATTTTCTTAGCCATGTCCCTGCCTCAATCTCTTTTTACTTGCTTGCTTTCGGCGCTGC
>JBARCY010000183.1:0-16729 GCA_049794595.1 Candidatus Acidiferrum sp.
GCTATTTCACGGTGTACGGTCCGCGAGGCGTCGAAAATCATGCGGTCATTGCGATGATCGCGCGCGCATTTCTTGGACAGAATCCCTTCGAAGTGTGGGGCGACGGAACGCAAATCCGCAACTGGACATACATCGAGGACATCGTCGAAGGCACGATCCTTGCTGGAGAAAAAATCAGCGATGGCACCGCCATTAATCTCGGAACCATGGAGCGCATTAAGGTCATCGACGCGGCGAAGATGGTCTGCGAGTTTACCGGCCATAAGGCGGTCATAAAACTGCGTCCGGACATGCCCACAGGGCCCCTGAATCGCGTCGCAGACAACTCGCTCGCGAAAAAGTTGCTGGGTTGGGAGCCGAAAGTTCTTTTCCGCGACGGTCTAAAGCGCACTATCGATTGGTATTACGCAACCAAGAATCGCGAGGAAGTGAGCCGCACGTTCGGCCGGATGCTCACGGAACGATAGGGGCAAGTAAGCAAGGCCGCGGAAACAAAGGCGGCGAACAACGACGCAAGAAGAAGCAGTTGTGCGTTTTTCAACACCGCGATCCAGCCACGTTCGCTATTGTGCCGTCTTGTTTCGCGGGCAGGTTACTGCCAGAACTTTCCTGATTGAAGCGAAACAATTTTCAAAGTATCGTGTTAGAGCTGCGTGGGGCAGCCATTTTTTCTTGGGAGCCGGGCCCCCAACCCGGCGGAAGACGATTGAGGCACTGGCCGCACCGTCCCGGCCGGTATCTTAAAAAATAACGAGGGGACATGCCCGCAGGTTTGCTGGCGTTTCTGATAGCGCTATTCGCATCCTTGATACTGACGGTACCCGTGCGTGCGCTGGCATTGCGCGTCGGCATGGTGGATCTGCCCGGACCCCGCAAGGTCCATCTTCGCCCGATCCCGCTTCTCGGCGGGCTGGCGATGTACGGCGCCGTGGTGCTCGCAGTCCTGTTCACGTTTAGCGGAGCTGCTCGCGCCCAGATCGTCGGGATTTTAACGGGCGCGACCGTTGTCGCCGTCGTTGGCATTTTGGATGATCGCGGCTTACTGCACCATCAAATCAAACTCTTCCTTGGCATGCCGCTCGCCGCGTGCGTTTTGCTAATCACAGGGGTCCACGCCCAGGTTTTTGAAGTCCTCGTTGGCGGACGAGCTGGTTACGTTCTGGACGCAGTGCTTACGGTTTTTTTCGTGGTAGGGATTACCGCTTCCTTCAGCATCCTGGACCACATGGACGGTCTTTGCGCCGGCGTCGCCGCGACAGCGTCTATTTTCTTTGCTCTGCTTGCTTACTTGAACGGCCAGACCCTGGTCACCACTTTGGCTGCCGCCGTCCTTGGAGCAGCGACAGGTTTTCTCCGTTGGAATTTCAAGCCCGCCAAAATTTTCATGGGCGACGGCGGGGCCATGTTTCTGGGATTCCTAATGGCCACGCTAGGGCTGAAGCTTCGGCTCGACCACGCCAACCATATCTCCGCCTGGCTGGCTCCGCTGCTCATTTTGGGTGTGACGATTTTCGATACTACACTGGTCACGATTTCCCGCTCGCGGCGCGGCCTGTTGCCTTTTGCCACGCCGGGAAAGGATCATGCCGCTCATCGGCTGGCCAATCTGGGACTCGGACATCGCGGGGCTGTCGTGAGCCTGTACCTCTTGGGATTTCTGAGCGGCGGAACTGCCGTGCTGGTGAGCTATTTGCCGCCGCTCGCTGCGGCGGTGGTCGCTCTGGTTGCGTGTGCAACCGTGCTCAGTGGAGTGATCTTTCTCGAACGTGCACCGTATGAACGCCAAGCGCAAAAGCCAGCCACAATCTCCTGAAGTGCTCCCGAAATATGTTGGGTACGTGCCTCAAATTGCATCGGCAAGCAGCAAGTTTGCCCACGCAGATGGATTCGCTATACTTACCGGGTTGCCGTCTTGCCGATTCTTGATGCAGATCCCTTCGGGTTGGGCGGAAAGCTGCCAATATCTTTGAAACTTTGAACGCGAATACCCGACCAACTAAGAGTTTGAGGTGTATTCGCGTCTTGGGAAAGCGAGACTGTGCAAAGCTCTGACAAAAAACCACGGCCGGGCGTGGAGAACGGAAAGGTTATAGTAGTGGGAGGCTCCGCTGCGGGATTGTTTGCGGCGGCTACGATAGCCGCAGGCGGGCGGCAAGTGCGAGTGCTGGAATCGAGGCCCGGCTTCGAACCTGCGGCGAGGTCTTTGATCGTTACCGACCACTTCCGCAGCCAGCTTGGCGCGGCTGCCTCCGAAAGCATCGTCAACGAAATCCGGCGCTTCGAATTGTTTACCGACGGCCGATCCGCGCAGGTTGCGCTGGCACGGCCCGATCTGATCATCGAAAGATCGCGCCTGATCCCAGCTTTGGCGCGGAGCGCGGAACACGCCGGAGCCACTCTATCGTTTGACACACGCTTTCTTGGTCTGGCTCCGAATGCGCGGGGCCTGCGCGTGGAAATCGATTCCGCCGGGCATCGTGAGGAGTTGCATGCGGATAGCGTTGTCGGAGCCGATGGCGCGTCCAGCCGGGTCGCCCGGAGCGCCGGCTGGCCTCCCATTGAAACAGTTCCGCTGGTGCAAGCCATCGTCCGGTTGCCAAAGGATCATCCTCCGGACACGACACGCGTCTGGTTCATTCCCGACGATACGCCGTATTTCTACTGGTTGATCCCGGAATCCTCTGAGCGCGGCGCGTTGGGAATCATCGGCGAAGACGGGCGGGACGCCAAAAAATGCCTCGAGCGTTTTCTCGGGAAAAAGAAGTTGGAGCCCCTCGGATGGCAGGGAGCGAGGATCCCGGTCTATCGTGGCTGGGTACCCGTGCGGCGGCGCATTGGCAATGGCGAAGTCTATCTGGCAGGGGATGCGGCGGCTCAAGTGAAAGTCTCGACCATCGGCGGAATCGTGACCGGACTGCGCGGCGCCCTCGGGGTTGGACAGGCCATTTTGCGCAAGGGTGGGCGCAGGGAGTTGACGGCTCTTCGCCGCGAACTCGGCACGCACTGGTTAATCCGGCGCGTCCTTCACCATTTCCAGCAGAAGGACTATTCCCAGCTTGTGGATCTCCTCAACGCCTCCACGCGCCAGTCCCTCGGCGAAATAAACCGCGATGAATCGACGCGCTTGCTTTGGAACGTCGTGCGCCGGCAGCCGCGCCTCGTGCTGCTCGGTTTGCGCGGCTTGCTAATGGGGCGAGGATGAAAGGCTGGACTGGCTCGTCCGTGGTCGGTGCTCGATGATTGCCAGAAACGTACTCAAGGAGATCTCAACTTGCGTCTTTCGGTGATTGGATGTGGCTACGTAGGACTGGTAACTGGAGCATGCCTGGCAGCGGCGGGACATGAAGTAACCTGCACAGACATCGATGCGGAACGCATCAAGCGCCTGCAAGCCGGAGAGGTGCCCATTTACGAGCAGCACTTGGGCGAAATACTGGCATCAGCAAGCAAGGCTGGCCGCATTTCCTATACTCCGGATGCAGGCCAGGCCATCCGCGCGGGCGATGCCATTTTCATTTGCGTGGGCACGCCACCAAAAGAATCCGGCGAAGCCGATCTTTCCGCAATCGATCAAGTGGCGCGGCAGATTGCTGAGCAAGCCCGTTCCCCCAAGTTGGTGATTGAAAAGAGCACCGTGCCGGCGCGGACTGGGCTGGAATTGCAGCGCGCGCTTGCCGCCTATAGTGGCGGTAGCAAGTCCAACTTTCGAGTGGCTTCGAATCCTGAATTTTTGAGGGAGGGCACCGCCGTTGGAGACTTTTTCCATCCGGACCGAATCGTGGTTGGCGTGGAGGATGAATCCGCCGCTGCCGATTTACGGGAAATCTACCGCCCCATCCTGGAGCGGCGCTTTCACTGCCCTGTCCACAATGGCAAATGCCCGGCGGACCATGACGCGGCATTTCTCGTCACCACCATCAATAGTGCCGAGCTCATCAAGCACGCATCAAACTCCTTTCTCGCGTTGAAGATCAGCTACGCCAATGTCATTGCCGATCTCTGCGAAAGAATCGGCGCCGACGTCCAAGAGGTGACTCATGCGATGGGATTGGACCCCAGAATTGGCGGGCAATTCCTGAGCGCGGGGCTGGGATTTGGCGGCTTTTGTTTTCCTAAGGATGTGCAGGCTTTCATCCATCTCGCGGCTTCCGTCGGAGTCGATTTCGATCTTCTGAAAGCCACCGAGCGCGTCAATAAGCAGCGCATCGACCGCTTCCTGGAAAAGGTTCACAAGGCGCTTTGGGTGGTCAAAGACAAGCACGTTGCAGTGCTGGGCTTGGCCTTTAAAGCCAACACCGATGACATTCGCTTTGCGCCGGCGCTTGAGGTTGTTAAACGACTGCTGGAGGAAGGTGCGATCCTACATGCCACGGATCCAGAAGCCATCTCGAGAACAAGGGCCCTCTTCCCCAAGGTGGCGTACCACGAAGATCCGTATGATGCCTTGCACGGCGCTGATGCCGCGCTGGTTTGCACGGAGTGGGATATCTTCCGCAATCTGGATTGGAAGCGTGCAAAATCGCTGATGGCGCGTGCGCTCGTTGTGGATGGGAGGAATCTCTATTCTCCCAACCACATGCGCGACCTCGGTTTCGAGTATTATTCGTTTGGGAGAGTGTAAAGTCCTCGAAAAGCGAATCCGTCGGCGGCCAATCGAGCTTATCTGCGCCAGCTCGCGATTCGTTCCAAGTTGCTCCTTAAGAGTTCTTTGTTGCGCCGAATTCTCGTTTGAAGTAATCGAGCGTCAACCGCAAGCCTTCTTCCAATCCGATCTTAGGCTCCCATTTTAGAATTCGTTTCGCCCTGGTGATGTCTGGACAGCGCTGCTTCGGGTCGTCCTGTGGAAGTGGTTCGAAGACAATAGCCGGAGCGCTTAAGAAGTGGGAACGAACGCGCTCGGCAAAATCCAGAATGGTGATTTCCTGCGGATTGCCGATATTCACGGGCCAGTGCTCGTCTGAGAGCATCAACCGGTAAATGCCCTCGATCAAATCGGAAACATAGCAAAAGCTTCGCGTCTGTTTTCCATCTCCATATACCGTTATCGGTTTTCCCGTCAGCGCTTGATGCACGAAATTGGGGAGCGCGCGCCCGTCGTTCAGTCGCATTCGCGGGCCATAAGTATTGAAGATGCGGACGATATGCGTGTCCACGCCATGGTAACGGTGGTACGCCATGGTCATCGCTTCCGCAAAGCGTTTGGCCTCGTCGTAAACCCCGCGCGGCCCGATGGGATTCACATGGCCCCAATACTCTTCCGGTTGAGGAGAAACTTCCGGGTCGCCGTAGCATTCGCTCGTAGAAGACAGAAAAAACTTTGCCTTCTTCGCAAGCGCCAGCCCCAGCGCGTTGTGAGTGCCCAGCGCTCCTACCTTGAGCGTTTGAATCGGAAGCTTAAGGTAGTCGACCGGGCTCGCCGGCGAGGCAAAGTGCAGAACGTAATCGACTGGTCCCGGCACGTCGATGTATTTCGAGACGTCGCATCGCGCAATTCGAAAATTAGGATGCCTAAGAAGGTGCCCAACATTGGAATCGACCCCAGTGACGAGATTGTCGAGAACCAGCACCTCCCATCCTTCTGCAATTAAGCGGTCGCAGAGATGCGACCCCAAAAACCCCGCTCCTCCGGTGACCACTGCTCTCATGCTTCCCCCACTAATTCGCAGCCCGTTAGTGTAACGTGCGACCGCCGGATTGACCACTTTCCATCGCACGGGATACGATGCGCCACGCGTGATTACACGATGATGCCAGCGCGGAACGATTCAGAAAATATAGGAGTGAAGAAGCCGCGAACAAGCCGGATCCTCCTGGGATTTCTCGCCCTGACGTTACTCAGCGCCGTATTATTACTTCTTTTCGTCGGACGCTGGCTCGTTATTCAAGACCCCCTGGCAAAAGCGCAAGCCATCGTCGTCCTCAGCGGCCACATGCCCCTTCGGGCCATGGAGGCAGCGAAGCTGTATCGCGAAGGTTACGCTTCAAGAGTTTTGCTCACTTACTCCACCGAGCCCCGCGCAACGCTCGCCGCGATGGGGATCTCGTTCTTCGGCGAGGACTATTACGATATGCGCATCCTGGAGCACGAAGGCGTGCCCGCTGACGCCATTCGCGTGCTCCAGCCTCCCATCGTCAACACCGCGGATGAAATCGCAGCCGTTTCCGCCACGATGGCAGCGGAGAAGGACAGCACCGTAATCATCGTGACGTCCAAAGTGCATACGAGGCGCGTGCGAATTCTCTGGAACCGTCTGGCCGCTGGCCGTGGACGAGTGATCATCCGGGCTGCTTCAGACGATCCCTTCGAACCTGGACACTGGTGGCACACTACCGGCGACGCTCTGGACGTCGTTCGCGAATGCCTGGGCATCTTGAACGCCTGGGCTGGCATGCCGCTACATCACGCGAATTAGGATTTCAGAAAAAGAAAAATCGCTTGCGGCGGGGATGTTCGATTTCCTCTGCCAGCGCTGGGACGTGGGGCAACTCGCGCCCCTCAAACGCCGCCATCGGATTCTCCACAAAAAGAGCTCGGGCCTTCTCTTCTCCAAACTGTTCACGCACAAGATCGAATGCAGGCTGTAGTTTGAGAGGGCGGTTGCGAGTATTGTGAGCATCGCTCGCGACGATGTGCACCAATCCGTCGCCTACCCACCGCCATGCATCTCTTCTTGCCCCACTGCCAAACACTCCGAGTAGCGAGCCGGCCGTGACCTGCACATGGCAACCGAGCCGAACCCATTTCGCAATTCGTTCCGTCTGAGTTCTCAGGATGGCGTTGCGCTCTGGATGAGTGATCACCGGCCTCAGCCCCAAGAGTTGGATCTCGTGAAGCGTCTGGTCCATGCTCGGCGGAATCGAGAATTCGTTGAATTCCACGAGCAGGTAATCGTGCTGGTTAATGCAGAAGCGCGAGGAATCCTCGCGCAAAGCAGTAAGATTTTCAGCGTTCAGATGGAAATCGCAGCCCGTGGCTAAAAGCAGGCCGCTGCCAATTTTTTCCTGAAGTTCGTCCCGCAGCGCCCGCACCCGCGAATAGTCGAAATGATATTCGTTGCTCGAGTGTGGCGTCGCTACCACGTGCGTAATTCCATCCGCAATCGCGGATTCCGCCATCGACAGCGAAACCTCAATGTTGTCCGGGCCATCGTCGAGTCCGGGCAAGATATGGCAATGTACGTCGACCATGGAATCAGCGACTCCCTAATGCCGCCAAGCGGCAACGGCCTGCCACATTCCCAGCGTAAACATCAGTCCGGCAAAAACCTGCCGCATTCTTCGAGGCTTGAGCCGCTTGGCCAGCCACCCGCCCAGAATGCCCCCTACAAAAACGCCCGGGATAAGCAGCAAGCCGCTCTTCCAGGAGACATAGTCCGCCTTGGCATACGCGAGAAACGCCAGCAAACCCGTGGGCGGTATCAGCGCGATTAAGCTCGTGCCCTGCGCGCGATGTTGCCCAAACGAAAAAAACAAAGCCAAAAACGGAACCAGGAGAACCCCGCCTCCGATTCCGAATAGACCGGAAGCAACACCGCAGACGCAAGCCGCGACAAAGACGCCTGCGCTTCGCATCGCGCTGTCAGCCACGGGCCGAGTCCTCACCAGCGATCGACGCCGCTTCGCTTTGCGGCTGCGGCTTTCTCCAGAGCAAAAAAGCAGCCAGCATCAGAAAACAGCCAAACAGCCCCTGGAGTTGGCGAGAGGCTAGCGGAACCGCAATCAATCCACCCAGGTAGCCACCCACCAGAATTCCTAACGCGCACAAGATTCCAGCCCGCAAATCCACCTGCCCCTGCTTCCAGTATTCCCGCAGGGCGCCGAGGCCCACGGGCGGGAGCAGGATGAGCAGGGATGTGCCCTGAGCTAGGTGCTGGTCCATGTGCAGGAGGTAAACCAGCGCTGGCACAAGCACCACGCCTCCTCCGATTCCCAGCAGACCCACGAGCACTCCCACAACGAGCCCGAGAAGAAGGACGATTAGAGTCATCGATGGATGGCAGCTGCGCTCAGGGGGTTCATTCTCGTCGCCATGGGCATGGACTCTATCTTCCCGCGTCTCACATCGCGCCGCAACCACCCTTAAGCAACCGGTAACACGCCACGGGAGCCGCGTTTTTTAGTTCGCGAAGAACCTGCTATATTGAACTGTTCTTATCCAATCGGCCGAATGGCCAGCATTATCCCCATAAGAGCGAGGAGAGCTACGTAACTCATGCCCATAGACCGGAAGCCCGAATTCTTCAAAGGCGCTCAACTTAAAGTAGCCATCATTGGCTGCGGCTACGTCGGGCTGCCGCTGGCCCTGCGTTTTGCGGAAGCCGGCCACAAAGTTACGGGATTTGACACCGATCCCAACAAGATTTCGATGCTCAATGCCGGCAAGTCTTACATCGAGCACATCCCGCAAACCAAGATCCAGCAGTTCGTGAACTCCAGGCACTTTAGCGCCACCACGGATTTCGCGCGCCTCAAGGAAGCCGATGCCATCCTCATCTGCGTGCCAACACCTCTCGATGAACGCCGCGAGCCCGACCTCTCCTACGTTGAACAAACGGCCATCTCCATCCAGCCTCATCTCCAGAGAGGCCAGCTCGTTGTTCTCGAATCCACGACCTATCCTGGCACTACCGAGGAACTTGTACTCCCCATCCTCGAAAAAAGCGGTCTGCGCTGCCCCATCGCTGCTGGCCCGGAAAACGAAAATATCGCCTGCGATTTTTTGCTCGCTTTTTCCCCCGAGCGCGAAGATCCCGGCAACAAGCAGTTTGGGCTGGCGCAGATTCCCAAAGTCGTCGGCGGCGTGAATCCCCCGAGCGGCCGCGCCGCGCAGGCGCTCTACGCGCAAGTTGTTGCGCGCGTCGTTCCGGTCAGTTCAACCCGAGCCGCGGAAATGGCCAAGCTCCTCGAAAACATTTTTCGCTGCGTCAACATCGCGCTGGTCAACGAACTGAAGATGCTCAGCCTGCGCATGGGGATCGATATTTGGGAAGTGATCGACGCAGCCGCGACAAAACCATTCGGCTTCATGCCCTTTTACCCGGGCCCTGGCCTCGGCGGTCACTGCATTCCCGTCGATCCGTATTACCTTTCCTGGAAGGCGCGCGAGTTTGACTTCTCGACGCGGTTCATTGAGCTCGCTGGCGAAGTCAATACCGCCATGCCCTATCACGTCGTCGACGCGATCGCCGCGGCTCTCAACGGCCACAAAAAAAGCCTCAAAGGTTCAAAGCTCCTGATCCTCGGCGTGGCTTACAAGAAGGATGTCGATGACCTTCGCGAATCTCCCACGCTGAAAATCATGCAGCTCCTCAAGCAGCGCGGCGCGAATCTCGAATACAACGATCCTTATTTCCCCCAGCTCCACAAAATGCGCCACTATAACTACGAAAATATGAAGTCCGTTCCTCTGAATGCCCAAACGCTGGCGAGCTACGACGCGGTGGTCATCGCCACCGATCATTCGAGTTACGACTACGTGGCGATTGTGGACGCTGCCCATCTGGTTGTGGATACTCGCAACGCTACCCGCCGCGTTGTGCGCCATCGCGAAAAAATTGTTCTCTGCTAGGCGCCGATGGCCCCGCTCGCGGACGAAATCCGGCGGCAGCTCGAGGAAAGCGCTCGCGTGAAGCAGAGCTTTTCCGAAGAGCTTGTCGGACGTATCGGGCAATTCGCAGAAAAAAGCGCGTCTGCGCTGCGCAATGGCGCAAAAATCGTCTTCTTCGGAAATGGCGGCAGCGCAGCCGATGCGCTGCACCTTGCGGCGGAACTTGTCGTGAGGCTGCGCACCGAACGCCGCGGCCTCGCTGCTCTGGCGCTCACTGCGAACCCCTCGGTACTCACCGCTTCCGGCAACGACTACGGCTTCGAGCACATTTTTTCCAGGCAAATCGAATCGCTGGTTGCTCCGCAGGACGTTCTTGTGGCGCTTTCGACCAGCGGTGCAAGCGCCAACATAATCCGCGGTGTGGAAGCTGGCCGCGCGCGCCACGCCTATCTCGTTGCCTTCACTGGCGAAACAGGCGGCGCGCTCCCTGGCAAGGTCGACCTACTGCTCAACGTGCCCTCACAAGATCCTCAGCGAATCCAGGAAGCCCATATCACCATCGGCCACATCGCCTGCGCTTTGATAGAGCAGTTGGCGATTACCTAAAGCTCGCTGCGGTTTGGTCGAGATCTGAATCTTTTCGTCAGTTAGCGAGAAAAACGATCCGCCCAGTGAGCTTCAGGGAACGAACCTCTACTTCGCGCTTTGCAGTTCCACTCTCGCGGTTGCAAACGGCATGATCGCTTCCAGCAGCACTGGCGTGCGCGCAACATTGTTCGCGATATACATCGTGAATTGCGCGTCTTTCATCTCTTCGCCGTTTTCAAAAACGTGAATTTCGATCTTTGACGCTTTGTAACTCCCCGCGGGAACGGTGACGGCCTCGCCTGACCCCGCAATCTTCGCCCTTACGTCGTACAGCTTATACCCGTTATACACCGGGCACCGCACCTCCGCCGTTCTCGTCCAATCCACATTCCGCAAATATTCCATCATCCCCAGCGGATCGCGCGTTCCGGGGAGAACCCGCGCTTCCGTGACACTCGGAGGCGCCGGCTCTTTTCCCGTCGCCGTCATGCGCTGCACGGAGTTCACTTTTTGTCCCCGTTCGCTCAAATGCATTTCATACTGCAGGCTGGTCATCGTCGAAGCGTCGCTGTAAGAATCAAACTGGTCGTCCAGCTCGAAGACCATCCGCAACGGATTTTCGGTGTGCGCAAACGCCTGTAGGTGCCATGCATTCTTCCCAAAAAAGTCTTTGTGCGCACCTACCATCAATTTCAGATTTGCCACGTCATTGAGGTTCGCGACATTCGCCGTATATTCCAGCACTTCCCCGCCCCGCAGGGGCAGCCCCGCATCCGCCACCGGCTCGCCCTCCTTTTTCGCGGGTGCAGGTGACGTAGCGATTGCCGGCGGGGCTGCGGGAACTTCCTCGGGTGGAGCGCTCGCTGGTTCGGAAGCGTGCGTGGAAGCCGGCACACGCACTGGCCCCTCGCTTCGTTCGCGCAAGTAGTAGTAGCCTCCCGCGGCGCATACCAATGCCAAAAGTCCTGCGGCTCCAATCACTTTCCGGTAGCTCATGCTCTTTGTGTGACCTGCCCGGGAAACAGTCCCTTGTCTTTTCGTCTTCCGTCGTACAATACAAATTCGCTCGCTGTAGACCGGCAAACTCAGCCGAACCTAACGCGAACTCTGAGGTTACCAAAACGCGAGGCCCGCGTCTTTTGCGGGCACCGCGCCAATGACCGAGACGGCACTCCGCCGCTCGGGACCACGATCGAGGAGGAATTCCTGAATGCGCTACCTCGTTACAGGCGGCGCCGGCTTCATCGGCTCGAATACGGTAGACGAACTCGTGCGGCGCGGCCACAGCGTAGTGGTCCTCGACGACCTTTCCTCAGGCAAAGAGGAGAACCTTGCCGAGATCCGCAACAAAATCACCCTTATAAAGGGCACCATCACGGACATTGAAGTCGTCCGCAAGGCCATGCACGAGGCCGAGTACGTCCTGCACCTCGCCGCGCGCACTTCCGTTCCTCGCTCCGTCAAGGATCCCATCGAAACCAACAAGATTAATATCGATGGAACTTTAAACGTGCTCGTCGCGGCGCGTGATGCCAAGGTGAAGCGCGTCGTTTTTGCCGCTTCCTCTTCTGCCTACGGCGAAACGCCGACGCTCCCCAAAATCGAAACTATGCAGCCGGCGCCCATTTCTCCCTATGGCGTCACCAAGTTCGTTGGCGAACTCTACGCACAAACTTTTGGCCGCTGTTACGGCCTTGAAAATGTCTCCGTGCGTTATTTTAATATTTTCGGTCCTCGCCAGGATCCCGGCTCGCCCTATTCCGGCGTTTTGGCGAAATTCTGCCTGTCGTTCCTCGAAGAGACACAGCCCGTCATCTTTGGCGACGGCGAGCAATCCCGCGACTTCACCTACGTCGAAAACGCCGTGCAGGCCAATCTGCTCGCCTGCGAAGCTCCCAACGTTTCCGGCAAGACGTTCAACGTGGGGACAGGCGCACGCTTCACCCTGAATCAGACGCTTCAACTCCTCGGAAAGATTTCCGGGAAAAAGCTCGAAGCCAAGTACGAACCGCCCCGCGACGGCGATATCCGCGATTCGCAAGCCGATATCACGCAAGCGCGCGAATACCTCGGCTACGATCCACAAGTCACTTTTGAAGAAGGTCTGAGCCGTACATTTGATTGGTACCGCACGACCCAAGCCGAAGCCCAAGCCAAAGCAAAATCCAAAGAGTGACTGGTGGCTGGTGACCGGTGCTCCGTGGCCAGCGACCGATGGCCTGAGACCCGTGGAAAGCGAACACTCATGGGATGACAGCCAGGAATGGCTGCCCCAGTCGTGAATGAGGGGAGCCCCACCCCCCTTTTTCTGTAAGTGCTCATTCTAAAGAGCTTTAAGTCCGTTGTTCTGGAAGTGCGCATTTTAAAGGGGTTACGGGAGGGTTTTGCGGAAGTGCGGATGGTAAAGGACTTAGTGGTTAGTGGCGAGTGCTGAGTGCTTAGCAGCGATGATAAAAACGAATTCTTTCCAACGGGGTCGGAACCTTCGGTCCCGACCGGTTCGGGATCTCCGATCATGGCTATGGTCGGTCGGGATACCAATCCCGGGTCGGATTTGTAGTTAACAATAACAGGACCCCCTCCCCCGGTTTTTTGTAAATGCTCATTACAGGAGACTTTAAGTTGGTTAGAATGAACACTTGTGAAAGTGTTGATTCTAGGGAAATTGTGGGGGATATTATCGGACGCGGGATTTTGTGGTGGGAAGCGAGCGGAGGAGGCTCGGATGGAGAGGGCCGCAGCGAGGAGAACCGTGCTGCGCTGAGGGCAAACATGCAGAAGGATAGCATGGATTCGCATTACTGTAAAGGACTATTATGGAGTGTATATCATTCGAACGTGAGACGGGCAAGTGGAGGGGATTGAGATGATTGGCGGGAATTTGGGAGTTTGGTGAGACGGTTTGGCGATGAATAGTTAGGGAAACATCCCGTCTGTCCCCGTCGCCTCCGTCGCCTACAAGCCAGGGAAAGCGGGTTTTGATTTTTTCACACGTTCCTGTCCCCCGGTTTGCAGAGGGCCGCCAGTCCTAAAGCTTGAACCACGCTGTTAGTATGTAGCCGCCCACGGTGGCCAAGATAATGCAGAAGTACGCGATTTTTTGTGACTCGCTTGGTGGCTTAATGCGGGAGCGCCAATATATGAGAAATGACCAGACTACCAACCCTAGGCCCAGTAAGCAGACGCTGGCCGGTCGCAAAAGAAAACTGCGCATTCGAAGATATGAATCGAATAGCGGGTCTGCACGAAATTCTGTGTCGTAGCGCTGCGCGAAGTACAGAAATACTGTATTGAACAAGAGGAGAAGCGCTGTCCCTCCGAGCGCCACCCGATACTTAGCCTTTTGCGTCAAATTCATCGTTTAAGCCCCTCACCAGGGCCCGCAGTCTATCGAGGCCTTCGGAACCCACGTCCCGATCTTTGCAAAAGCTGCACCCCTACCTCCGACGCCTCCTCCGACAGTTAGGGTCAACGTGTCGGCCGATTTGGAGTGGGCGGCATCAAGTCCAAGGCCGACGCCGAGGAGCGCGCCGCTCGCGCCTGCCGAGAGGGACCACCCGTTAAGATCATGAATCGTCCGTGCTGAAGATGTGGTGACTTGCCCGCCGCCTAGCGCGCCCGCTCCCAGCACCCCGAAGCCGGGATTTCCCCCGAATGAAAAGCTCATACCGACATTGCCTTGGGCGTCTGCGACGACCTGCACTCCTCCTTGGAGGGCGAGGCCAAATAGTAGCCCCACTCCTACCGACCCTCCGAGGCCTGCTCCCACTGCTCCCCCTCCGTTCTGGGCAGCCTGAACCATCGGTGCAGTCGCAGTGCATACGAGTGCGCGACCGAGGTTTTTGAAATCATCGAAAAGCGACAGGCCGTTGCCGCTCATCAGAGAAAGGCCACCTCCCCCGAAATCCCAGGACGTCGAGCTAGGCACAAAGTCGGAGCCGTCGGCGGGGCTGGGGGCGTCTATGTGGATAGTTCCGGGACCAGCCTGCCCTGGGTTGTATATTCCCCCAACCGCGTCGCAACCTTCGCTGTCAGTGTCAAGTTCGGAGGTTCCTCCTTGGGGCAAAAGAAGCACGCAAGCATCCAGTCCGGATGGATCAATGAGGCTCAAGGGATTGTTTTGGACGTATGCATAGGCGTTCCAACTTTGTGGGTTGTCGGGGGATGCGCCGGCGTTGCCGGGGTCGGGGGACATGAAGTGGCCCATGTTGGAGGTGAGGTGTCGGGCGAGGAAGTTATCGAGGCCGGATTCGAAGTCGTGTTCTTTGCCGGTGAAGTGGATGTTGCTGGCGTACGTGCTGTTGCAGGAGAGGCCGTCGCCGAAGGGGAGGCTGGTGCAGGTTTCGTAGCCAGACGTCGGTAAGCTTTGCGTGTTTCTGAGACGGGAAGTGCCGAGCCAGTCGGTATGGTCGAAAAAGACGTCGCCGTCGGTTGCCGAGCCGAAGTGACGTCCGGCGACGTAAATATCGCTGGAGCCGCCGCCGGTGGAGTTCGTTCGCGAGGTCCAGTGGCCGTCTAAATCGAAGGCAAAATCGGCGACGCCGCCGTTGCCGTCATTCAGGCAGTCGTTGTCGCCAATGCCGGTGCGGTGGACACGGTGGCCCTCGGCGTCGTAGTAGTAGCAAGCCGTTGTGCCGGTGGTGCTGCCGCTGGCGCAGGTGCCAAGAGTGCCGTCCACCTGGACCAACCTGTTTTCGGCGTCGTAGAAATAGTAATGCGTACCGACTTTATACAGAATCGTCTCAATTGATGTCAAGGGAAGGTTTAGTTAATGGCTGGCACGGGACGTTATGGACGGTTGAGAATTTCGTCGGCAGTGGGTGTAAAGCTGATCCGGAAGGCGCTGGGAGAGAAGAAAAAGAGGAGGCGGGCCAGGTCGTCCCGCCTCCTCGTGTCCCCTTTCGGGGATGTCCGGCCAGCCTGACGGAGGGCGGCTAGTCGGTCGTGTGTTGGCCTACCTATTAATCCCGGCCAACCGAAAAAAGTTCCGGTGAAAATGTAAAAAAGTGACTAGAATCCTTGTGGAAAAGAATCGCTGCGCCGGGGTGCATCGAGTTTATGCCACGCCCATCCTCGTTGAGTCCAGATAACATATTGCGTTTTCTGCAAGTTACGCGTGGGGAGGTGTCTGCGAACGAGATTGCAGCGGGTTTGCATCTGGGAAAGGCGGAGCGTAAGGGGTTGTTTAAGATGCTGGCTGCTTTGCGGAAGCGAGGGGCGATTCAGGAGTTGCCGGGAGGGCGATACCGGCTGGCGGGAAGGAAACGCGAAGAAGATTTGGCGGTGAAGGGGGATCGGGCTTCGGAGGCAGGCGGGGCCGGCTTGGCTGGCTCCAAGGAGATTACCTCGACAAAACATAGTTCCACGGGGAACGTTCCGCAGATGCGGGCCGTGGCGAATGTGCTGGCGAGGGATGAGGTGCGAGGACGGCTAGTGCTGCACCACGACGGCTATGGATTTGTGGTGCCCGATGTGCCGATGCCGCAGTTGGACGGGGATGTGTTTATTCCGCGCGACGCGGTGGAAGACGCGATGCACGGGGATCACGTGCTGGCGAAGTTGCAGCGGGTGGGCGAGTTTCGCGGAGGAAGCGGGCGCGGCGGGCAGAGGGCGGAAGGGCGGATTGTGCGCGTTTTGGGGCGGGCGATTCCGTCGGTGGTGGGATTGTTTCGGTATGGGCCGCGGGGGAATGTGGTGCTGCCATATGTCACGCGAATACAGCATGAGGTGGAGATTCCGCCGGGAGAGGAATTGACGGTGGGGCTGCGGGCGAAATTGGGAGTTGGCGACGGCGGAGCACGAGAGAGACGATTCGAACGGCTTGCGGATCTCGAAGGGGCGGTGGTGAACGTGGAGTTGCTTCGTTATCCGCGAGGCGGAGCGGCGGCGACGGGGCGGGTGATCGAAATTTTGGGGCGGCCGGGGGACCTCGGTGTGGACACCGAGATCATGATTCGAAAACATCATCTGCCGCATGAATTTTCTGGGACGATTTTAGCGGAAGCCGAACAGCGCGCTGCGGTTGTGAGCGAAGCCGAACGCGCGGGACGTGACGATTTTCGGCATTTGCCGATTGTGACGATTGATGGCGAAACGGCGCGCGATTTTGATGACGCGGTGTATGTGGAACGGCGGCCGGATGGCGGCTGGGGCTTGCAAGTGCATATAGCCGACGTGGCGCACTATGTTCGAACCGGGACGGCGCTGGATCAGGAAGCGCGGCTGCGCGGGACATCGGTTTATTTTCCGGACCGTGCGGTGCCAATGCTGCCGGAAGCGCTTTCGAATGGGATGTGTTCGCTGAAGCCGCACGAGGAGCGGCTGGTGATGAGCGCGCTGATGGAATTTGACGCGGCCGGAAACATGCGGAACGCAAACATGACGCCGGGAGTGATTCGGTCGGCGGAGCGGATGACGTATACAGACGTGAATAAAGTGATTGAGGGCGATCCGGATGCGACAGTGCAGTACGCGGGGCTGGCTAGACATTTTCGCGACATGAAAGAGCTGGCGCTGCTGCTGAACAAACGAAGGAATGAGAATGGGTCGATCGATTTCGATTTGCCGGAGCCGGTGATTGAGTTTGATGACAAG
>JBARCY010000184.1:0-5080 GCA_049794595.1 Candidatus Acidiferrum sp.
TAAACACTTTGTTGCCGATCGACGTCGGGAACTTGTGAAAGCCGTCGTAATTGCAGGTGATCGTCCCCGCGCCGATATTGCTTTTCGATCCGATCTTCGCGTCGCCAAGATACGTAAGGTGATTCGCTTTAGTGCCCTCGCCCAACGTGCTTTTCTTCAGCTCGACGAAGTTCCCGATGCGCACATCAGCTTTGAGGTGATTGCCGGGGCGCAAGCGCGCGAAAGGCCCGATGTGGACCCGGTCATCGAGCCGGCTTTCCGTCGTCACGCAGTGCGGCTCGATAATGACGTCGTCTCCGAGCAACGTGTCGTGCAGAATGCTGCCTGCTCCGACGTGGCAGCGCACCCCGAGCCTCGTCTTCCCTAGGAGTTGCACGCCAGCGTCAAGAACGGTGTCCTCGCCTGCGGTAACGTCGGGATCAATCACCACCGTCTCGGGCAACTGGATGGAGACGCCGGCATCCATGAGCGCCGCTCGCTTCCGTTCGCGAAAAACGCGGTCCACTTCCGCCAAATCCGCGCGGGTATTGCAGCCCAGAATTTCACGGGGATCAGCGGCGACTTCCGCAAGAACGGTCTCGCCGGCCGCGGTCATCGTAGCAATCGTGTCCGTAAGGTACAGCTCGCGATGTTTGTTGTTTGGTTTGACGTGCGCCAGAGCGGGCCAGAGCTTTTCCAGCGTGAAGCAATAAATCGCCGAATTGATTTCGTTCAGCTCCCGCTGTTCCTCAGTGAGCCGCGATTCTTCAACGATCGCCCCCACCGCCTTTTCCGACTTTCGCAAAACCCTTCCGTACCCAGACGGATCGGCCAGCACGGCCGTCAAAATCGTAGCAGCAGCATTTCCGTCGCGATGTACAGCAAGAAGAGATTTGAGCGTATCAGTCCGCACGAGCGGCGCATCACCCGGCAATACGAGGGCGAATTTGGCTCGACCCAGCGCACGCCGCGCCACCTGCATCGCATGTCCCGTCCCATGCTGCGGCTGCTGTAAGACGGTTGCGGCACCGAGAGGTTCGACCACCGCCGCGACTTGCTCCGCCTGATGTCCCACGACGACCAACGTCTGTTTCGCACCTAGAGGCGCGCAAGCCCGGACAACATGCTCGACGAGTGTCCGTCCCCCAGCGCGATGCAACACCTTTGCGAGGCCCGATTTGAGCCGCGTGCCTTTTCCCGCTGCAAGAATGACAACAGCTAGATCGTGATTGGACATGGTTTCAGCCCATTCTGCGGGAGCACTCGATATTTCGCAATCCGGGGATGCCTGGCAGGGGACGAATGTCTAATCAGTGGCCGTGGCGGGAGAAAGGGTCGTTAGATGGACTTCGCGTTCCGCCGGAGTTGCTTCCCCCGTCGTAATCGTCCATAGCGTGGGATCCGCGAGTAGTCTGCTGACCAGTTGCGTGTGGAGCGCATGCCCAGCTTTATGGGCTTCAACGCGGGCCAAGAGTGGCAATCCAATCAGCGCCAAATCCCCGATCAAATCCAGTGCTTTGTGCCGCCCAAATTCGTCTGGAAAGCGCAGCGGCCCGTTCATCACCCCATCGTTGGTCAACACGATGGCGTTTTCCAGCGACCCGCCTCGAATGAGGCCCATTGAGCGAAGAGGCTCGATATCCCGCTCGAAACAAAACGTCCGTGCCCGCGCCAGAAGTTGTCGGAAAGTCTCGGGGTTGACCACCATTTCGATTTCCTGCCGTCCCACGAGCGGATGAGGAAAATCAACATAGCATCGCACCCGAAATTCGTCCGCGGGATAAATCCCTATCCGGCGATCGCCTTCCTCGACTTCCAGCGACCTGAGCACCTTCAAATAGCGGCGCTTGCGGCGAAGCTTTCGCACTCCAGCCTTCTCGAGCATTTGGATAAAAGGCTCTGCCGAGCCGTCCAGAATGGGAATCTCGATCGAATCGATATCGATGTAAACGTTGTCGATGCCGCAAGAATAGATCGCCGCGAGGAGATGCTCCGTCGTGGAAAGCAAAACGCCTTGCTTCATCAAGCTGGTCGCGTAGCTGACTCGCGCGACGTTGTGGCCCTGCGCCTCAATCGGAAAATGATCGAGGTCCGTGCGTCGAAAAACGATTCCCGTATCGGCTGGCGCAGGTAGCAGGCGAACGTGCCCTGAGACTCCGGTGTGTAGACCCACACCTTCAGCCAATGCCTCTTTCGCTATGGTGGATTGAAACATCGCCCCTAGGTAAGATAGCATTTTGTTGGCCAGGGTTTCACGTCTTTGTCCATTTTTTTCAGTAACTTATACGAACACCATCGGGCCATTTTTGTCGCGGTGTGTCAATTACGCATCATTTGGCTCCCTGGCCGTGTCTTATGCCCAACCATTCTCGCTTACCAGTGCCATGTTCTACTCACTACCCTTAGGCTTCCTTTCTCATTCCGGGCGCGTCCCAACATCTGACAGTGCTATACTTGGAAGTCTATATTTGTTGCAAGCGTCCTGTTGACCGAAGTAGAAGGGGATAGGTGAGGCATGAATCGAGCGGCTCGCATCGGGGTTCTCTTTGTTTCGGCGGTTATCTTCTGTTATGCCGGGCTGGGTCATGTTCTCGGCCGCACTTCAGACGACAAGGCCTATAAGTCGCTCACGGTATACAGCGAAGTGCTTCAGAAAATCCAGCAGGATTATGTCGACGAGCCAAATCTGCATTTGGTGACAACCGGATCCCTTCACGGACTCCTCGAATCTCTCGACCCGCAGTCCAGCTACCTCACGCCACGCGAGTTTACCGAATATAAGCAGAAACAAGCTGCGAATGCCGTTGGCGATGCTGGCATCACACTGAGCAAGCGCTTCGGCTACATCATCGTGATTTCCGCTCTGCCGGACAGTCCCGGTGAAAAAGCCAACATCCACAGCGGCGACATTTTGGAATCCATCGCCGGCTTCACTACCCGCGACATGTCCGTTGGTCAGGCGATGAATTTCCTCCATGGTCAGCCGGGCACGGGCGTCAAAGTTGGGGTCATCCGCCGCGGCAAGGCGGATCCCGATCAAGTAGACATTGTGCGCGAGAAACTTAGCCCCGAAAAACTCGTCAGCCAAAAAGCCGATCCCGATATTCTTGCGCTCCGTCTGCCTTCTCTAAACCTTGGACGTGCGGACGAAATTCGCGCTCGCCTGCTGGAAGCGGACAAACAGGGCATTCACAAAGTGGTCCTTGATCTTCGCGAATGCGGCCGCGGGCCGGTCTCGGAAGCGATTTCCGTCGCCCGGCTTTTCGTTCCCTCCGGAACCTTGGCAACGTTGAGGGGCCAAACGATTTCCACGCAGGTCTTCTCCGCCGATCCGAGCAAAGTTATTTGGAAAGGGCCGGTCTCCGTGCTGATTGACGCTACGACCTCCGGTGCCGCGGAAGTGCTGGCTTCCGCGATAGAAGTCAGCCATCGGGGCGATGTTGTGGGCGAGCGCACCTTCGGACTTGCTTCTGAACAAAAGCTGATTGCTCTCAATGACGGTGCCGCGCTCTTCCTGACCGTCGGCAACTATTACAATGCCGACGGGAAAACCATTCTCGCTGAAGGTGTCGTGCCATCCGAAGTGGTTTCTGCTTCGGCGGACGACGACTCGGATGGCGCCGACGACGGAAGCGACTCGGCCGATGCACAGAAAGAACCTACGCCGCCTCGCCCGCTTTCCCCGGAGGATCCAATCTTCCGCAAGGCTCTCGAACTCTTGAAGACTCCGCTGAAAAAAGCCGCCTAGCCTTTCGTGCGAGCTCGGCGCAGGTCAACATTTCGATTTTCTTTACTCCATTCAGAGCCGCATCGCCGCGCTCGTTTCGTTATTCCAGTTGCACTGCTCTTTGTGATGGCCTTTTTTTCCTCGGGCTGCAAGACCGAGCAGGAAGGGCGCCTATCGCCCGGCCGGGTCCACGCCATCACCCGCGAAATGGTGCATGCCGCCGCGGGTTTCAGCAGGAATCCCGGAGATATCGCCGCCCACCTGCAGTTTGACGCCGCACATCCGGGCCGTCCGGACCAATTGTTTGTCATGCTGCCCGCCAGCTCAGATCAATCGCGCCGCGAATCGGTGGCCCAGCTCATCCAGTCGCTGGACGCCATCGCGACCTCGAATCACCTAACGCGCGACGCGCCTACAAAGTCCGGAGCGCTCCTGCTACTGAATTTCCGCAGTGCCGACGTGATTACAAATTCGGTCCACATCGTCGCCCCGACGTCCGCCCGTGCGATTTCGCCTGCTTCTCCGCCTTCTGCCGGGCAAAGCGGTGAGGCGCGATTGGCCATTATCCTGGATGACTTGGGCAGCGATCGCGCCGCCGCCGATGCAATTTTCGCATTGCCCTATCCGCTAACTATTTCGGTCCTGCCCAATCATACGCATTCCGCCGACATCGCGGATGAAGCGCATCGCCGCGGCTTCGAAGTGATGCTCCATCTCCCTATGCAATCCGTCGGAAACGAAACTCCCGAAGCGCGGGAGCTACATCCGGGCATGCCCGCGGACAGCATTCCCATGCTTTTCGAACAAATGATGGAAAGCGTTCCGTTCGCCGCCGGCGTCAATAATCATCAAGGCTCTCAAGCCACCGCTGATCCCGCGCTCATGGAAGCGCTGATGCCCGTTCTTTTGAAATGGAATCTCTTTTATGTGGACAGCCGCACCACCGCCGCGACCGTTGCCTACGACACCGCCCAGCGCCTGGGGGTGCGCTCCGCCTACCGCAATGTGCCTTTCCTTGACGATGTTGCCGAAGTTTCCGCCGTGCGCAAACAGCTCGAACTGGCTCTCCGAGGCGCGAAAGAAAAGGGAGGGGCCATCGCTATCGGTCATCCGCATCCTGCGACGCTGCAAGCCCTCAGCCAGGTATTGCCGCAAGCGAAGCAGCGCGGCGTTCAATTGGTCTACGTTTCCGACCTTGTGCATTGAAAACGTCAGCTCGTTGCCGCGGCGCTTTGCCCTTCGTGTTTCCCCGGATAAAGACGATTCACAACCAGAAAAAAGACAGCCAGAATCAGAAAATCGAAGACGCTGGCTTCTGGTCCGGCGGAGCCGCCTGTTATCCAGTTCGGTCCATGCAGCGCGGCGTTGGATAGA
>JBARCY010000185.1:0-23352 GCA_049794595.1 Candidatus Acidiferrum sp.
TCCTGATGGCTGACGAGCCGACTGGTAACTTGGACTCGAAAAACGGCGAAGCCGTCATGGAACTTCTGCGCGATTTGCACCGCAATGGCGCCACCGTTTGCATGGTCACGCACGACCAGCGCTACGCAAATTTCGCCGAGCGCACGATTCACCTGTTTGACGGCCGCATCGTCGAGGAAACGAAAGAAGCCGGCGTAACCGCCTAGGGCCGTTCGGCAAAAGGGGCGGTCCATGGGAACGGCCTGGCAAGACATCCGTTATGGCGTGCGGATGCTCATCAAGCACCGGCTCACCACGCTGGTCTGTGTGGTTGCGCTGGCGCTGGGCATCGGAGCGAACACCTCGATGTTCAGCCTGGCCGAAGCATTCCTGCTGCACCCCGTTCCTTTCGAGCACGCCGACCGCATCGTCGTCCTGGCCGATTCACGGCCGGGCGACAATATCGACCTGAACTCCGTTGCGCCCGCGACGTATTTCGATTGGAAAAGCCAGGCGCGTTCTTTCGAGCAGATGGGCGCGTACGTTTGGGACTCCGTCAACCTGACCGGCGACCGAGAGCCGGAAAAAATTCAGGGGTTCGCGATCAGCGCGAATTTCTTCGATGTGCTCGGCGTTCATCCGAAGCTTGGCCGCGCGTTCCTGCCCGAAGAGGAAGAGAGCGGTAAAGATCAGGAAATCATTCTCACCTACGGTCTTTGGGAACGGCGTTACGCCTCCGATCCAAACATTCTCGGCAAGAAAGTCAAAGTAGACGGCAAGACGTTTGAAATCGTCGGCGTGATGGGCAAAGGCTTCGATTATCTGAAGCCGGCCGAGGCGTGGGTGCCGTTGTCGTTCGATGTGAAGCAGCGCGCGATCCGGGATTCTCGTTATGTGTGGCCGCTGGCGAGGCTGAAGCCGCAGGTCTCGGTGGAGCGGGCCTCGGCCGAGATGCGCACCATCGTGGCGCAAGAGACGCAAGCCTATCCCGATGCGTATAAAGGCTGGAACCTGCGCGTCCTGCCGATCGGCGAATTTTCCACCGGCAATCTGACGCGGCAGTACACGTTTCTGCTGCTGGGGGCGGTGGGATTCGTGCTGCTCATCGCTTGCGCGGACGTGGCTAACGTGCAGTTCGCGCGGGTGACCGGGAGGCACAAGGAGCTGGCGGTGCGGACGGCGATGGGAGCGAGCCGAAGCCGCATTATTCGGCAGTTGCTGATTGAGAGTGTACTGTTGTCGCTTGCGGGCGCGGCGCTCGGGCTGGTGATCGCGATGTGGTGGATTTATCTGATCGTGAACCACATGCCGCCGGAGGTGGCGCGGTTCATCGCCGGATGGAGCACGATCAGCCTCGATGCGGGCGCATTTATTTTCACGCTGGCTATCGCGGTGGTCAGCGGCATTCTTTCCGGAATTGCGCCGTCTTGGTTTCACTCGCAGACGAATATCAGCGAAACCTTGAAAGAGAGCGCGCGAGGAGCAAGCACAGGGCCGTCGCGGCATCGTTTGCGCAGCGTGCTTGTTGTGTCGGAGATTGCGCTGGCGCTGGTGCTGCTCGTTGGCGCGGGGCTTCTGGTGAAAGGATTTCGCGCGCTGATCGTGGTGCATGAAAACTACCGGCCTGATTCGGTTTTGACGCTGAATCTCGATTTGCCCGAAGAGCAGTACAAGCAACAACCGGGGCGCGAGGCGTTTTACGAACAAGTGCTACAGCGCTTGTCCGCGATTCCGCGCGTGCAGTCAGCGGCCCTTGCGACCTATATTCCGTATGCCAACGGAGGCGGGGCGAACCTGGATCTGTTCTCGATAGAAGGGCGGGCGCCACGAGAGCGGGGCGAGGTCACGAGTTCCATTGTGGAGACGGTTAGTCCGAACTATTTTCGGTTGATGAATATCGGCCTTCGGGAAGGCCGCGAGTTGAGCGATTCCGATGGGAACAGCACGCTTCCGGTCGCGGACATCAGCGGCCTGCTGGCGGCGCAATACTTCCCCGGCGAAAATCCCATCGGCAAGAAAATCAAGATCGGAAAAGCGGATTCGGATAGCCCGTGGATGACGATTGTTGGAATCGTGGACGACGTCCACTATACGTGGATCAACAAACAGGAATTGCCGACGATCTATCGAACATACCGGCAAGCGCCGCCATTTTTCGCGGCCTTGGCGCTGCGAACCGAAGGCGATCCGATGGGCTTCGTGCCTGCGGTGCGGGGCGAGGTCGCCGCGGTGGACCCAACCTTGCCGGTCTACGACGTGATGACTTTCAGCAAAGTGATTCAAAACTCGATCGTGGGCATCGCGTATGTGGCGGCAATGATGGCGATTCTAGGGTTGATTGCGCTGGTGCTTGCTTCGGTCGGAATCTATGGCGTGATGTCTTACTCCGTCGGTGAACGCACGCATGAGATTGGCGTGCGCATGGCCATAGGTGCGACCGCCAAAGACGTTCAACGGCTTATCCTCGGTAACGGCCTGCTCCTGACTCTCATCGGCATGGCGCTAGGTCTTCCGCTGGCTTTAGGACTTGGCTACGCATTGTCCAGCTTGCTTTTCGGAGTGAAGGTCGCCGACCCCCTTGTTTTCGTGGCGCTGCCTCTGCTCCTCGCCGGTGTTGCGACCATCGCCTGCTACCTCCCCGCACGGCGCGCCGTGCGATTGGATCCTCTCGCCGCACTGCGCTATGAATAATAAATGGCTAGGTGCCGGATTTCGCGCCTTGAGCGGTGGGTGTGTCCGGGATTAGGCGGGACTAGGCCTGCCCTCCCAGTGGTGCGCCTCCGCCTGGATTTAGGTGTGATAATCTCGAAACGGAAGATGTTTTCCCGCGTCATCTAGATGGCGCCCAAGGAGCGAGCGTGGAGCCTCTGATTCAGTTGCGGAATATGGAGAAGGTGTACGAAACGGGCGGCAGCAAATTCTTTGTCTTGCGCCGCGTCTCGTTAGATATTCAGCCGGGAGAATTTGTTACCTTCATGGGTCCCTCCGGCGCGGGAAAATCGACTCTGCTCAGCATCATTGGCATGCTCGATGGCGCATGGACCGGTGAATACTACTTCAATGGCGAGCCCGTTCACCGTCTGAACGTCAAGAAGCGCAATGAGCTTCACAAGGCGAATATCGGCTTCGTTTTTCAGAGCTATCATCTGATCGACAACTTGACGGTCTTCGAAAACCTGGAGATTCCTCTCTCCTACAAAAATGTCCCCCACAAAGAGCGCGTCAGCCTTGTCTGCGACATTCTCGATCGCTTCAACATCGTCGGCAAAAAGGATCTGTTCCCTAGCCAACTCTCCGGCGGACAGCAACAGCTGGTGGGGGTGGCGCGCGCCGTGGTTCAAAGTCCAAAGCTGATTCTGGCGGACGAGCCCACAGGGAACCTGCATACCGCGCAAGGTGAAGAAATCATGGAGCTTTTCCGAAGGCTGAACGAAGCCGGCACGAGCATCATCCAGGTGACGCACTCGGAAAAGAATGCGGCCTATGGCCACCGCATCGTGCAACTGAAGGACGGCTGGGTGGTCAGCGAGAGCAGCACTGCGGCGCGAGTCGGCTGAGAAACAGGCTGAAAAGGTCCGCGGCAGTCAGAGACCGGCCAGAAGGCATTGCGCGGTTTGGTTAAGCTATTGATTCTGTGGGACATTGAGTTTGTGATGTCCTAGCCACTAGCCTCGTTTTGGGCTGCTCTGCGTGCCGAGGTTGATGTGAAAGCAAGGGACGTATTTAAACGGTTGGTTAAATACGAGCCCAGGGTGAGATTATCTTCCGATACGAATGAAAAACCCTACCATTCATCCCTATCGCGTCCTGGTGGCCGACGATCAGGCGGACATCCGCGACGCATTGCGTTTGCTGCTCAAGCGCGAGAACTATGAGACGCAGTCGGCAGCCTCGCCTGCAGAGGCCCTTGCGGCGGTCGAAGCGCGCGAGTTCGATGCCGTGCTCATGGACCTAAACTATGCACGGGACACGACTTCTGGGCAGGAAGGTCTCGATTTGCTGAGCCGTATCCAGGCTGCGGATTCGACGCTGCCTGTAATTGTGATGACCGCCTGGAGCAGCGTGGAAATTGCCGTGGAGGCCATGCGGCGGGGCGCTCGCGATTTCATTCAAAAGCCATGGGATAACGCACGGCTGCTGACCATTCTGCGCACGCAAATCGATCTTCGCAATGCGCTGCGCCAAGCCTCGCGTCTGGAGGCGGAAAATCGTCTGCTCCGCGCCGAATCGCGCCCCACGCTGATTGCCGAAGCGGAAGTCATGCAGCCGGTGCTTGATTTAATCGCGCGGGTCGGCCCTTCCGATGCCAGCGTGCTGATTACGGGCGAGCACGGCACTGGAAAGGAAGTTGTTGCGCAGACTCTGCACGCGCTTTCGCACCGTGCGGGAAAGCCGATGGTTACTGTAAATGCGGGCGGCCTTTCCGAGGGCCTTTTCGAGAGCGAACTGTTTGGCCACGTGAAAGGCGCTTTTACGGACGCGCGCAATGATCGCGTCGGTCGATTTGAGCTGGCGGAGGGCAGCACTCTTTTCTTGGACGAGATCGCCAATGTGCCACTGAATCTGCAGGCTAAGCTTTTGCGCGTGCTGGAAACCGGCGAACTCGAACGCGTCGGCTCTTCTTCCACCCGTCGTGTGAACGTGCGCGTTCTGGCGGCCACGAACGCCGACGTGAATGCCGAGGCTGCGGCGGGACGTTTCCGTGAGGATTTGCTTTTTCGCCTGAACACCATCGAAATCCATCTTCCGCCGCTGCGCGAACGCCGCGAAGATACCCCGCTGCTGGCGCATCATTTTCTCCGGGGTTATGCGCAGCGCTATCGCAAGAGCATTTCGGGATTCGATCCCGGCGCGACGCAGATGCTTCTTGAACATCCCTGGCCAGGGAATGTGCGCGAACTGGATCATGCAGTCGAGCGTGGCGTGTTGCTCGCGCAGGGGCCGCTCGTCCGTTCCGCGGACCTCGGCCTGCGCACAGGTTCCGCGGGTGGCACGGTGCGGCTAGAAGAAATGAGCCTGGATGAAGTCGAGCGCCACCTGATTCAACGGACATTGGCGCGTCACGACGGGAACGTAAGCCAGGCGGCAAAGGCACTGGGACTGAGCCGCAGCGCGATGTACCGCCGGCTGCAAAAACACGGCCTGGAATGAAACGCCTCTCGTACGAGCGCCGCATACAGCTTCTCGCGCTGGCGGCTGGACTACCCGGCTCGTTCATCGCGCTGATTCTCCTTTGGAATGGCTCGTATTCTTCACGTACTGCGTGGACGCTCACATTTCTCATCATGAGCCTGTGGATAGGCTTCGCCCTCTCTTTGCGGCAACGCGTCGTTTTTTCCCTGCAAACGCTCTCGAATCTTCTTTCCGCGATGCGCGAGGAGGATTTTTCTTTCCGTGCGCGCGAGGCACGCTCGGACGATGCGCTCGGTGAAGTTATGCTTGAGGTAAACGCCCTGAGCGAGACTCTTCGTTCGCAGAGATTGGGCGCGATGGAAGCCACGGGACTGTTGCGCGCGGTGATGGAAGAGATTGACGTGGCGATTTTTACGTTCGACAACCATCGGCAGTTGCGCCTCGTCAATCGAGCCGGCGAGAGACTTCTCGCCAGGACCAGCGAACGTCTTCTGGGCTTCACCGCCGCAGAACTTGGCCTTGAGGCGTGTCTTGACGGCGAACCCGCGCACACGATGGAATTGAGTTTTCCCGGCGGAACCGGCCGCTGGGGTATGCGCCGCGGTTCTTTCCGTCAGGGTGGTCTGCCGCATGACCTGATTGTGCTCAGCGATCTCAGCCGCGCGCTTCGCGACGAAGAGCGTCAAGCCTGGCAACGGCTCATTCGCGTTCTCGGCCACGAATTGAACAATTCGCTTGCGCCGATTCAATCCGTGGCACAGAGCCTGGAGAGCGGACTGGCCAGCACTTCATCCGTGGCAGAATTGCAGGGCGGCGCGGCGGCCTCCATTTTGGAAGATATGCGCCACGGATTGGGAATTATCCGGTCTCGCACGGAAGCGCTAGGTCGATTCATGGCGGCTTACGCGCGGCTCGCCCGGCTTCCACAGCCAACGCTTGCGCCTGTGAATGTGACGGAGTGGATCACGCGCGTTGCCAAGCTCGAAGCGCGTGCCAAAGTGCGCCTGGAGAAAGGGCCCCCTCTCGTGATATCTGCCGATGCCGACCAGCTGGAACAACTCCTGATCAATCTCGTTCACAACGCGGCGGACGCGGCGCACGAAACAGGCGGCGGCGTAAAGGTGACGTGGGCGCGCTACAGTTCGTATCTGGAAGTTTCGGTGCTGGATGAAGGCCCGGGAATCTCGAACACGGCGAACTTATTTGTTCCCTTTTTTACGACCAAACCGGGCGGCTCCGGCATTGGTCTTGTTCTTAGCCGCCAGATCGCAGAAGCTCACGGCGGCACGTTGACGCTGCAAAACCGCCGCGACGCCCGCGGTTGCGAAGCAAAACTGCGCCTGCCGATTTAGAGAAGCTGGACCCGCCGAACCGGGGATCCATCAACGACAGTTCCGTGCGCGTGGATGATTGGGTTCGACCTGACATCTGCGGCACCGCTCCCGCGCGGTACAAGCAGCGGAGATTTCCGCTTCTTGCTTCAGGTCTTCCGAAGAACGTCTATCTTGGCTGCATTTCACGCCCTGGCCGCAATCCCGTAAACACTGACGCGGCGTTCAGGATCGGCTCTTGGCATGGCTTCTCCTCACAAAATCCTTAGATTCGTTTCATCACTTTCTAAGGCCCGAGCATTAGAATAGTCAGTCGTCAGAGATTTTGGGAGACTTAAGCTCGGTTAAGCGGGCTATAGTGGCGCGTCCAGCCGAACAACCGTTTTGGCATATAGAGCTAGGGACGCCAAACATCCGGTCCGCGATCGAGAGGGCGGAGTTTGAGACGGAGTGTCGCGTGAGAGACCTGCTATTCATTTTGATGACCATTGGCTTTTTCCTTGCCGCGATCGGCTATCTTCGCGTTTGCGAACGGCTGAAGTGAAGCGGAACTTTTTCCATGCTTGAAAACATCGTCCTGATTCTTATCAGCCTGCTTCTCTTTGGCTATCTCGTCTACGCTCTGCTCAAACCGGAGAATTTCTAGCGATGACCGCGAATGGCTGGTTCCAAATCGGTCTCTATGTGCTGGTATTGTTCCTAATCACAAAACCAGTGGGGATTTTTCTAACGCGTGTTTTCGAGCGCGAGAAAACCATCCTCGATCCTCTGCTGCGTCCAGTGGAACGGCTGATCTACCGCCTCTGCGGCGTGGATGAGAACAAAGAGATGCGCTGGACGGAGTACGGCACGACGATGCTGGTTTTCAGCGCGGTTTCGCTCATCTTGCTTTATCTCTTTGAACGGCTGCAGCAGTGGCTGCCCTGGAATCCCCAGAAACTTGGAAATGTGGCCCCGGATCTCGCGTGGAATACCGCGGTCTCCTTTACCACGAATACGAATTGGCAGGCTTACACGCCGGAAGTCACGATGAGCTATCTCACGCAGATGGCCGGCTTGGCTTATCACAACTTTGCGTCGGCGGCCGTGGGAATCGCGTTAGCGATCGCGGTGATTCGCGGAATCTCACGACACGAATCGAAGACCATCGGCAACTTCTGGGTCGATTTGACCCGTTGTTTTCTTTGGATTTTGCTCCCGGTCTGCCTTGTGGGTTCGATGGTGTTGATTTCTCAGGGCGTGATTCAAAATTTGAAGCCCTACGTGACCGCGCAACTCGTCGAACCGCAGATCGTGCAAACGCTGGGGCCGGACGGCAAAACGGCTTCGCAAACCGTGACGCAACAAGTGATTGCGCTCGGCCCGACGGCGTCTCAAGAAGTCATCAAAATGTTTGGCACAAACGGCGGGGGATTCTTCTATGCGAATAGTTCTCATCCCTACGAAAACCCCACGCCTTTCACGAATTTTTTCGAGATGCTCCTTATTTTCGCGATTCCTTCCGGCTTGACCTACACGCTTGGCCGCATGACGAAATCGCGGGCGCACGGATGGGCCATCTGGAGCGCAATGACCGTTCTTTTTCTGGTTGGCGTCAGCACGGCGTACTGGGCGGAAGCGAGAGGAAATCCCGAACTCGCGGGAGCGGACCAAACTGCAAGTGCGATGCACTCGGGCGGAAACATGGAGGGGAAGGAAGTGCGCTTTGGCATTGCTAACACGGCGCTTTTTGCGACAGTCACGACCGACGCAAGCTGCGGCGCAGTGAATAGCATGCATGACTCCTTTACGCCACTGGGAGGCATGGTGCCGCTGGTGAATATTATGCTCGGCGAGATTATTTTTGGCGGCGTCGGCTCCGGGCTATACGGAATTCTTGTTTTCGTCATTCTTGCTGTTTTTATCGCTGGCTTGATGGTGGGACGAACGCCGGAATACCTGGGCAAGAAAATCGAGGCCTTCGACGTGAAGATGGCCATGCTCGCCGTACTCGTCATGTGCCTCACGATTCTTGTGTTCACCGCGATCTCGGCCGTTTCTAAATTTGGCACCTCGAGCATTTCCAATCCAGGTCCGCATGGGCTTTCTCAGATTTTGTACGCCTATACGTCGGCAACAGGGAACAACGGCTCGGCGTTTGCCGGGCTGAATGCAAATACGCTCTGGTACAACACCTCTACCGCTGTCGCCATGATTCTGGGCAGATTTTTCGTGGTGATTCCGATTCTTGCCATCGCGGGAAATCTTGCGCGCAAGAAGGCCGCTCCCGCGTCTCTGGGCACATTTCCGGTGACCGGCCCGCTTTTCACTGTTCTGCTGATCTGCACGATCCTGATCGTCGGCGCGCTCACTTTTTTTCCGGCTTTGAGCCTTGGACCCATTCTAGAGCATCTGCTGATGCTTTCTGGCAAAGCATTTTGAGGACCCGCTAAGGAACTTATGGACCGCGCATCGCAGGTAAAGTCGAAAGCACTGACGGACACAAAGATCCTGAAGGTTGCCATTGTGGACTCTTTTCGGAAATTGAACCCGCGCACGATGGTCAAGAATCCCGTTATGTTCGTCGTGGAAGTTGGGGCGCTTCTGACTTCGATTCAACTGGTGCGCGATACCATGCACCACACCGGCGAATTTGGGTTCGGCTTGCAGATCACTTTGTGGCTGTGGTTCACGGTGCTGTTCGCGAATTTTGCGGAGGCCATGGCTGAAGGACGCGGCAAAGCGCAAGCGGAGACGCTGCGGAAAGCAAGAGCGGATACGGAAGCACGGCGGTTGCGAGCGGACGGCTGCACGGAAGTTGTGCCCAGCTCGAAGCTGCGCGCCGGCGATGAGGTGTTGGTGGCCGCCGGAGAATTCGTACCTGGCGACGGCGAAGTTGTCGAGGGCGTGGCTTCGGTCGATGAATCGGCGATTACGGGAGAATCCGCTCCGGTGATTCGCGAATCCGGAGGAGACCGGTCGGCTGTCACGGGCGGCACGCGCGTTCTGTCGGATGAAATTCGCGTGCGCATCACTTCAAACCCCGGAGAAACTTTTCTCGACCGCATGATCAGCCTCGTCGAAGGGGCTTCGCGGCAGAAAACGCCCAATGAGATTGCGCTCAATATCCTTTTGGCAGGCTTGACGATCATTTTTCTTTTGGCGGTGGTAACGCTCCAGCCTTTTGCAATTTATTCCGGCGCGCCACAAACGATTTTCGTTCTCGTATCGCTTCTTGTGTGCCTGATTCCCACCACAATTGGCGGTCTATTGTCGGCGATCGGCATTGCCGGCATGGACCGTTTGATTCAACGCAATGTAATTGCGATGTCGGGGCGGGCGGTGGAAGCATCGGGTGACGTCGACGTTCTACTCCTCGACAAAACTGGAACGATCACCTTGGGCAACCGGGAGGCAACTTCGTTTCACGCGTGCCCGAATATCACGGATGTGGAACTGGCCAGCGCGGCGCAACTCGCGTCGTTTGCGGACGAAACGCCGGAGGGGCGCTCGATTGTCGTGCTGGCAAAGGAGAAATACGGTTTGCGCGGCCGCGAGCTTGCTCCGCACAACCCGGTATTTATTCCGTTTTCGGCGCAAACGCGCATGTCCGGCGTGGACATGGACGGCCATGAAATTCGCAAAGGGGCGCCGGAAGCGATCGACAAGTACGTCGCGGAGAAGGGGCTGGTGGTTCCCGCGGAAATCAAACACGTCGTGCGCGAAATTGCGAATGGAGGCGGCACGCCGCTGCTCGTCACGCAGAATCGTCATGTGCTTGGCGCCATCGCGCTGACGGACATCGTGAAAGGCGGAATGCGCGAGCGGTTTGATCACCTGCGGGCGATGGGGATCCGCACCATGATGATCACCGGCGACAATCCGCTCACTGCCGCCGCAATCGCACGCCAGGCCGGCGTGGATGATTTCCTTGCCGAAGCCAAGCCCGAAGACAAAATGGCGTTGATCAAGCGCGAACAAGCAAGAGGCAAACTTGTGGCGATGACCGGCGACGGCACCAACGATGCGCCCGCTCTCGCGCAAGCGGACGTCGGCGTCGCGATGAATACCGGCACGCAAGCTGCGAAAGAAGCGGGCAACATGGTCGACCTCGACTCCAACCCGACCAAGCTCATTGAAATTGTGGAAATCGGCAAGCAGTTGCTGATCACTCGCGGGGCACTCACCACATTTTCTGTTGCAAACGACGTCGCCAAATACTTCGCGATTATTCCAGCGATGTTCGCGGCCGCATTTCCGCAATTGGAAGTGCTGAATGTGATGCGGCTTCGCACCCCGGAGTCCGCGATTCTGTCGGCGGTCATATTCAATGCGTTGATCATCATTGCGTTGATACCGCTCGCGCTGCACGGTGTGCGCTATCGGCCGCTGGGAGCTGCAGCTTTGCTTCGCCGTAATCTGCTCGTCTACGGCCTCGGCGGCTTGGTTGCGCCTTTTCTGGGCATTAAACTCATTGACATGGCGATCACTGCGTTGCACCTCACGCGAGGAACTATATGAAGCAGCATTTGCGAATTGCGATTCTGATGACGCTGGTGACCACCGTGATTTTTGGGCTGCTTTACCCACTGGCTGTCACCGGCCTCGGCCAACTTTTCTTTCCGGCGCAGGCTAATGGCGGATTGATTGTGCGAAACGGCCACGTCGTAGGTTCACGGCTCATTGGACAGTCTTTTTCGGCCGCTTGGTATTTTCATCCGCGTCCTTCGGAAGCCGGGATCGGTTACGATCCCGTTGCTCCAAGCGGCGGCGCATCCAATCTCGGCCCGACAAACCGCCAGCTTATAGACCGCGTGAAAAGCGATGTGGAAAAACTCCATGCGGAAAATCCTGGTGCGGCTATTCCCGTGGATATGGTCACTTCCTCCGCGTCCGGCCTGGACCCGGACATCTCGCCCGCCGCAGCGGAGTTCCAGATTCCGCGCGTCGCGCGCGAGCGCCATATCAGCGAAACAGATTTGCGCGGCCTGGTTGCAAAGCATTCGCTCGGGAGACAATTTGATATTTTCGGAGAGCCACGCGTCAACGTACTCGAGCTAAATCTCGATCTCGACGCCACGCATCCGGTGAAATAAATTTCAGGTCTTCCGCGGGCCGGGTTTTGTGGTTGCGGCCTTGGGGGCTTGAAATCGGTATCCAATCCAAGGCTCCGTCAAAATATATTTCGGACGTGCCGAGTCGTTCTCTATTTTTTTTCGCAATTGATTGATCACTACGCGCAAGTTTTCCGTTTCTTCCCCGTACTCCGGCCCCCAAACCGCTTGCAACAGCCTGCGGTGCGACAGTGGCTTACCCAGATTGGCCACCAGGTGCTTCAAGACATCGAATTCTTTTGGCGTGAGATGCACGTCGTGGCCGCGAACGTTTACTTGCCGGTTTTCGAAATCAATCGTGAGATCTTTGCCGCTAAACGCGGGAATCGTCTCGCCGGGCGCGTACCTCCGAAGAGCGGCGCGGATCCGCGCAAGCAGTTCTTCGATTCCGAAAGGTTTGACGACGTAATCATCGGCGCCGGCATCCAGAGCGATCACTTTGTCGCGCTCCGCATGGCGCACCGTCAACATGATGATCGGCGCGTCGGACATTTCTCGAATCTCGCGCGCTGCCTCGATGCCGCCGATTCCCGGCATATTGACGTCGAGTAGGATCAAGTCGGGTCGTTCCTTGCGCACTGCCTCAACGGCCGCTTCTCCCGTGTCCGCCTCTCGAATGACGTAACCATGGCTTGAAAGCGTGGTGCGCAGAACGCGCCGGATTTGTGCTTCATCGTCCACGACGAGGATGGCGGCGCCATTCATCGCGGCTCCTTCGCGTTTCGATCCACTGGCAACGTGAATGAAAAAACTGAGCCGTGCTCTAACTGACTCGTCACGAAAATCGTCCCTTTGTGCGCTGTGACGATCGCCTTCGCGATAGGCAGACCCATTCCCGTACCGCGCACCTGATAGCGTTGATCCTTCCCGCGATAAAACTTGTCGAAAATCATGCCTTGTTCGAAGTCGTCGATTCCAGGCCCGCGATCGGCCACGCTGGTCGTGACTGTATCTCCCGTCAATTCCGCGGTGATCGTGATCGGATGATCTTTCGGCGAATAAATGTTGGCGTTGTCAATCAGGTGCACGAGCACGTCCTTGACGCGGTTCAAATCTGCCAGCACAGGGGGAAGATCGGGATTGATTTTCACATCGACGACCCGGCCGGCCAACGCCGTATTGCACTGCGCCAGCGCAGCCTCAATAATCTCGTCGATCGGCGTGGGCGCAAGGTTCAGTTCAAACTCACCAGCCTCCAGCCGCGACATCTCGGCGGCCTCTTCAACGAGACGGTTCAGCCGGTCGCATTCTTCGTTGATAATCGTCAGCAATTCGCGCGTTTGCCCGGGATCGGATTTATCAGCACCCAACAAGCTCGTCGCGGCAGCCTTGATCGATGTCAGCGGCGTGCGGAAATCATGCGCGATGGAATCCAGCAGCGCCGATTTCAGCCTCTCGCCTTGCCGTTCCGCCTCCGTTTCTCCAAGCTTCTCGACGGCCCGCGCCCGCTCGATCGCGATAGCCACGAGGCTGCTTACAGCATCCAGTGTCTGGCGCGAAAGCCGCGATCCGGAAATTCCCAGGCTCGCAATCGGGCGAACGCCCATCCGTACCGGGATAAAGTACAGCCCTTCTTGCGATTCAAAAATGCCTTCATCTCGAAGAAACACGGCCTTCATTTTGTCTTCATCCAGATGTGCTGCGCCGAATCCCGAGCGGTAAAATTTGTCTTTTTGCGGAAGGAAAAGTTCCGCGGCCCCGCCTTCAAAACTCTCCACGATGTAATTCGGGATTGCGTTCATCAATTGAATGACATTTCCTTCGGCCAGGAGCTTTTGACTGAACTTGTAAAGGCGCTCGACCTCCCGGCGCCGCTGGTGGGACTCGTCGGCTTCGTGGCGTATCCTCGCGGAGAGCTGGCTTCCCACAATGGAGGTGACAAGGAACGCAAACAGCGCCACCCAATTCTGCGGGTCGGCAATCGTAAACGTTCCGACCGGCGGAAGAAAAAAATAGTTAAAAGCCAGAACCGCCGCGATCGACATAAAGACCGAGACGGCCATTCCCCACACCGCTGAAACTGCTAGAATAGCCAGCAAAAAGGTGAGCGCGATCGTCGTCTGATTGACCTCGCGCGCGTGCCGATAGAAAACGGTGAGACTGGCGATGATAGCCAGCGATACGGCAATCCCGAAGACGCGGCCCCCGAGCATTCTCTGCATGGGAGCATTCTATCGTATGCGGACCATTTGAATCGGAGAAGCTGAATCCTTGCCCAAGAAACCAGAAGACTGGCTAGCAGTCGCCTCGCCGCCCCAGAAAGCCCGCGGGATCTTTAAGCTGTTTCTCGGCTACGCTCCCGGCGTCGGCAAAACTTACAGCATGTTGAGCGAAGCGCTGCGCCGCCGCAGCCGCGGCGAAGACGTGGTCATGGGCGTCGTCGAGACTCACGGCCGCAAAGGCATCGAAGAGCTGGCTTCGCAAATGGAAGCTGTCCCGCGCAAGAAAATTGAATATAAAGGGACCGCGTTCGAAGAAATGGATGTGGACGCCATCCTGGCGCGAAAACCCGAAGTCGTCCTGGTGGATGAATTGGCCCACACCAACATTCCCGGCAGCAAACACCGCAAACGCTACGAAGACATTCAAGATCTGCTGGCCGCCAATATCGATGTTGTGTCCACGCTGAACATCCAGCACATTGAAAGCATCGCCCCCATCGTCCACTCGATTACGGGGATTACCGTTCGCGAGACGGTTCCCGACTGGGTGCCTCTGACGGCCGCGGAAACCGTCATGGTCGACCTGACTCCCGAAGCTCTGCACAACCGCATGAAACGCGGCGACGTCTACAGCACGGAAAAAGTCGAACGCTCTCTCAAAAATTTTTTCCGCCGCGGAAATTTGATTGCTCTCCGCGAACTCGCGCTCCGCCAGGTCGCCGAGCAGGTCGATCGCAGCCTCGAAACTTACATGGAAGACGAGGACATCCGTAAAAACTGGGGTGTGCGCGAACGCATGGCGATTTGCATCTCCGGGAATCCGGCGGGCCAGTATCTGGTCGCGCGAGGCGCTCGCATGGCGCGGCGCATGGACGCGGAACTCTATGTCGTCCACGTCGAGCGAGAAATCGGTCCGAAAGAACAGAATACCGCCGCGCTCGCCGCGAATTTGCGCTTCGCTGAAAGTCTCGGCGCGCGGGTCGTCCGTTTGAAAGGCCGCAGCGTCGCCGACACCGTGGCAAATTTCGTCCGCTCGAAACACATTACACAAGTAATTTTCGGCCGTGCCCCGATTCACGATTGGCGCAAATATCTTTATTTATCGGCGGTACATCGCTTCTTGCGGGAATCTCCGCCCGTGGACGTTCACATCGTTACGCAGGAAGCAGAAGACTAGCTGTCATCACGGCGCGGCGGTTGCTTGCATCGTGCCGCTCATTTCCAACTCAATCTCCACCGCCGGATCCGCCTTCAGAAGAAATGTGTTCGGACTTTTCAGGCCCCACTGGATGTACGGCACGCTGAATTTCGCCGAACCCTTCCAATGATCGCCGCTAAGCTCTGTTTGAACCGGCACAACCAGCTCATGTTCTGTCCCGTGCAGGACAAGAGTCCCGTGCACCTCGACGTTGGACGAGCCTTGAGCGAGAACCTTCCCCTCGATACGGCTGGGCCGAAAGATTATTTCTAGGTAGCGTCCGCTTTCGAGAATCTCGCTGTGCATTTTTTTGTCACGCGATTCGTTGCCGCTTTCCCCGCTGGTGGCATCAGCGGCAATTTCTCCGCTGGCATTTCCGTTTGCAAAATCAAAGCGCAGTACGCCGCGCTTCATCGCAAATGTTCCATGAACTGTGTGCAGCGTAGTGCCAAGCGTCCAGTCCAGTTTGCTCTGTGCGGGATCGAGATTGAGGGTTATTTGGCGGTGGCTCGTCGGAACCGCTTCTCGCGATGATTGCTTCCAGCCGCCAGCCGCAATCGGAGCAAGCAGAATGAGAACCCACGCGCACCTGGCGGCCCGGCCGCGATTGCCCACTAGCTGCATTTTTGGCCTCACCAAGTTCACGCCGTCAAAAATCTCCAGCCGAAAGTCGCCCCCGCTGCTGCAAGCTGCAACGGCTGCGTTGCACCCAAGTGATAGGCAAGCACGCGCTCAAAAAGCTGCGGGGCCGCCACCAGAGCGCGCAAGGTGCGTTTGCGAAATCCGTTTTGCCGGTCGAGCATGAGTAGCAGGCTCCCCACGAAGCGCGGCCGCCGGAACAGATTGCGATGCGTTTCCTGGTAGCGATTCAAATCTCCTGCTGCAAGGGCGCCGGCAAGTGCACCCGCCTGTCTAAAACTGAGCGAGAGCCCTTCTCCGGTAATTGCGTCCACGCTGCCGGATGCGTCTCCGATGAGCGCGACATTCCCGCGGTACACCCGCTTTAAGGCAAACATGCTCGTCACGGCCCCGCGTTCTGCGCCCGCTTGGGGAGCTCCATCGAGCCGGTTAGCTAGTTTTGAAAATAGACAGAGAGTCTCCTCAAAGCGCGATTTCAACTTGCTGGAGATGAGCACAACGCAGATTTCCCGTGCGCTAACTGGAGTAACGTAGGCCTGCGCCGCTTCTCCCCAATGAATCTCCGTGAAATCCGTCCAAGGCTCTACACGATAGTGCCTGCGGAAGGCGAACCGGCTTACTAGCGGCTGGAGACTTTCCAACCCGCTCCAGCATCGCACTCGTGAGCGGCTTCCATCAGCGCCGATCACCCACTGGGCGCCTATTTTATTCCCGCCGACCACGACACCGTCTTTGTGTACTCCTGTCACGGGCGTATTCCACATCAACGATACCCCGCATGCTCGCGCTCGCTCCAGCATTCTTTGGTGCAAGATTTCCCGGCTCACTCCCAGTCCGTACCCGCCAGGAAAACGGGCGCTCACCGACGACCGATCATCCTCAAATCGAATGCCTCGAAGTGCGTAGCCATCCTTTTCGCGCAGTTCGACTCCGATCTCCCCGAGTGCCTCTACGGCATCCGGTAAGAGCCCTTCTCCGCATGCTTTCGTAACGGGAGGTTTCGCGCCATCCGCAACGACCACTCGAAAACCTCGCCGACTTGACGCGATTGCGGCCGCAAGCCCCGCGGGCCCACCGCCCACTACGAACACATCCGTGTCACACCCCATGCATCCTCCATCGCGGCAAAAGCCAGCTTTCCTGCAAAGATCGGAAGGATGACCAACTTAAAGCATTTTGATGGAACCTGGCGGCAAGGGCTGCTTCCAGACGGTCAAACTGCAAAGGCCCGGCCGGGCTACCGTGTGCAGTCACTCCGCAAGGGACATGGCCGCCATGGTTGCATCGAATCCGATCCTGATTATAGCGACGCTCGGGACGAGCATCTGTGCATTACTGAACAGCCCGTACTTGCGGACCACTACGAACTCCCGAAGGCCACGTCCCGGAAGGCCATCTGCGCCACTCCCCCTAAATTGGCCCACGCTCGGGCCCAGGGACCACGACATCTCAACTTTGGATGCGCTCGGGGCGCGGAACGTATCGCTCGAAACTACAAAATCCGCGCGCTGCGCGGCTTCAACCGGAATTCCTGCATAACTTGTGCTTATTTCCATGAACAAAAGTATTAATTTGACTGATTGACCTTCCGGACCCCATCCTGCTATCTTGATGGCGGTTCGTTATGTTTCTCTGTGCCATCTCGAACGTTCGACCGGCTCCCGCATCTTCTTTGCGGAGCATCGTGTCTCGCGCCGTCGGGCGAATTATCCCTGTCATCATACGGGGATTGACATAGCGATGATGGCGGCCTGATCCAGCACCACAAGAGAGTTTCGGGGCCATCATCAAAGCCAAGATGATGGCCTCAACTTTTTTAGGCTCGTAACCGCAAGTTTACGCGCCGAAAGTCCCGGAGGAGATTGCCACTGTGACTGTAACTTCGCTCAAGTCTCGTAGTAGCGCACTGATCGACGGCCCGCATCGTGCTGGCGCGCGCGCTATGCTGCGCGCCTGCGGGCTCCGCGATGACGATTTCACCAAGCCTCTGATTGGCGTCGCCAACACCTGGATCGAAATCGGCCCGTGCAACCTTCACCTTCGCGAACTGGCCGTGCACGTCAAAGACGGCATTCGCGCCGCCGGAGGCACGCCCCTCGAATTCAACACCATTTCGATTTCCGACGGCATCACCATGGGCACGGAGGGCATGCGCGCTTCGCTGATCAGCCGCGAAGTCATCACGGACTCGATCGAACTCGTCACTCGTGGCAATTTGTTTGATGCGCTCGTCGTCCTGGTGGGCTGCGACAAGACCATTCCGGCCGGCATCATGGCTCTCGCGCGGCTGAATATTCCTGGGCTTGTTCTATACGGAGGCTCGATTGCTCCCGGCAAATTTGAAGGCCATTCCGTTACCATCCAGGACGTATACGAAGCCATCGGCAGTCATGGGCATGGGGATATGACTGATGCGCGCCTCAAGGCTCTTGAGAGCGCAGCCTGTCCCGGAGCAGGCGCGTGCGGCGGACAATTCACCGCCAACACCATGGCCCTTGTGTGCGAATTTCTCGGCATCGCCCCGATGGGACTTTCCAGTGTCCCAGCCACGGATGCGGCAAAAGCTCATGCCGGGTATCGCGCCGGCGAACTCGTCATGGATCTTCTGCGCAACGGTGTCACTCCTTCCAAAATCATCACCAAGACTGCGATTGAAAATGCCATCGCCGGGGTCGCCGCCACCGGCGGATCGACAAATTCTGTTCTGCACCTGCTGGCGATCGCTAACGAAGCCAAGATTCCGCTAACGATTGACGATTTCGACCGCATCAGCTCACGCGTGCCGATCATCGCCGATCTGAAACCCGGCGGACGCTTCGTCGCCACCGACCTTTATGCGGCCGGCGGCACTCCTCTGGTCGCGAAGCGCCTGGTCGACGCCAAGATTCTGCGAGGGGACGCCATCACCGTGACTGGCCGCACGATTGCCGAAGAAGCGGCCGCGGCGAAAGAAACGCCTAATCAAGAAGTCGTCCGAAAAATCGACGCTCCTCTCAAACCCACTGGCGGCCTGGTCATTTTAAAAGGCAATCTCGCGCCCGAGGGTTGCGTCATAAAAGTTGCCGGCCACAACATCCAGAATTTCCGCGGCACTGCTCGCGTTTTCAATGATGAAGAAGCCGCTTTTGCCGCCATCGAGAAAAATCAAATTCACGCCGGCGATGTCATCGTTGTCCGCTACGAGGGCCCGAAAGGCGGACCGGGTATGCGGGAGATGCTCGCCGTCACCGCCGCGCTCGTCGGCGCCGGCCTCGGCGATTCAGTCGCTTTGCTCACCGATGGGCGATTCTCCGGTGCCACGCATGGCTTGATGGCTGGCCACGTCGCGCCAGAGGCCGCGAATGGCGGTCCCATCGCTGCCGTCGAAGATGGCGACACGATTGTCTTCGACCTTCCGAACCGCAAACTGAATGTCGAGCTGACGGACGCCGAAATTCAGAAGCGCCTTGCTTCCTGGAAGGCACCTGCCCCGCGTTTCACCAGCGGCGTGATGGCCAAATACGCTTTGCTGGTTTCCTCTGCGTCTCTCGGCGCGGTCACCCTCGTGCCCGCTTCTTTTGCATCGCCCACTCAGTCTCAAACAGTTGCGCCCAGCACTTCACACGCGCAATCGGGAAGGACCCTATGAAGCTCACCGGCGCAGAAATCCTCTGTGAATCGCTCACCAAGCTGGGTGTGCACCACATTTTCGGCTATCCCGGCGGTGCGATTCTTCCCGTGTACGACGCCTTGGGCAAATCCAAGTTGCACCACATCTTAGTGCGCCACGAACAGGGCGCCACGCACATGGCCGACGGTTATGCGCGCGCTAGCGGCGGCGTGGGCGTTGCAATGGCAACGTCCGGTCCGGGCGCGACAAACATGGTCACCGGCATTGCCACCGCCATGCTCGACTCCTCCCCCGTTGTCTGCATCACTGGCCAGGTCAGCAGCAAGCTGCTCGGCTCCGACGCCTTTCAAGAAATCGACATCACCGGCATCACCATGCCGATCACAAAACACAACGTCGTCGTGTCTCGCGCCGAGGATATCGCGCGCACCCTGCGCGAAGCGTTCATCATCGCCAATACGGGCCGCCCCGGCCCAGTTCTCGTCGATGTCACCAAGGATGCGCAACAGGCTTCTTGCGAATTCGATTGGGAAGCCTCCGCGCCGAAGCTCCCGCAGAAACGCGTGCGCAATAATCACGACCAGGCCGAATTCGACCGCGCGATTGAATTGCTGAACACAGCGAAGCGTCCGGTCATTCTTGCCGGCCGCGGCATCATGCTTTCCGGCGCGATGCGCGCCTTCGAGCAGTTTGTTCGCACTTGCAACATTCCGGTCGCAATGACCCTTCTCGGGATCGGATGCTTCCCTGCATCCGATCCGATGAATCTCGGCATGATGGGTATGCACGGCGAAGCCTGGGTCAATCATGCCATTCAGGAATCCGACCTGCTTATCGCGGTCGGCATGCGCTTCGATGACCGCGTCACCGGTGATCTCCGTACCTACGCAAAGGGCGCACGCAAGATTCACATCGAAATTGACCGCGCCGAAATCAACAAAAACGTAAAAGTCGATGCAGCCCTCGTCGGCGACGCCCGCGAAACGCTAGAAAAATTAATCCCGCACATCGTGAATCTCGACCGTGGTCCCTGGCTCGCCCATATCAAAGAATTAAAGGGCGACTCCGCCGTCCGCGACATCCAAAGTCTTCCCGATAACGGCCACCTGTACGCCGCCCATGTCATCAACGACCTCTGGAAAGAAACGCGCGGCGAAGCCATCGTCGTTACCGACGTTGGCCAGCACCAAATGTGGGAAGCGCAGTACTACCACCACAACCAACCGCGTACGCTCATCACCTCGGGTGGTCTCGGCACGATGGGCTTTGCTTTGCCTGCCGCCATTGGCGCCAAATTTGCAAAGCCAGATTCCGAAGTTTGGGTCGTCGTCGGCGATGGCGGCTTCCAAATGACCATGTGCGAACTCGCCACCATCGTGCAGGAAAAAGTCAACATCAAGATTGCCATCATAAACAACGGTTTTCTCGGCATGGTTCGCCAGTGGCAGGAATTCTTCTACGATAAGCGCTACGTCGCTACGCCGCTCGTCGCGCCCGATTTCGCAGCGCTGGCCAACGCTTTCGGTATCCGCGGCGAACGCATCACCTCCCGCGCGGATGTGCTGCCCACGATTCGCTCCGCGCGCGAATCCAACGAAACCGTTTTGATCGACTTCCGAGTCGAGCAGGAAGATTCCGTCTACCCGATGGTTCCCGCGGGTGCGTCGCTACACGAAATGATTCGCCGCCCGGGTAATCCGCTGGTGGAAACAGCGTCCGAGCCATAAACAGTCATGACCAACACCGAGCACTTAGCAAAGAGGACATCATGCAAACACTCGTCGCATACGTCGAAAATAAACCGGGCGTGCTTAATCGCGTCTCCTCGCTGGCGCGCCGCCTTGCCATCAATATCGATTCCCTGACCGTCGGCCCGACGGACAATCCCGAGATCGCCCGCATGACCATCGTCGCCCACACTGACGAAAAAGGCGGACATCGCCTCGAAGCCAGCCTCGAAAAATTAGTCGATGTCCTGCTCGCGGAAAACATCACCGAGCGCGCCCTGCTGGAACGCGACCTGGCCCTCATCAAGGTTCTCGCGGACCAGCAGTCCCGTCCGCATCTGATGGAACTCATCAAGGTTTTTCGCGCGCGCGTCGTCGATGTCGCCCCGGAATCGCTCATTATCGAGGTCTCCGGAACCGTCGACAAGATCGACGGCCTTCTCGAAGTTCTGAAGCCCTTCGGCGTGCTCGAAATGGCCCGCAGCGGCCGCATCAGCATGACGCGCGGAGGCGACTTGCTTCGTCCACCCGCCCCGCCGGAGGCTCCCGCGCAAACTCTGGTGACGAGATAATCCCGTGGCAGGGACCACAGTGAGGATAACCCCTGTAGAATCAACGGCTACGCCGAGCGGCGTAACTGTTGCATCTAAAAGACTTGTAGTTCCGCTAAGTCCTTTATCAGCAACATTTACAAAAAATGGGGGGAGGGGTCCAAGATACCCTCTTTCGGATTCGCGTCCGCAGATTCGGTTCTTTCGGCGGATTGCCGCCACGCGCGCAAGTTTGAAGGATTCTAAATCCCGGCCGTAACCCGGCCCAAGAGGAAAAAATGGCAAATCTCTACTACGACGACTCCGCGGACCTGGCTCTCATCCAATCCAAGAGAGTCGCCATCATCGGCTACGGCTCGCAGGGCCACGCGCACTCGCTCAATCTCCGGGACAGTGGTGTCAGCGTCCGCGTCGGCCTCCCGGAAGGCAGCGCCTCGCGCGCTAAAGCGGAAAAAGAAGGTCTCACGGTGAGCACGCCCGCGCAAGCCGCCGAATGGGCCGACGTGATCATGATTCTCGCGCCAGACACCAAGCAGCCTAAGCTTTATCGAGACGCCATCGAGCCGCATCTCGGCAAAGGCAAGACGCTCATGTTCGCGCACGGCTTCAACATCCGTTTCGGAACCATTAAACCTCCGGCAAGCGTCGATGTCTCCATGATCGCGCCCAAAGCTCCGGGCCATCGCGTCCGCGAAGTCTTCACCGAAGGCGGCGGCACGCCCGCGCTCATCGCCATTGAACAAGACGCCAGCGGCCACGCCAAAGCGCTAGCGCTCTCCTACGGTAAAGCGCTCGGCTGCACGCGCGCTGGTGTCCTCGAGACAACGTTCACGGAGGAAACAGAGACGGATCTTTTTGGCGAGCAAGCCGTCCTCTGCGGCGGCGTCAGCGAGTTGATCAAAGCCGGCTTTGAAACGCTTGTCGCCGCCGGCTATCAGCCCGAAGTCGCCTATTTCGAGTGTATGCACGAACTCAAACTCATCGTTGATCTCATCTATCGCGGCGGCCTCAGCTACATGCGCTATTCCGTTAGCGACACTGCCGAACACGGCGACTACACTGCCGGCCCGCGCATCATCACCCAGAAAACGCGCGACGAAATGAGGCAAATTCTCGCCGAAATTCGCGACGGTAGCTTTGCCAAAAAATGGGTCGCCGAAAATGAAGCAGGCTGCCCGAATTTTCTCGCCACCCGCAAGCGCGAACAAAGTCATCCCGTCGAGCAGCTCGGCCCCAGACTTCGCGCCATGATGCCCTTTTTGCACCCCGTCATTGCTCCGGGCCTCGAAGAAAAGGCCGCAGCCTCAAAGAAATGAAGAAACGGATCGACTGCTCACTCGTCCTTGTTTCTTAAAGGTGGATTGCTGACCGTCCGAGGCGAGTGCTCTGTTACTTGTACGGTTCGCGACTCCAAGTTGTTGCCTAACCAAACTATTCAGCATAGTTGACATGCCCAGCGTTTTAGGCAATTCTCTGGCGCCATGAAACAACGACAAATTTCTCCTCAAGCCTCGGCACCCTCCTTGGCGGAGCGCATCGAACTTCTCAGCGCAAAACGCCAGGAAATCATCCGCCCGATTCTCGAGCACCCTCGCGACTACGTCCTCTTGAGCGTCCGCGCCATGGCCAAGCGCCTGCGCACCGACCCGGCAACTGTCGTCCGCATCGTGCGCGGACTCGGTTTCGACAGCTACCGCGATTTCCAGCGCCATCTTCACGATTTGTCCATCGCGTTCGCGACTTCTCTCGATACCATGCAATCCGCCGGCCCCGTCACCGTCAGCAGCATGCCCACTTATGTTCGCGACGCTCTCGAGCAGGACCTCAAGAATTTGCACGGCCTCAAGAATAGCCTCGATGCGCCCCGTCTCGTCTCACTTGCCAAGCGCTTCTACGACGCTCGCCGCATCGTGATCCTTGCCGGCGATC
>JBARCY010000186.1:0-24502 GCA_049794595.1 Candidatus Acidiferrum sp.
CCAATCCCGCTGGCACAGCCTGCACGTCCTTCGGCCGCTCAATTCCCTGTGGCCAATACGGCCTGCTCGACCAGTTCGAAACTTCCCGTACCGGGCCAATCACTCCCGCCCAAATCCATTCGCACAAGAGCCGCGTCGCCTCCGACGCCTGATTTCCCACCGCGATCTGCGTTGCGACTCCTGTCTCCTTCGCAACTTCCGCCATTCTTCGCGCTTCATAAATCGTGTGCGTCAGCGGCTTCTGGCAAAAAACATGCTTGCCCTTCTTCATCGCCGCGATCGACACCGCCGCGTGCAAATTATCGGTCGTGCAGACGACCACCGCGTCCACATCCTTCTGTTTCTCGAGCAGCTCGCGAAAATCAACATACGCCGCGCATCCGTTGTAGGTCCCCGAGCGCTGTTGCGTTCCGTAATATCCATTCACAATTTTCTGGCAAGGCTCACGCCCCGCCACGCCGCTCGTCACGCGCAGCGAATGCGTCAGCTGAATCGGCTCGTTCGGGCTCAGCCATTCCCACCCGCTGTCCACGCCCAGCAACTCTCTCACCGACTTGGTGAATTCGTGATCATCCCACTGCGGATAATTCGCTGCGCTGGTCGTCACATCGCACACCGCGACGCCCTGCACGTCGGGCTGTTTCAAGAACCCCAGCATCACGCGCAATCCTTGCGCGCCAACTCCAATAAACGCAATGTTCACTTTGTCGCTAGGCGGCACGTATCCCGCGCCGCCCAAAACGTGCCGCGGCACAATCGAAAATCCCGCAGCCGCGGCTGCCGTCTTCCCCAAGAACTCCCGCCGCGAAACCCCGCTCTTCGGCGAAGCGTTTCCCTCCGCCAGGTCCTCGCTGTTCCTGATTTCATCGCCCTTCACTGCGATATTCAATCGTTTCAAGTCTCCCATTTCGCACCTCGCCGCCGCAGATTCTACCTCTCTTCTCGAAACACGTCGACAATTCCATTCACCGGGGCCGGCCCGCTCCTTTGATCCTTCATGTAAACTAGTTGTCGTCTCCGAACAAAACATCAGCGCCGGATTCATCGCGCAAGCGCTGCTCGCGCTCGCGAGGCAAACCATGACGCCAGTCCACAATGAGCTTCTCCAAGAGTTTCTTAACTACGCCCAGAGCGCTCTCTCGGCCCAGGCCCTCATGGAGCACATGGCCATCCACCTTCACGAAAAAATGACGCGCTACAACTGGACCGGCTTCTATCTCGTTGATCCTGCCGACTCCAACTTCCTCATCGTCGGCCCCTACGCCGGCAGCTTCGCTCCCAATGCTCGTATCCCACTCGACCGCGGTCTTTGCGGCGCCGCCGCCAACAGCCGCCAAGTCATCGTCGTGCAGGATGTCTCCAAAGATCCGCGTTATCTCGCGGGCGCCACCACCTTGGTGAAATCGGAAATCGTCGTTCCCATTCTCGTGAACAAAAAACTCGCCGCTGAGCTCGACATCGAAAGCTATTTCGCCGACACCTTCACCAAACCCGAACAAGACTTCGTCGAAGCCTGTGCCACCGTGCTCGCAAACTACTTGGCAAAAGAATAGCTGACCGATGTCTCTTGGTTTTGCGCATCTACGCCAGGGACTTATCTGGTTCTAGAACGCCTAGGCCGTTCGGCCCAGCTTTCCACCCTCCAGCCGGTTGATTGCTTCCCCGTACCTCGCCGCGTATGATTAGCGATTCATGCTCTCGGCTCGGCCTAATCTGTCCATGACTCGCCATCTCTTCCGCTTCCTCATTGTTCCAGCGCTGCTTTTCGCCGCCGCGTCATCTTTCATTCCGGCGCAAGCGCAGGTTCCGGCCACCACCGAAATCATTCCCCTCAGCCAAATCCGCCCGGGCATGCAAGGCTATGCCTACACCATCTTCGCCGGCGACCAAGTCGAGAAGTTCGACCTCGAAGTCATCGGCATCATGCCCAATTTCCTCGGGCCCAAACAATCCATCATTCTCGTCCAGCTCAAAGGCCCCAAAGTCGAGCACACCGGCGTTGTCGCGGGCATGAGCGGCAGCCCCGTCTATTTCGACGGCAAACTCGCTGGTGCTCTCTCGCTAAAACTCGGCGTTTTCACCAAGGAACCCATCGGCGGCGTCACGCCGATCGAGGACGTTCTTCGTCCCCAGCCGCAACTCACCTCCGAAGCCGACCCGTATCAATCCCCGTTACCTCAACTTTCTCTACCGCCAACCGCGGCTTCCAACGCCAATCTGCCCACCGGCTCTGCTCTCGAGCCCATCGAAACTCCTCTCATCTTCTCCGGCTATCAACCCGAAGCCCTCCGCCAATTCAGCAGCCAGCTCCAGAGCTTCGGCTTCGTCGCCGCGCAAGGCGGTACCGCCGCTCCCCAGCCCGGTGATTCTCATCTCGTCCCGGGCGATATGGCAGGCATGGTCCTCGTCCAAGGCGACACTTCCATCAGCTCCGCCTGCACCGTCACCGCCGTCCGCGCCGATAACGTCTATCTCTGCGGCCATCCCTTTCTGAGCCTTGGAGACGTCCAATTCCCCATGGCCCGCACTGAAGTCGTCACCACTCTTTCTTCTGAACTCGCCTCCACCAAAATCATCAACGTCGGCGGCGACATCGGCACCATCACCGGCGACCATCTCACCGCCGTGACCGGCAAGCTGGGCGCTGCTCCGCCGATGGTTCCACTCGACCTCACGCTCTCCGTCGGCGGCGCCGAAAAAAAGCTCCACTTTGAAATGGTCGATCATCCCAAACTCACTCCGCTCCTCATCGGCCTTACTGTTTTCAACGGACTCACGCAAAATTCGTTGTACGGCGAGGGCACCACGCTCCATCTCTCTGGCCAGATCCTCGTCCACGGCCACGCGCCCGTTCAAATTGAAAACACGTTCGCCCCCGGCGACGCTTTCTCTCCCGACGGCCTCCCCATCGCTCTCAACATCCAAAGCATTTTCACGCGCCTCTTCACCAACACTCACGAAATCCCGATCTTCGACAGCATCAACCTCCGCGTCGAAAGTGTCCCCGGCCGCCAGGCCTATAGCATCGAAAGCGCTTGGCTTGAAAAAGGCGAAGCCGCCCCCGGTGAAACTCTTCGCGTCCGCGTCTTGCTTCGCCCCTATCGCGGCCCAGCGCGCATTGAAGAAACTACTGTTCGCGTCCCTGAGCAAGCTACTCGCGGCACCACTCTCCGCGTCCTGGTCACCGACGGCGACATGCTCAATCGCGCTTCCCACGGCTTCTCTTTCTCCAGTGGCGGCAGCAGCGCTAGCCTCGATCAACTCATTACCCTTATCAATCGCGAGCGCCGCAACGACCGCCTCTACGTCGGCCTCTTTGCGCCCACGCCCACCATCCTCTGGGATGACAAGGAACTCCCCGACGCCCCGCTCTCCGAAATCAATGTCGTCGACGGCCGCCCCACTCCCGGGACCGTCCAAATTCTTCGTGAGTCCCTGGCCAGCGAATCTTCCATCCCGCTCGGCGGCCCCGTGACAGGGATCATCTCGCTAAATCTCCAAATCCGGTGACCATGCAAATGCCGAAGCGTACGCAGCCTGTTCTTTCCTCAACTCGCCACTCGTCACTCGTCACTCGCCACTCTTTTTTCCTTTACCTCCTTTGCATCCTCTACCTCCTGCCCTCTCCTCTTTTCGCCGAACACACCCGCCGCTGGCTGGAAACCACTTACGACGAATTCCTGAAAGGCACGGCCCACGGCGTAGCCGTCCGCAGCGACGGGCGCCTTGAGCTCGCTCCCAAATTCACGCTCCTCGCTGATGCCGACGCTTCCTATCTCTGGGCCGTTCGCCTCGACCCCAAAGGCGTGCTCTACGCCGCCGGTGGCTCGCCCGCAAAAGTTTTCCGTTTCGATGACAACGGCAAACCTGTCACTGTTTTCGACTCCTCCGACCTGGTCGCCCAAGCCATCGCCTTCGATTCCAAGGGCACTCTCTACGTCGCCACATCTCCCGACGGCAAGGTCTATCGCGTTTCCGCCACCGGGGAAAAGTCCGTTTTCTTCGACCCCAAAACAAAATACATCTGGGACATCGCCTTTGCCTCCGATGGCACTCTCTACGTCGCCACCGGCGACAAAGGCCAGGTCTTCGCCGTCTCTCCCGATGGCAAGAGCGAGCTCTTTTACGCGACCGACGAAGCCCACATCCGCGTCCTGGCTTTCGACGCGAACCACAATCTCCTCGCCGGAACCGAACCCAACGGCCGCGTCCTGCGCATCACTCGCCCCGACGCCAATTCCGCCCGCAAAGAACGCAAGGAGAAATACTCTTCCGCCTCCGACGCCGCGACAGCCGAGGGCTTCGTCCTCTACGAAACCCCCAAACGCGAAGTCACCGCTCTCGCCGTCGCTCCCGACGGGTCCATTTACGTTGCCGCCATCGGCGAAAAACAGCGCACGCTTTCCACGCCGTCCACGACGATCATTGCCTCTCCGCAAGGCACCACCACTTTCACCACCGGCGCAGGCGGCATCACTGGCGCAGTCTCCGGACAGATCCAGCAATCCACTCCCTTCATCGCCTTCCCTCCCGCCCTTTCCAGCAGCATTTACCGCCTCTCGCCCGACGGCGCTCCCGATGAACTCTGGTCCTCCCGCGAAGACCTCGTCTATTCTCTCGGCCTCGCACCCGACGGCCGCGTCCTCGCGGGCACCGGCAACAACGGCGCGCTTCTCGCCATCGACGGCCACGGTGTCTTCGCCCAACTCGCCAAAGCCGGTTCCGCGCAGATTACCGGCATCGCTCGCAACGCCGCCGGCAAAGTTTTCCTATGCACCGCCAATCCAGGAAAAGTCTTCTCCGTCGGCCCCGAATATGAGCCCGAAGGCACCTTCGAATCGCGCTCCTTTGACGCGCAGCTCTTCTCCCAATGGGGCCGCCTCGATTGGTGGGGCCCCCCAGCCGATGCCGCGGCCGCTTCCGAAAAAACCACAAAATCCAGCGCGAACTCCGGCGAACCTCGCCTCGAATTCTTCGTGCGTTCCGGCAACACCGAATATCCCGGCAGAGAATGGTCCCGGTGGTTCGGCCCTTACTCGAAGCCCGGCACCACGGTGGAAGCTCCCAGCGCCCGCTTCTTCCAGTGGAAAGCGGTCATTCACGACGGCCGTCCCGGCGACGGCATTGACTGGGTGAGTCTCGCCTATCTCCCCCGCAACGTCGCTCCCGTCATCGACGCCATCGTCATGCAAGATCCGGGCGTCCGCGCACAAAGCAATACCCTCATCTCCACCGGCCAAGCTCCCAGCGTGACGCTCAAAATACCTCAAACTCCGAACGCCATCGGCATCTTCATCGCCCAAACCACCACATCGACAAAATTCGACCAGCCTCCCCTGGGCTATCGCGAAAAGGGTTACCAATCCGTTCTCTGGAGCGCCCACGACGACAACGACGACGATCTCCTCTTTAGCGTCTACTATCGCGGCGAAAACGAACACGCCTGGAAACTGCTGAAGGACAAACTCGACCAAAAATTCTATTCCTGGGACACCACCACTCTTCCCGACGGGGCCTACTATCTAAAAATAGTCGCCACCGACGCTCCTTCGAATCCCCCGGCCCTCACCCAAAGAACCGAGCGCATCTCCGAGCGCTTCGAAGTCGATAACACTCCGCCTGTCATTCAGGCACTATCCGCCGATGCGTGGAATCGATGCACTGGCGTTTGCGGAGACTCAAATGTGGTTGTGAAATTCACGGCCCGCGACACTTCAAGCAGCATTGACCGCGCGCAGTACAGCGTCGATGGTGGGGATTGGCTTCTCGTCTCCCCCGTCGATGAGATCAGCGATGCGCCGGAAGAGCACTACCAGTTCTCCTTGAGCTTTGCCTTTAGTGCCCCAACGACAAGCAATCGTGAACACACTATCGCCGTGCGCGCCTACGACCGTTTCGACAACGTCGGCAGCGCCAAAACGATTTTCAACGTCCCAGCAGCCAAACCCTAAGCTCTAAACTCTTGTCGGCTCGCTAATCTGTTTAGTGTTGATTGGACTTTGACTTCCCCCTAGACTTCCCAGAACCAGCGGGTTCCAGGTCTTTCTCTGGACGTGCGGATGATCTCTGGCGTGCACATAATCGTCTATACCGAAGACGTAGAAGCAGACCGCGCCTTTTTCAAGGATGTCCTCGGCTTCAAGTCCGTCGATGCCGGCCAAGGCTGGCTGATCTTCGCGCTGCCACCCAGCGAGGCCGCATTCCACCCCTCCGACAAGAACGGTCCCCACGAGATCTACTTCCTGTGTGACAACTTGAAAGCGGAAATGGCAGCGCTCGCAAAGAAGAGCGTCACATGCTCCGCGGTTCACAAAGAAAGGTGGGGCTCAATTACGAAAGTAAGGCTCCCGGGCGGCGGCGAAATCGGCCTCTATCAGCCCAAGCATCCGACCGCCCTCGGCCTCGGCTAGAAACAAAACGCAGCTGAAAATAGAAAAGCCCCAAATTTTGGAGTGATTTACTTCCGACGTCCTATGCCATCCAGCGCTCTGCAGTGGGCACCGAGCTGAACTTAACAATCTCAGCCCCAAACCCGATTCGTCCATCCGCATAGGCTTCATTTTTCACGTGCACAACCCGCGCCGTGCACTGCATCTCCTCGGTCTGCGTCCCCGTCACTTCGACCGGCATGCGCAGGGTAACCTCAATCGGCATCCCCACTTGCAAGGGCGCCGAAGAAGCAAAATAAAATCCCCCGCGGGATATGTTCAGTGCTTCTGTGAAATGCTCGCTCTTATCCGCTGCCACACCAGTAGACCGGAATCGCAGCGGCGTGCGAAGGCTGTAACGGCTCAATTGTCGGCGTTCTGCACCTTGCATATTGTCCTCCTCCGCGCGAGGAAGCTAATTCGGCGGCCCTCGCGCCGTTTGAGAAGGGGTATACCAGCCTAACAGACCTGTCTACGCGGTCAAGCATCAATCCTTAGTACTAGTGGTACCCACGTTATTTGCGTGGTGCTTCCTAGTGCGACAAGCATCCCCAGGCTCTCCGCCTCTGCCGAGTTTCCCCCAGAACCCTGCTTCACCAATCCCATCCAAAAACAAACCTTGCACCCTTCCCCCGGGGCTAAATCATCAAAGTGGATCTTCATCCAAAGGAGAAATCCATGACCTCGGGAATGACGGCTTTCACTTTGTTTCACGTCGCGATCAGTTTGATCGCCATCGTCACCGGCTTCATCGCCGTTTTCGGCATGATTGCCGGAAAGCGCCTCGACGGTTGGACCGCAGTCTTCCTGACCACTACGGCCCTGACCAGCATCACCGGCTTCCTGTTTCCCTTCCACAAAGTGACGCCAGGGATTATTCTAGGTGTCATTTCGCTGATCGTGCTGGCAGTTGCCATTCCCGCTCGCTATCTAAAGCACCTCGAGGGCGCCTGGCGCAAAACGTACGCACTCACCGCCACCATCGCCCTCTATCTGAACGTCTTCGTCCTGGTTGCCCAGTTCTTCGCGAAGGTTCCCGCACTGCACGCCCTCGCACCGAAGGGCAATGAACCGCCATTTCTGATCTCCGAGGTTGTGGTGATGGCCCTCTTCATCGTCCTTGCCGTCGCCGCCGCCATCAAGTTCCGCCCTGAACCTCTCCACGCCTCCTGATCGGACTCGGCGATCGGGCCAATCCTGCGGAACCGTGGCGCGCACCGCGCTACGGCTTTGCAGACAGTTTGTCGAGCAATTCGTATTGCGCCCGCTGGCCATCCTTCTCCGCGCTTGGCTTTGCCGCCAGATGCATCACCTCATACCCGTCCTTTGCGTTGTACCGCGGCCACTCCGCTAACCCCTTGCCATTCGGATTCCCGGTCTTCGCAAAGTTCGTCCAATACGCGCTCATCTCCTCCGACAACTTGAAGTCCTCAGGCCGCCACGGCAGATCCTTCGATTTCAGCATTCCAAATACAAATTCAATTTCCGACGAGTGATACGCTCCGCGAGAAACGCCGGGCGTCCCGTCTGCGGCCGGTGGCATGGGCGGCGCATCGTCGAATTGGTAGCGATAAACCGCCGGCCCGTCCAGCTTTCTCTGCTCTTCAATCCACTTCCATGTACCAAAGCCGATGAAGTTCGCAGTCGCCAGCAGCCCCGCCGACTCTTGCGCTTGCTCGTCCGTCCCGCCGGGGAACAGCTTCAGCACTTCCGCCGCATGCTCTCCAAACGTCTGCTCGATCTTCTTCGCGTAATTCTCCTTTGTAGGTTCGTCCTTCCCGAAAAATTGATGGTAGCTTCCCTCGTCGTGGTTCCAACCCGCCAGCAGTTCCACGTGTGCCTGTTCGCGCTTCGCGTAAATCTCCGCCGGACTCTCCGGGAAAAAATATCCGTCGATATTTGGCCCGAACCGAAACGAATTCTTATCCTTTTTCGCTGCCCCCATGATCTCTTCGCTCGTCATCGCTCGCAGTTCTTCCACAGTGTCCGCACCAATTGATCCCCCAAACTTCGCCCCGTCCGCCTCGCTCTCCGTGAGTGGTTTCGCCGGGAGCGTCCGCCCGAAAAAGGCCCCGCTCTCCCCAATCGCCCGGTGAACCAATCGCCTCGCAACCGGCGAAGCTATCTGCGCGCTCACCGAAAACGATCCCGCCGACTCCCCGAAAATCGTCACATTCTCCGGATCCCCTCCAAACGCCGCGATATTCTTCCGCACCCATTCCAAAGCCGCCGCCTGGTCAAGCAGTCCATAATTCCCCGAAGCATGATGCGGCGATTCTTTCGTCAATTCCGGGTGCGAGAAAAATCCAAATATTCCCAGCCGGTAATTCATGCTCACAATCACCACTCCTCGGTGCGCCAGCACTTCGCCGTCCTGCCTCGGCTCCGAAGTCGCTCCCGCCTGGAACCCTCCACCATAAATCCACACCATCACCGGCAGCTTCGCGCCCGCTTCCGCCTTCGGCGTCCACACATTCAAATATAGGCAATCTTCGCTTGGCCCCGCATCGCGAAACACCATGTCTCCAAACACGTTCCATTGCATGCACCGCGCGCCAAACTCCGTCGCCTTCCGTATGCCCTCCCAACTCGCCACCGGCTGCGGCTCTTTCCACCGCAATGCGCCGACAGGCGGCGCCGCATAAGGAATCCCCTTGAAAATTTGCACCTTCCCATCCGCGCTCGCCGTGCCTTCCACCACTCCGGCTTGCGTTTTCACTTCGTTGGCCGCCGCGATTTCCATCCCTCCGAGCAGCGCCACAAAAACAAAAGCTCCCAATGCGCGTCGCATGTTCTTCGCGTCCATCCCCATGAAAATTTCCATGAACTCTCCTCCCTACTTCGCTAGCTCTTCCTTAAATTCCGCGAAGATAGTACCTCCCTTGCCCCCGCTAAACCAATTCCTAACTTTCGAAATCTTTCTGAAGGAATCTTTATTATCCGATTCGCTTCCATCCTCCACCTTTTCCCGCCTGATTTTCCTTCGCGGCCACTTTGGCCTGTTTGCAAATCCCAAACTCGCCGCTCCTTCCTCCAGAAGTTTCTTTCCCTATGCCATAATGACCCTCACGTCGAACGCAAGCGCGCGCGCCATCCAACGACGCAGCCGAATCAAGGTTCTCTATGAGCACTGCTCCACAAGTCGAGTCCCCCAACTACCAGCCGCCTACCTGGGATGCCATCCGCGAAGCTCACGCCCGCATCGCTCCACGCATCCATCGCACTCCCGTCCTCACTTCGCACTCCCTGAACACCATCGCGGACGTGCAATTTTTCTGCAAGTGCGACAACTTTCAAAAAACCGGCTCCTTCAAAATTCGCGGCGCTACAAACGCTATCCTCTCCCTGACCGATGCCGAAGCCGCCCACGGCATTGTCACTCCCTCGAGCGGCAATCACGGCGCCGCGGTCGCTTGCGCGGCCGCGTGGCGCGGCGTCCCCGCCTACATCGTCATGCCCAAAAATGCTCCTCCCGTTAAATGTCGAGCCGTCGAAAGCTACGGCGGCAAAATCACTTTTTCAGAACCCACCATGACCTCTCGCACCGAAACCTGCGCTCGTGTCCAAGCTGAGACCGGCGCGATCCTCATCCATCCTTACGACAACGACCGCATCATCACCGGCCAAGCTACCGCCGCAAAAGAGCTCCTCGAAGAAATCCCCGACCTCGACGCCGTCTTCGCTCCCGTCAGTGGCGGCGGCCTTCTCAGCGGCACGTGCCTCAGCGCCAAAGCTCTCCGTCCCGAGATCCACGTTTTCGGCTGCGAACCCGCCCGCGCCGCTGACGCCTACCATTCCCTCATCACCGGCACCCTCCAATCCCTCGATTCCAGCGACACCATCGCGGACGGCCTGCGCGCCTCGCTCGCCCCGCGCACCTTCGCCATCCTCCGCCGGCATCTCGACCGCGTCCTCCTCGTCACCGAAGAAGAAATCATCGCCGCCATGCGCTTGGTCTGGGAACGCATGAAAATCATCATCGAGCCAAGCAGCGCCGTAGCCATAGCTCCGCTGCTTCGTGCGGGAGCCGTCTCCGACCTGGAACTCCCGCCTCGCCAGGACAAGGCACCGCACAAGCTCGGGGTCATCTTCTCAGGCGGCAATGTTGACTTTTCGGCTCTACCTTTCTGACTGACACGCTGCTCACAGGCCGCCGTACGTGATGTGGAGGACGGGCTCATCTGTGTATTGCTGGCCACACTTTTGGCCTTCTTGAACATCTCGAGGGGACAGGATCGTTCTAACTATTGTATTTTTAATGGCTTCCATATCTTTATCATTCCATGAGAGCTTACGGATAGGACCGTCCAAATCAGCGGATTTCAGAATTGCCTGCCGGAATCTTTGATGAACTCTGATGGAGATTTTGTATTTAACCGGGTGGTTAAGTGCGGGGACTAAGTACCGGGAAGGTCGTCTTGTATTTAACCAGCTGGTTAAATACGACCGCGCATTTCGCAATGTTCTTTAATACTCCTAGTGCATCCGGCGAGTATTTCTCGCCATCTAAGTGTTTAAGAGAGTAGGCCGAGGGTAGAGCTTCGGCAGGGCCCCGGGTCGAGGAGAAAACTATGAAATTTTCCCCAGCAACCTTACAAAGGTTTGGATGGGTGTTTCGAGGGGCGTGCGCCGCAACTCTGGCGCTCTCCCTAAGCGGCTTCGCGCTCGCGCGCCAAGACCAGCCGCCGCAGCAGCAGGATCAGCCGCCTCAAAGCCAGGATCAAGTTCCGCCGCCGAGCCAGCAACAAGCTCAGCCGCCTGCGCAGCAACCTGCGCCAACGCCAGCGCAGCAATCCGATCGCCCGCCGCAAAGTCAGCAAACGCAGCCCCAAGATCAACAAGCACCGCCTCCACCCCCTCCTGCCCGGCAAGATAGCAATCGCCCGCCAGTCACTTCTGTGGATCGCATGCCGCGGAACGGCCAGCAGAACGCTCCTCAATACAATCAACAATACGGCCAACAATATGGGCAGCAGTACGACGAGCAAAATCCCGGCCAATACCCGCAGCAAAATCCAACTAATCAGCAAGTTGCTCCGCCGCCCTCCGCGCTCACCATTCCCGCGGGAACAGTCATCATCATGCGTCTCAACGAACCTCTTTCCAGCGACCACAACCAGATTGGTGATCAATTCTCCGGCGTTCTCGAGCAGCCCATCGTCGTAAACGGCTGGGTCGTTGCGCGCCGCGGCCAGGTCGTGATGGGTCAGGTGAAATCGGCGAAAAAGGCTGGCCGTGTAAAAGGCCAATCGGAACTGGGCATTGAGCTGACCGACATCACGCTCGTCAACGGCGAACAAGCGCCAGTTTTAACTGCGTTATGGCAGGCATCTGGAGGCTCAACCCACGCTGCCGACGCCGCCACAATAGTCGGCGGTACCGGCTTAGGTGCCGCTCTTGGCGCGGCAGCTGACTGGGGCCGAGGCGCAGCGATCGGCGCAGGAGCCGGCGCGGTAGCAGGCATCGGAGCCGTTCTTCTGACGCGCGGCCGTCCTACGATTCTCGCGCCCGAATCTCAACTTACCTTCCGCCTCGTCGATCCCGTGAAGGTAGACACTACGCACGGCCAGCAAGCCTTCTTGCCCGCCTCCCAACAGGATTTTGACAACGGTCGCGGTGGCCGCCCAGCGCTCCGCATGGGAAATGGCTACTACGGCGCGTATGGTGCTTATCCTGCGTGCGGTTATGGCTACCCTTGCTACTATCCCGGCTATGTTGGAATCTATCCCGCGTTCGGTTGGGGATGGGGCTGGGGCCGAGGCTATTACGGCTGGCGTGGTGGGTATCGCCGCTGGTAATTCGAGCATCTGAACGAATGGATGCGTAATGCAAGAAAAGCGGACGTTTCGGCTGCGCCGGGACGCCCGCTTTTCGCTAGGCGGCAGCAGGAGACACGTATTTGTCGGGAGTTGGCTGTATGGTGGCCCGAACCTGCTCGCGCGGTATTAAGCGCTAGAAAGCATTTCTGATCCCAAGCGGGCGCGGCGCGCCAAACGCCCGGTTCCATTTTGGAACGCAACAAATGGAGTAACCTGGGGTTGTTAGTTCGTTAGGCACTCGCTGCCAAACAGATGCAAGGAAGCTGCGGGAACTACTCGAGTGGTTTTGCGGAAGAATGGAATAGGCGATCTGTGGCCGAATCCGGAACTAGTTCGGGTGGCACCCGTCGCGGATTCCAGATCAATCGGGGCTGTGAATCGGACATTCGTGGAGCAACACAATCGAAGTTAATCGGGCGGAAGCTTGCCGGTGAAGTAGCAATTTGTTCGTGCTAATCTGTCCGGCAGTTTTTCGGCAGGACGCGCTTTCGGGCCAAGTCCCAGCCAAAGCAACCATTCCTCGTAAGAACTAATCTCTTACGCCACGGTTGCTCCCTCTGGACCGACGGCGGACCTTTGAAGTGCGGTACACACCAAATTTGCTGCGCGGGCGGATCATGAAAACTAGCTCTCGAATCACTCGCAATCTTTTTTTCTCTTTTGTGTCCTTAGCCACGGCTGCCGCATTTTCCGCCGCCCCCGCGTCTGCGCAACCCACACCGCAAAGCGCGGCAGCTACACAAGCCACGGCCGTTCCAGCACGAATCACCCAAGCCATCGACGACACGCAACTCTCAACTCTGAAGGGCAACGTTCATCCGCTGGTGCGCGTAGCCGTCGACCAGGGGCCGGTGAGCGATGCGATGCCAGCGACGCGTATGGGACTGCTATTACAGCGCAGCCCGTCGCAGGAAGCCGCTTTGCGCCAATTGCTCGGCCAGCAGCAAGACAAGACTTCCCCGAACTATCATGCGTGGCTGACGCCGCAGCAGTTTGGCATACAATTTGGACCGGCGGACGCGGATATTCAGGCCATAACGGGCTGGCTGCAATCGCATGGCTTTCAGAACGTGAAGGTTGGAGCAGGCCGCACCACCATAGAGTTCTCCGGCAATGTTGGTCAGTTGCGCAGCGCATTTCACACCGATTTCCACCAGTATTTGGTGCACGGCGAGCAGCACATGGCAAATGTGAGCGATCCACAAATCCCGGCCGCTCTTGCGCCAGTGATAGCAGGAGTGATGGGTCTCCACAATTTTCGGCCAAAGTCTCAGATGCATCGAGCGAAAAATTTCCAAGGCTCTGAGGCCAAAGTGATCAGGACAAAGCCGTCGGTTACTTTTACCGGCTGCGGCGTTAACGGAACCGAGTGCTACGGCGTTGCGCCAGCCGACTTTGCGAAAATCTACAACGTTCCAACCGCCGCCACCGGCGGTGCTGGAGTTACGATTGCCATCGTTCAAGACTCGAACCTCAACCTCACGGACATCCAACAATTCCGCAGCCTCTTCGGGTTGCCAAACAATTTCACGGCCAACAACATCATTCTGGATGGGCCGGACCCAGGTGTTCAGGGCCCGGACTCGACAACCTTTGACGAGGGGGAAGCGGTATTGGACGTCGAGTGGTCGGGGGCCGTGGCGCCAGGCGCAACCATCGACTTGGTTGTTTCGCAGGACTCGGCGAGTTTGGGGTTTGCGGGCATCGATCTCTCAGCGATTTATATTATTGACAATAATATTGCGCCGATCATGAGCGAGAGCTTTGGCGAATGCGAGGAGGGCTTGGGCAGCGCAGGTGTCGGTTTCTATGACCTACTGTGGGAGCAGGCGGCATCGCAAGGAATCACAGTTATTCTTTCCGCGGGTGACAGCGGCTCGGACTCGTGCGACGACGGTTCCCAATTTGATTACAGCACCATCGGGCTCGGGATAAGCGGTTTGGCTTCGACCCCATTCAACGTTGCCATGGGCGGGACGGATTTTCAGAACGGGCCGTCTCCGTCTATCTACTGGAGCACGACGGGAACGGCGACCGAGTCCGCCAACTCTTATATTCCAGAGGAAACTTGGAACAGCACATGCGCGGCCACGGCGACCAGTGGAAGCCTCGGCACATGTACGGCAACAATCATCAACAATGACACGTTGAACGAGATTGGCATTGATCTGGAGGGGGGCAGCGGAGGACAAAGCGGCTTTCCTGGCTCTCCCGCGATAAATCCGAAGCCATCTTGGCAAACCGGCGTTGTGCCTTCTGCCGACACTGGCCGCGACATCCCCGATTTGTCGCTATTTTCTGCTGTGAACACGAGCAACAACGATTTCATAATCACCTGCGAGCAAGATTCGCCGAGTCAGAATGGCAGCGCCTGCGGCCTGACGGCGGGGCAGCAACCGGAGATTAGTCCGGTGGGCGGCACCTCAGCCGCGGCGCCAGCATTTGCGGGCGTCATGGCGCTAGTCATCCAGCAACAGGGGGGAGCGCGGCAGGGCAACGCGAACTATGTGCTGTATCAACTCTTCAAGAAAGATCTAAGCAACGCGGGCCTCGTTTGTCCGTCGACCACGGCCAATGTGAACACGACGACCTGCGTTTTCTACGACGTAGTCACCGGCAACAATTCTGTCGCCTGCTTAAGCGATACACCGAATTGCAGCAATACTTCCACCGCCGCAAACCAATACGGAGTGCTCGTCGATCCCAGCAACGCCAGCAATCCCGCCTACCTGGCGGTAGCCGGCTACGACAAGGCAACAGGGCTCGGGTCGGTTAATGTGACGAACCTGTTGGGCGCTTGGGGCTCGGCTACATTTACATCTGACAGGCCTCAAATCACAAGTTCTCCTGCGGGGACGATTGCCCACGACACGAACGCGAGTTTTACAGTAAAGGTAGCCCCTGGATCTGGGACAGTAATGCCAAGCGGCGACATCTCGTTGATCGCTTCGCCGCCCGGATTTGCCCAGGTTGGTATCGGCCCCTTCACGCTCTCGAATGGCAGCATCACTTTTTCGACCAACCAGCTCCCGGGCTCGCCGCAGATTAGTGGCGTGCCGCAACCCTACCCGGTGATAGCCCAATACGCTGGCGACGGAGCATTTGCGCCGGGTCCGTCGGCATCCGTCAATGTTACGGTCAGCATGGAGAAAAGTGTCACGACAGCCAGCCTATGGACCTACGATTCCGCCGACGGCCTGTTCGATATTCAGTCCTCCAGCACTGTTGTTTACGGCACCACGCCTTACATCATGCGCGTCGACGTTGGCAATGCTACGAACGAACTTTGCTATAACGTGGCGATTCTTTGCCCAACGGGGAATGTCACCGAAACCTACGACGGTGGAAAGCCGCTGAATGATTTCACGGTGACGCAGACTGGAGTCACATCCAATACTGCGCCGCTGAACAGTTCTGGGTTCCTCGAGGATCTGCCCATCGATCTACCCATCGGCAGCCATACTATTGTGGCGGTCTATGCCGGCGACAACAGCTACAACTCAAGCACGTCCAACTCCGTTCCTTTGACGGTAACTGCGGCTCCAACGACCACGATTGTCTCGGCCATCCCTACCTCGGCTACCACGACTACCGCGGTGCAGTTGACGGCGACGATTGGTACCACCAGCAACGGCGCCGGACCCTCGGGCTCAGTGACCTTCACAGCTACTGGCACCGGCGGCACTACGACCTTGGGCTCTGCGAATCTAGTCGGCACAGCTGGTACAGCAACACTTCCAGCGTCTGCCACGACCACTCTCTTGCACACGTTTGCAACTGTTGGAACCTACGCGGTGTCCGCTACTTATGGCGGGGACAGCAACTACTCGGGCTCGGCGTCCACCTCGAGCGTAACTGTTACCGTTGTCGTCGCAACAGTCGGAAACTTTACGATGGCGGCTGGGCCGGCCACGGTGACGACCGCTGCCGCAGCGTCGGGGACGTCCTCGGGGATCTCGGCGATCACGATCATGCCTAGCGGCGGGTTTAATACCGCGGTGACTGTCGCCTGCGGGACGATTCCGGGCGTGAATTGCGGGGCGCTGTCGATTCCCGCCGGGAGCACCGCGGGATCGCTGACCATCAATGTGAACAACCCCTCGAGCTCCATGACGGCGATGGCGGCGCCCGATACGCAAAACCAGTGGGCGGCCAACAAGCCGGAGCGGGCCCGGAGAGCGGGCTGGTGGTCGCTCAGCGCGGGAACCGGAGTAGTGGCGGTGCTGCTCTTGTTGTTCCCGGATAAAAAGCGTTATCGAGCGGCGCTCGGTCTGGGCCTCGCGTGCGTGCTCAGCTTCACCCTCGGCTGTGGGGGTGGGAGTAGCGGAGGAGGAGGAGGGGGTGGTGGGGGCGGAGGAGGCGGACTGACGCCTACCGTCACGCAACTCACGGTATCGGCCACGAAAGTCGCGGTGAGCGGCAGTCTTACCGTCAGCGCGACAGTCACCGGAGGCACCCCTACCGGCAACGTACAGTTCCTTGCCGACGGCACATCCCTCGGAACCGCGCCAGTCACTGCCGGCACCACCGGGCCCATCACCGTGACGGCAAACGATGCCCCGACGTTCCTACAGCTCGTGGGGACGCACACCGTAACAGCCAAGTATCTGGGAGACGCGACCACGGCGGCTTCGCAGTCGGGCACGCTGAACGTTACGATTACCGGCACGACTTCCTTGCCGGTTACTGGAACGGCCGGAACCGACACGGCCAACACCACTGTGAGCCTGACGATCAACTAAAGTCCGACCAGACTTTGCCGACGTGCGGCCCCGAGTTTTCGGGGCCGCTCTTCTTGGGCGAAACAAAGAGGAGAAGAGCAAAGCGAAGGATTTTACACAGAGTTTAGGAGAACACACAAAGCGCAGAGAAGCGAGACTCCGCCATACGCGACAGGCGTTGACAAAGAAAAATCGTCTTAGTTGATGACGGGCGGAAAGAAGATGCCCCAAAAATTCGGCGCGGGCGAAGTGAACTCGACCGGCACCTGCGAACCTTCGTGGGTCATCTGAGGCGGACGCACGACGCGGGCTTCGACTTTGGCTTGCGTCTTGGGATTCTCGAGAGTGACTTTGGTGCCTTCAGCGATGCCATGCGGAACAATCAGCATCGCGCCGCTCGCGCTGACGGTATGCGTCGAACCCTCGACTTGATCAAGCTTGCCCTCCACTTGAACCATCACGCGAATCCTGAGCAGGACACGCTGTGCGCGGCGGCGTTCTTCGGCCGTGGGCGGACGCGTGGCGACAACCCTGGCGGGTGAGTGGGCCGGTTTAGCGTTCGGTTGCGGCTTAATCACAGCTCTAACCCCCAAAAGTCCATCTCCGGCGCGACGAGTTCGACGCCGTACTCCCAGCCGTCGGGGCGCGGGATGCCGCGCCAAACCACGACAGCCGCGTTGCTGGTCTCCGTGGCAAGATTGGTGATCGCGAGGCGGTGTTCAAGCTGAAGTTCCTGCTCTAGAACGACCATGCAGCCATATGGATTGACGACGCGGGTATGCGCCTCGACAGAAAAGCGCTTGCCGGAGTTACCTTCCCATTCCAAGCGGACAGGAACCCGGGAATTCATGCGGCGGCCGCGGCGTTTATCGCTGTAACGTCCGTCCACAAGTTTGGTATCGCGCGTCTTGACCGGCATTTTTGCCTCTGGAAGCCATGCTAAAGTTGAGGAGAAAAACGGTCAATGGTACGGTCGAGTGGTGGCGCACGAAAGAGTAGCTGTACGAAAGGACAGGCCGGGACGGAAGGACAGGCCAGGACTTGAGGAATTTAATTGTAAACGCGGATGACTTGGGCTGGACGGAGGGCGTCAACCGCGGCATCGCGGAAGCGCATCGCAACGGGATCGTGACGAGCGCTTCGCTGCTAGCGAATGGCGCGGCGTTTGCGTCTGCCGTCGAGCTGGCGCGGGCGGCTGCCGCGCTGGGAGTCGGCGTGCACTTGAATTTGAGCGACGGCGAACCGATTGCGCCTCGCGAATTGGTGGCCAGCCTTGTGAACGATCGCGGGGAGCTGGAGGGCAGACCCGAGAGTTTGCTGCTGAGACTGGCGCGGCGGAGCGTTTTGCTCCAGGAAATTGAACAGGAGTGGGACGCTCAGATTCAGAAGGTGCGGGATTCGGGGATCGAGCCAACACATCTCGACGGGCACCGGCATGTGCAGATGCTTCCGGGATTATTTGAAATTGCGCTGCGGCTAGCGAAAAAGCATGGCATCGCGGCGATACGGATTGCGCATGAGGAATCGAGTTTGCGCGCGGCGCTTTCGGCCGGTGCGAAGCAAAAAGGAGCCGTGGTGATGCGGCAAGGCGTGCAGGCGCGCGGGCTGAAGCTATTGGCTCCCGATGCGCACGAAAAAGCGGAACGCGCTGGAATGGCGACGGCGGATTATTTTTGCGGAATCGCGCAAACTGGGGAGATGACGCGCGAAGGCGTACTGCGGCTGCTGGAGATTTTGCCGGAGGGTACGACCGAGCTGATGTGCCACCCGGGTTATGCGGACGACGACCTTGCAAAATCCGCGACGCGGCTGCAAACTTCCCGGCAGACAGAATTGGAAATACTGACGGACACAGAAGTACGAAATGTTGTCGCATCGCAGGGGATTCGGCTGATAGACTATGGCTTCGTAGCCCAAGAAGCCTGAGGAAGCACAGAATATCGAGCATGAAGAACGATCCGCCCGTCCGCTATTCGATTGTCGTTCCGTTTTATAACGAACAAGAAAATATTCCACCACTTTACGTGAAGTTGACGGAAGTGATGGACGCGCTCGGGGAGCGGTACGAGTTGGTGTTCGTGGACGACGGCAGCAAGGACAAAACGTTCAAAGTGCTTTCGGATATTTACGAGCACGACCCGCGCGTGAATATCGTGCAACTGCGCAGGAACTTTGGGCAGGCGCCGGCGCTGAAAGCGGGATTCGATTTTGCGCGTGGGGATATCATCATCTCGATGGATGGAGATCTGCAGCACGATCCGGATGAAATACCCAGATTTTTGGAGAAAATCGAAGAGGGCTACGATTTGGTGAGCGGATGGCGCGTGACGCGCACGGATCACTGGCTGATGCGGCAGTTGCCGAGCCGCATCGCGAACAAAATGATGGCCAAGTTGTCGGGCGTGGACTTACACGATTTTGGGACAACGTTCAAAGCGTACCGGCGGGAAGTTTTGTCGGAGATACATTTGTATGGCGAGCTGCACCGGTTTATTCCAGCGTTGGCGAGCTGGGCGGGAGCGTCGGTGGCTGAAGTGCCGATTTCGAATATTGCGCGGAAGAATGGCGAGTCTAATTACGGGATATCGCGGACGGTGCGCGTGCTGCTGGATTTGCTGAGCGTGAAATTTTTGTTGGATTATTCGACGAAGCCGCTGCAATTCTTTGGGTTGATGGGATTGGCGTGCTTGACGGGCGGGGCGGGGATCGGGTTGTGGGTATTCTTGCGCAAAGCGCTTTTGGATGAGGGACTGCTCGCGAATCACGGGCCGCTGATGCTGTTGGGCATGGCGCTGGTGATGGGCGGGATTCAATTTATCGCCACAGGACTGATCGGCGAGATGCTGGCGCGGACGTATTACGAGTCGCAGAACAAGCCGGTTTACAGCGTGCGCGAGTTTCGGAGCCGGCGCGAGGCGATGGCTGGTCGAGATGAGCCCCCACGGACGGCGGGAGCTGGAGGCTGGTAGTTCGACGAGAATTACGCGCCAGGGCAGAATGCTTCGCGGTGTTTTCCAACGTGTCATTCAGAAAAGCTGATCGGCCTTACTTCCCTTCTGGATTTTGCAGGAGTTTCTACTTCCCTTTGACGCTCCACACGACATGCGAGTAGAAGCACTAAATTATCTTGCCTGCCCGAATTGTGGCGGCGCGCTAACGCTTCGCGAAGAAGGAGTTCGCCAGGAAAAAGAGCACGTCATGTCGGGCACGCTAGCGTGCCAGGCGTGCCAGGCGGAGTTTTCGATTCGCGACGGCGTGCCGATTCTTATGCCCGCTAGTCTGGAGAACGTAAAGATCGAAACGGCTGCGCGTTTTGCCGAGGAGTGGATGCGGTGGAGCGATTTGCGCGGATATTACGAGCAGGAGTTTTTCGATTGGATCGCGCCGGTGACGTGCACGGATTTTAAGGGACAAACGGTCTTCGAGGGAGGGTGCGGCAAGGGGCGGCACACGGCAATCGTGGCTGGGTGCGGAGCGAAGGCGATCGTCTCGCTCGATTTGGGAGAGAGCGCGTTCGTGGCGTTTGCGCACACGCGCGATCTGCCAAACGCGCATGTGGTGATTGGAGATTTGCTTCATCCCCCGGTGAAACCAATTTTTGATATGGCGTTTTCAGTGGGAGTTTTGCACCACTTGCCGGACCCTGCGGGGGGATTTGCGAGCTTAGCTTCGCGAGTGCGGAATGGCGGTCGCGTCTTTTTTTGGGTGTATGGCTACAAGGGGAACGAATGGATCCCGCGATTCATCAATCCGATTCGAACGGCGGTCACTTCGAAATTGCCAGCGGGATTGCTGCGCGTGCTGTGCCTCGTGCCGTCCGTGTTTTTGTGGGCGGCGATCAAACTTTGTTACAGGCCGCGAGCGGATGGAAAAGGGCCGAAGCATTTGCCTTATGGCGATTATTTCGCGGCGATGCACAGCTACCCTTTCGATGAGATTCATGCGAATGTTTTCGACCAGCTGGTGACGCCGGTGGCGTATTACTTGAAAGAAGAAGAAGTGCGGCCGTGGTTGGCGTCGGGATTTAAGGATGAGCTGTTGCGTTCGCAGCGGGGATATAGCTGGACGGGGCTGGCGAGAGTGGACAGGCACTGAAGGGTTGCGGAGGTTTGCGTGAATCGAGAACAGTTTTACGCGACTATGAGCGGGGACGGGACGCTCGACTATGAAGTTTATTTGAGCACGAAGTCACTGCTCTCCTGCCAACTGGATTACGACAAGTTGTGCAACGCGGACGAGATGCAGTTTCAGATCGTGCACCAGATTGAAGAGTTGTGGATGAAATTGATGGCCTACACGCTGCTGGATATCGACGATTATTTGCAGCAGGAAAATACGAATCGCGTGATTACGCTGTTCAGGCGCGTGCATACAGCGCAGAAGTTGATGATTCGACAGCTGGCCCTGCTGGAGACGATGTCGCCGAAGGAGTATCAGGAGATTCGGAAGAAATTGGGGAATGGCAGCGGACAGGAATCGCCGGGATTTCGCGTACTTTTGAAGATGTACCAGCCGATCTGGAATTCGTTTAAAGAGAATTATTTGGACAAACACGGGCTGACGATCGAGAAGATCTACGACTCGGAGTACAACCATGGTGATGCGTACATGGTGGCGGAAGAGCTGGCGGAGTTTGATGAGTTGTTTCAGAAATTCCGGTACGAGCACATGCAGCTGATTTACCGGACGATTGGATTTGGGTCGAAGTCGCTGAAGGGGCGGCCCGTAGAGATTCTCGAAGACGGGATGAAGCATAAATTTTTTCCGGAGCTCTGGGAGATTCGCGGGCAGATGACGGATCGGTGGGGCGCGGAGTATGGGGTGAAGAGGGATTCGCTGGGTGGGCATTAGTGACAATCGATAGTCCACAGTTGGAAGTTCAAGGTTGAGAGCTGCCTCCAATTGGAGATGCACGAGCCATGGTTGACGATTGCAAAAGCACGTTTGCAGAACTCGCTTCCAACATTTTCCCCAACTACATGAGTAGGCTGCGAGCAGCGATGGCCGAGCCCCTAAGACTGAAGCAGTTCTGCATTTCAGGCGTGGGCGTCAAGACAATTCTCAAGCAGATTGGGTATGCTGGCGACTTTCCGGGTTGCTATGTTCTGTCCCGGAGCGACCTACCCTTCTATGTCGGCATCAGCCGTGGCGTGGTTGGACGACTGCGCCAACATGTGATCGGCAGGACCCACTTTGATGCGAGCCTAGCGTATCTGATGGCGTGCGGGAAAGTGACCCACAACATGAAGCGTGCTGAAGCAATGAAAAATGATCCATTTCGGAGGGCCTTTGACGAAGCGCAACGTCTACTCAGAGATTCCGCGGTGGCGTTTATTGAAATCTCGAATCCACTGGAGCTGTACCTCTTCGAAGCCTATTGTGCGATGGAGCTGAACACGGGTGAGTGGAACACGTTTCGGACCCACTGAGCGCCCGCATGCAGCGATCCCGACCTGAATCAGCGGGACGGGGCTAGTTGGCGATAGCGGCTACGGAAAAAGATTAGGGGTTCACCGGGAAACAGGTCCGCGGATTGCACTTCACCTAAAAAAATAGTGTGGTCGCCGGCAGCGTAGGAAGTTACTACGCGGCAAACGATTTGGGCGATGGTGTCTTCGAGGAGCGGGATGCCGGCGTCCGCCCAGCGGTAGTGGACGCCGAGGGTAGCTTCGGATTCGGGGGTCTGCTCGGCTTGCGCGAAATAAACGGAGACGGCTTGCTGGTGCTCCTTCAATACATTGACGCCGAAAAAACAGTTGTGTTTGAGAAGAGGCAGGAGATGGCTGCGCCGGTCGACGCAGACGAGGGTGAGGAAAGGGTCAAGAGAGACAGAAGCGAAGGCGTTCGCGGTCATGCCATAGGCTTGGCCGGGGGCGCGGGCGGCGGTGACGACGGTGACGCCTGTAGCGAATTGGCCGAGCGCGTGGCGAAAATCGGTGGCAGTGAGAGGGGGGGCGGTCATATTCGAAGTTTTTGAAGATACCACACTGCGAGACGCGTGGCGAAAAGCAGCGAAGAAAACGACTTTGGACTTGCTCTTGCGCGCCTGGGCATCTTCTGGGACATTCCTACGGATGCAATTCGGACGCATCTTCGCCGCAGGGTTCACATGTTCTATTTGACCAATTCGGGTGGGATCGCAAAACCAAGAGTACTTGGCGGCCGGGCACGGCACAGGAGACACCTATGCAGATGGATAGAGTAAAGCTTGTTCGCACTTTCGCATCACTTTTCGCCGCGGTGGCACTTGCACTGGTGACTCTTTCCGTCTTTGCGCAAGCGCCTTCGACGGCTCCTGGTGTCACGCAACCGACGATCCTCTATGGTGCCGCTTACTACAACGAGTACATGCCGGCCGATTTGCAGCCTGGGCGGCTGGATAAAGATGTTGCGCTGATGAAGGAGGCGGGCATCAGCGTGGTGCGCATGGGGGAATCCACGTGGAGTTTGTGGGAGCCGAGCGACGGACATTTTGAATACGCATGGATGGACCGCGTTGTCGATGCGATGGGGAAAGCGGGAATCAAGGTGATCATGGGTACGCCGACGTACTCGATACCAACGTGGATGGCGCACGAACATCCAGAAATTCTCGCGCGGCCGCTCGGCGACGGATATGTCGGCTACGGCATGCGGCAGAATATGGATTTTGACAATCCGAAGTACCGGTTCTACGCCGAGCGCGTCATCACGAACCTAGTAAGCCACTACAAAAACAATCCCACGGTGATTGGATGGCAGATCGACAATGAAACCAGCGGCTACGGCGCCTCGAATCCCGACGTTTTTGCCGGATTTATCGAACATCTCAAGAAAAAGTTTGGTACGACGGACGCGCTCAACAAGGCCTGGTTCCTGAATTATTGGGGCCAGGACGTGAACGACTGGGCGGACATGCCCACGCGCGACAACGCCACCAGCACCAGTTACAAACTCGAATGGACCCGCTGGCAGGAGATGCGCGTGGCAAATTTTCTGGGCTGGCAGGCCGCGCTGGTCCGCAAGTATCGCCGGCCGGACCAGTTTGTCACTCATGATTTTGGCGGAATGATGGGCGGCGGAACGGATGAGCCCACGGTCGCAGCGGCTCTCGACGTCGTCGCCAACAATCCCTATCACGGCACGCAGGATCACATGGATGGCGCATGGCAGGCATTGCAGGGAGATTTTGCGCGGTCGCTGAAGCACAGGAATTTCTTGGTTACCGAAACGAATGCGCAAACTTTAGGCTGGGACTCGGCGGGCCAGTTCCCGCCTTACGATGGACAATTGCGGCTTGATGTTTACACGCATGTTTCGAGCGGGGCCAACATGGTCGAGTACTGGCATTGGCACTCGATTCATGCGGGACAAGAGACGTATTGGAAGGGTGTGCTCAGCCACGATTTGCAGCCGAATCGCGCTTACGCGGAGGTCACGCGCGTCGCGCACGAGCTGCAGAAAATCGGCCCCGAGCTGGCCAACATGCGAATCCACAACGACGTCGCAATTCTTTACAGCGTCGATTCCTCGCATGCCATCAGCTTCATGCCGT
>JBARCY010000187.1:0-7166 GCA_049794595.1 Candidatus Acidiferrum sp.
GATCGTCTGGGTTTGTTGTGTTGCGGCCCTCGCTATCGATGGCCCAGCCGATGGGAATCGATTCGCCCATGCGGCGGGCAATTTCAATCTTTCCGTAGGCCACGGTACACGTGGCCATATCAATCACTATGGGCGGCTCTTCTTTGCCGGGGAAAGCGATAGCGATGGGATTTGTGCCGAGCATACGCTGAGCGCCCCAGAGAGGAGTGACCAGGCTGCTGGAGTTGGTCATGGCCCAGCCGATCATGTCGCGCTCGAGAGCTTGGAGAACGTAGTAGCCGGCGATGCCGAAATGGTTGGTGTTGCAGACGCTGACCCAGCCGGAACCGGCTTTATCGGCCATGTCCATGGCGATGCGATTCGCTTGGGGGCCAACAACGAGACCAAGACCATTGTCACCATCAATGGTTGCAGTGCTGAGCGTGGAGCGGACTCTTGCGATTTTTGGCTTTGGGTTGATGAGGCCTTCCTTGAGCAGGCCAAAGTAACTATAGAGGCGGGCTACGCCGTGCGAATCAATGCCGCGAAGATCGGCGGAGGCAAGGACGTCGGCGGCCTGTGCAGCATCGTCCCTTGGAACGCCGTAATGGAGAAAGATGCGAGTGGTAAATTCGCGGAGTGCATCGATGGAGAAAACTTTGGCCTCGACGGCGGGCATGTGTGACCTTTCTTTGCGCGGCGTTCATCGCGCGAACGCAGCGCTACTGTGGAAATTGAAGTTCCTATTTTAGCTTCGCGCAAGACCATAGGCTAGGTGTTTGGCGCCGTCAAGCGGGGCGTAAATCGAATGAGTTGTTTTTTTCGTAGCGCATAAAACGCGAGCATGAAGTGTCAAAGCAGCTTGCCGGGTGGGGAATAGCGGCGTAGGATTCGGAAATTGCGCTTCAAGGGAAAGACATGCTTGGTGGACCCATGACGATGCAGCCGCAGCAGCACGTTTATGATTTTGTGGCACGAAGCTTCAACACTAGCGAAATGGGAAATCACATTCGCGGAATCCGGAGTGCCGCGTTGCTGTTTCTATTTGCGCTGGCGGTGCCACTCTTCGCGCAGGACACGCCGCCAACCGTGCCATTGCCGAACGGCAAATATCTCGGAACAGTTCCGGGAACGCCGCGCCCGGTCAACAATCTGCCTACGGCGATCGCGATTTCTCCTGACGGGAAATTCGCAGTCCTGCTGCACAGCGGGTATGGCGCGTATACCTCGGGAGAGAAGCAATCCTTGTCCGTGCTCAATCTCGAAACGAATGAACTCACGGATTTTCCGGATGATCGGCTCGGCAGCGAAGCGCGACAAACCTATTTTCTCGGACTGGCATTCAGTCTCGACGGAAAACATATTTTTGCGAGCATGGCTTCGCTGACGGATCCTCTGGGGAAGAAAAAGGGGAGCACGGGCAACGGCATCGCCGTTTACAACTTTGAGAATGGAAGCGTGGAACCGGAACGGTTTATGGCCCTGGCGCCACGCACGAAAATCCCTGCCGGGAAACTGCGGCGGACGGAGTTCAAAGAGGTTACATACCCGGCGGGGCTGAGCGTTGGCATGAGCGGCGGAGAGGAGAGACTGCTTGTGGCGTGTAACAATTCCGACGAAGCGGTGTTGCTCAACACGAGCGACGGGAAAATCGTTCATCGATTTGACCTTTCGACGATGAAGCGGATTCCGGCTTCGCTGCCCTATACGACGGTGATGACGAAGGACGGGAAGCGAGGGTTCGTTTCTCTGTGGAATGCTTCTACGGTTGCGGAGCTCGATCTCGTGCGTGGGCGCGTGTTGCGGAAGATTCCGTTGAGAAAGCCAGAGTCGCCGTTGGCGGGCGGGTCGCACCCGACGGCGCTTTTGCTCAATCGGGACAGTTCGAAGCTTTATGTTGCGCTGACGGATCGCGACGAAATTGCAGTGCTTGATACAGAATCGGGAAAAGTGGCGTCGTATCTTTCGACAAAACTTCCGGGACAAAAATATGGAGGGAGTGATCCAGAGTACCTGGCTCTTTCGCCGGACGAAAAGATGCTTTTTTCGGCGGATGCGATTTCAGATTCCGTGGCGGTGTTTGATCTTACGCAAGGGAGCGAGAACGCAGATGCGCAGGCCGCTGGGTTCATTCCCACGGAATGGTATCCAACGGTGGTGGCTGCAACCGGGAAAGATCTGCTCATTGCGAGCGCTAAAGGACGCGGTTCCGCGCCAAATCCCAAACAGATTGGCAAGAGGAAGGACGGACGGCCGCTCTTTCCTTACGGGCCGGCGATCATTCGAGGCTCTTTGGCCCGCATTCCGCTTGGGGAGATTGCGGCAAATCTTACGGCTTACACAAAGCAAGTGGGTGAAATGAACGCCGCGCGCGGCAATGGGGACAATGTGCCTTTTGCGGAAGGCGAAAACAAAATTCACCACGTGATTTACATCATCAAGGAAAACCGGACATATGACCAGGTCTTCGGCGATATCTCGGGCGCAAATGGCGATCCGTCGCTGACGATCTATGGCGAGGACATCACGCCGAATCAGCACAAATTGGCGCGGCAGTTTGGCATTTTGGATAATTTTTACGACAGCGGAGAAGTTTCGGGAGACGGACACGTGTGGTCGACCTCGGGATCCAACTCGGACTACAACGAGAAAACGTGGCCAATCGGCTATCGCGGCGGTGAACACACTTATGATTCGGAAGGGACGTTGTTGAACGGCCTGTCGGCGGAAGATGGAATTCCGGATGCAGGGGAGCCGACGGGCGGCTACCTTTGGAAAGATTTTGCGAACCACGGAATTTCATACCGGCACTACGGCGAGTTTATCGTGAGCCGCTGGTGCAACGAAAAAGGTGAAGAAGGCCAACCGGCTTCGGGGCCACCCAAGGCGGAGGGCAAGGCTTGCGCGCGCAGTGAAATCAACCAAGGTGAACCACTGGAGAAAAATGTGGGCGATCCGCGGGGTGGGCCGAGCCCTTATCCCTGGGCGATACCCGTGCTGGCAAAAAATGTCGCCAGCGAGGTTGAATTAGAAGGCCACTTTGATCCGCGATTTCCAGATTTTGAGGTCGCCTATCCGGACCAATTGCGAGCGGACGAATTTTTGAACGAGTTTCAACAGTTTCTGGCTTCTCGTGAGGCGGGGAAGGACACCATGCCGCAATTTATTTTGTTGCGGCTGCCGGACGATCACACCGCGGGCCTGACGAAAAACAAGCCACGGCCAGCGGCGTCGGTTGCGGATAATGACCTGGCGATCGGGCGCGTTGTCGACGCGGTGTCGCACAGCCCGTATTGGAATGACACGGCGTTCCTGATCCTGGAAGATGACGCGCAGGACGGGCCCGATCACGTGGACTCTCACCGCAGTATCGCGCTAGTGATCAGCAAGTACGCACCAATGACTATGGGCGGAGGAAAAGACGGCAAGCCGTTCGTCGACCATTCGTTCTATACGACGATCAATGTGGTGCGCACGATTGAAGCGCTGCTGGGCGCGCCGCCGATGAACGCGAACGATTCGCGCGCGGCCGTGATGGCGCCGCTTTTTAGCGGGACGGGGCAGCAGCCGGCTTTTGCGGCGGATTATCGCAATCGCGACAACGGGCTGATCTATCAGATGAATACGAAAGAGTGGAAAGAAGGGAAAAACCTGGATTTCAGCCACGCGGATGCGGTGGATACGGCACTGCTTAACAAGGCGCTTTGGAAAGATCGCATGGGGGATATTCCGATGCCGCCGCCGCAGCACAATGTTTTTCCGGCAACCGCGTCGAGCAAGACTCTTAAGAAAGATCTGGACTGACCAAGTTACCCGCCAGTCGGGGCCGAACTTGCTTCATTCGGTAGGGCCAGGCTCACTTCCCAAGAATAACGCCAATACCTAGGAGGATGAGTTGCAGGTTTCGCTGAGGCAGCTTGCCAACTCGCTCCGTAAGCAAACTCTTATCCACGCTAACGACTTGGGACGCGTTGGCAACGGATGAGTTTCGCAGGCCGGTCACCCGCGTCGAAAGCAGAACGTTACCAGGGGCTGGAGCCCACTTCAGATTCGTCGTCAGGGGGACGCAGACCACGGTGCGAATGGCACTGCGATTCAAGGCGTCCGATTGAACCACGACAATCGGCCTTCGGAAGCCCGGGCCGGAACCCGTGGGCACAGGCAAATCGGCCCACCAAATTTCGCCCTGCGAGATTACCATTCTGTGTCCTGAAGAATACGCCGCGCGGCGGCGGAGACAAACGGGTCGGGCGCAGTATCATCTCCGAGATCGTCACAAACCTTGTTCATAGCCTCGGTGATTTCGTCAGGAGAATGACGCGCCAAATATTCCTGTAGGGCATCACTGAAGAGGCGGCTTCGCGACCGACTCGTTCGTCGTGCAAGACGCTCCGCCCGCTGGAAGATCTCGTCGGGGATAGAGACGGCTGTCTTCATACCCGTAGTATAACCACTTCACGCACACCTGGGAAGGGCACATACTTCACGTCGGGACCCGTGCCGGTAAGCATTTAGCGACAGCTAGCGCATCGACTGCAGCGTTCGCGGAGGAGTTCTTTTCAGCCGAAGGACGATTCCGTTTTGGAATGAGGGAGCCTGCAAGACCTTGTCGCCGCCTTTGTGAGTAAAGTTCTCCCACTGTACGGATTTTCCAGTGGCAACATTCACCCACTCGGAGGAGTAGCTTCCTGGCGGAAGTTCGAGAGTCAGATCGGTTGGGCCATTCCCATCGAGATAGATGGCGTATTCCTTTCCCGGATTGGAGAGCGCGCGAGCCATCGCTCCTGCGGCGTGCTTTACAGTGTGCGTGTCGGGACGGAGATCAACCAAGGTGAACGATTGCAGGAACTGACTCAGGATGTGAAGTTGGTGGCGGAGAGAGGCGCTTCCGCCGCCGGGACCGTTTGGCTCGAGATAGGAACCGTCTTCGTGGCCGGTAGTGAACGAATAGTCCAATGCGCCGAACGTGCTTCCTCCTGAGAGCATGAAATTCCAGGCTTGGCGGCGATAGGCGTCATCATCGCGGCCGAGGAAACCGGTTTCATCGTAGGAGATGGCTTTGCCGAGGCCGTAGTTGAGCGTCACTGCTTCGGGGTAGACATAGTGGAAGTTGACGACATCGACGTGCGGCAGGAGCTTGCTTATCGGCAGACGAAAATTCGAATAATTTTGCGCGATGAGATGGGGGCGCGGAAGAGAGGATTCTTCCTGCGTGATCCACTCGACGACGCGGGCTTGCCAGGCCATGGAAAAATCGTCGGGCAAATCAACTGAGTTCGGAAAGCTATCGCGCCCTGGAGGGCGAAGGTAGGGATTGATGACGTCGGTGAGTACGGGGCGGTCGGACCAGGGCTCGTTTTGGACCTCGAAGATGACGTTGTCGAACGTGCTGGCTTCGCGGACGATTTTGCGTGCGTATTTTTCCTGGTGAGAGAGGAGGTTGCCGTTCTCGAGTGTGTGGGCTTTCTTCCAGTCGATCGCGTCAGTGCTGTTGACGTTGTTTGACGAATGGAGAGCGCTCCTCTGCCATTGGGCTTCACCATAGTTGGAAGAAAAGAGTGTGATTTCGACCACGATTCCGCGCTTTGCAGCTTCTGACAGAAAACCCTTAAACCGCACGAAGAATTCGGCGTCCCATTTTTCCAGGTCGAATTTGTTGCCGCCTCCCGCGTAGCCCGGCGTGTCGCTGCGCGCCCACGGCGCGAGGAAGCGGCCGGGCTCTGGGGCGAGGTCGTTGTGCAGGATTCCGAAAGACTTTGCGGGGACTTCGACGTACGAACCAGCGAAGAGGCGCGTGTAGTTCAGGCCATCGGCTTCCAAAGTATCGAGATAACGGCGATAGTCGTAGTCTTTATTTAAGACGGCGCCGTAGTGTTCGCCGCTGGTGATGAGGGCGACGGCCTTTCCGCGGAAGAGGAAATAATGCGGATTGGCGGGATGGAGACGAATGGGCTGAAGTCTGATTGCTTGCGAATTGTTTTTCTGCGGGCTTGCTTGAGCCGCTGATAGAACGAGAGCCATAAGCGTCACGGCGTGAATTGATTTGAGGAGTGTGCTGAGCATTCGATTAAGAGCAGCGGTTAGAGCGCGACGGGAGCGGTGCCGAGTCGCGCGGAGTTCGCCAGGGCGCGGAGGGATTCGGTGTAGGGTGTGCGGGCAACGCCGCGTTCGGTGAAGATGGCAGCGATGTAGCGGGCAGGGGTGACATCGAAGGCGGGATGCGCCGCGTGAACGTCGGCGGGCGCGATGCGAACGCCTTGGAGATGAGTGACTTCGGCGGCGGAACGCTCTTCGATGGGAATGTGATCGCCATCGGGGATGGAGAGATCGAAAGTAGAGACGGGCGCAGCAATATAAAAAGGCACATTGTTTTCTTTGGCGAGGACGGCGATCTGGTAAGTCCCGATTTTGTTGGCGGTGTCGCCGTTGGCGGCAATGCGGTCGGCGCCGGTGACGATGGCGCCGACTTTGCCGCTTTTCAGAAAGTGGCCAGCCATGTTGTCGGTGATAAGCGTGAGCGGGATGCCGCCCTTGTGGAGTTCCCAGGCAGTGAGGCGCGCGCCTTGCAGATAGGGGCGCGTTTCGGGTACGAGGACGTGGATTTTTTTTCCTTGCTGGAACGCGACGCGAAGAACACCCAGCGCGGTGCCGATTCCGGCCGTGGCAAGAGCGCCGGCGTTGCATTGCGTCATGACTTGGCCGTCGGCGGGCATGAACTCCGCGCCATAGCGGCCGATGGCTTCGTCGATCGCTTTTTTCTCCAAATGCACTTGTTGGGCTTCTTCGATCATTCCGTGGCGAATTTTGGAAAGGTCGGAGGTCTGCGTGGTGAGTTCCGCGAAGCGCCGCTTCATGCGGTCGATGGCCCAGAAGAGATCGACGGCTGTAGGGCGGGTTTTCGCAAGCGCATCGCAGATTTCGGCGAATTCGGTGCGCAAAGCTTCGACGGAGTTTGCGGGGGAATGAAGAACGCCCAACGCGGCCCCCATGGCAGCTGCTACGCCAATCGCCGGCGCGCCACGAATGACCATGTCGCGGATGGCTTTGGCGACTTCGCGGTAGTCGGTGTAGGTGTAGCTGACTTCCTGGCCGGGAAGCAGGCGCTGGTCGAGCATGACCACGCCTCGGTCGGTCCATGCGATGGGCTGGGCTACGTACATTATTTGAGAATCCTAAAAGAGCTTGAA
>JBARCY010000188.1:0-8279 GCA_049794595.1 Candidatus Acidiferrum sp.
TGTCAAGAGAATAATTACAAATCGGGATTACGAAGAGCTATGATGATTCTCTTGACATCTACGAGCGATTGCAATAGACGTAAGCCGAAGCAATTGATAGCCTGTCTTTCGGTCCGAGGGGGCGGATATGCTGCACGCGCTTTGCACGATGATCAACAGTGTGACTATGTCCTCTCACTACAAGACATCGAAGAGGGACGCGCGATAGAAACTCCAAACGAGTGTCCGCTCTGCAGGTCCGAGGTCGTCTCCGCCTGTCCTAGTTGCGGTTTCCCGCTGTTGGGATTGCGAGGGTCGTTTACCTGCCAGGTGTGCGCCACGAATATGAAGGCGTTTTTCGCGCAGTCTCAACCAGACGCATAGCCTGGCGCGGGTCTCGGCGTGTTTCCCACTGGTCGCGCGCCGCCACAGTTGGAGAATCTTCACTAGTCGTCCGTCGAGCGTTTCCAGAATGAGTAGACCACGCCGCATACCACCCGAAGATTATTTTGCCCTCGAACCGCGGCGTTCGGGTTGAAATAGCCCGTGCGCAGGTAGTCGCTCGAGACTTGGAGGGCGACGGATGGCGTGACCTGAAAGCGGACGCCGCCGCCCATCGCCCACGAGAACCTGTTGGTGTAGCCCGACAAAAAGGTATTGTCGCTCGTAAGCACCGGTCCGGTGACCCGCGCCCCGCCAAGGAGGCCGCGAACGAACGCCGTTAGTCTCCCGGTTCTGATGGGGTAAAAAACGGGCCCGGTGAGATAGCTCAGGACATCGGCGTGATGCCCGGTGTCAAAGACATTTGTGGCCCTGGCGTAGGTGAAATCTGCGGTAACGCCCATGCGCGGCAAAATATCGGCCGTTAGCGCCGCGTTGAGACCTGACAGGTTTACCCGCCCGGACGAGGGCATGTCGAGACTCAGATACGCGTAGCCGGCGCTGGCCTCAATGCGCAGTCCCCGGGCCGCGGCCATCGGGGGGCGTGGTCGCCGTACCGGGTCATTCGTCGGGCTCGTGGTGTTCGCCGAACTTCCTTGCGATTGGCCGGCGGTTAGCGAGGGTACCAGCAGCAGCATTGCGGCCATTTTACATAGAGGTTTCCTCGGACTGTTCCTTCCCCTGAGGCAGTTCCGATGTTCGCCGGTCTTGCGAGATGGCATCATGGATCCGCCTCAGGAACACTATCGAGTCGCGTGCGGATTCGCACCGCGCTGCTCGACATTTCCTCGCCGACCCGCAGAAAGCTCCGATCCGAAATCGCCGGAGTGATCGGAACCAGCTCCACATCTAGGAGGGCCTTCCCGCCTACCCAGGAAGCAAAGTCCACGTCATCGCTCTTGTTGTAGATGACGCGATTGGCTTGCCCGTACTGCTTGCTAAGGACCGGGAGCAAATCATCTATCGAGGTGGCCGCGAGCGTATAGCTCAGTTCAACCAACTTCTTCTTGTAGAAGGAAGCGAAAAGGCCGAACGGCAGTGTTGGATTGGCCTCCCCAAGAAGCCGATACCCGGCGAACGTTGGGCCCCTTTCCAAGCTGCAATTTACCCACTTCAGCCAGTTCGCTTTGAAGCTTCGCTCATCGGACCATGCAATCGGTCGCACGACGCAACTTGCTCCCCGGTGAAGCTTGCGAAACCTGTTCAGGGACTCCCCGAGTTGATCCTCGGTCAGTCTAGGAATGTCGCGCCGGGGCACGTCATGCTCCCGCGCTGTAACTCCAGTAAGCGCCGAGGTTTCCAGCATGGCACCCAGTGGGAGCATGCGCATCATTCTTTCAAACGCGGGTATGCTGAGGAATTCCATCTCACTTATCTTTTTCGACTCTTTGTTCGATCTTCTCCGCGCTCATCGTCGACTTGATCGGGGGACCGAACTGAATCTCGGCCATTCTCCCGGTCTTGTGCCACGACACGAAGGGCCGGATGTCCTTGAAGCCTGCGTTGATCGCCATCTCGGAAATTTCGGTAATCGCGGAGAGAGGAACCCTGTCGTCGACCACCTCGATGATCTGGCAGTCTCCGCCCTCTTGCAGTTTCAAGTCGGCCAGAAAATAGTTCGCATCAACTCTCTTGTACTCACCGCCCCTGTAAATGCCTGATTCCAGGTCAAATCGGAGGCCCTCGGTCGTCTGATATACGAAAACCACGATCTGACGGTGGCTCGTCACCGTACGAGTGGTGTTTCGCGAACTCGCAGCTGTTACGGCGAGTCCTAAGACAAGAGCTATTGCGAGAATCGCAAGGTATCTGACTGGGGTTTTCATTTTGCCTGCCTCCGTACATTGTGTTGAGAGCTTCTTGTTCACCTAAAGCGAACGCGCTAAAACCTGATGGAAAGGGCTAGCCTCTGCCGCGTCGCGGCGGCTGAGTTTGTGGCAGCCGTGCCATGCGCGGCTGCGAAGCCACTCGACGCAAAATAGATGTGAACCGCCGTCACGGCCGACAGGAATCCGAAGGCAAAATTTCCTTTACCATTTTTTTTCATAAGTCCAGCACCCACGAAGGAAAGAAGATCAACAGGAATCGCCGTGCCATAAGCACGTTCTCGGGTGGGATCGTGTCCATAGATCGGGTTCGCTTCGCGGCAGGTATGCGCGTGTAGGCATGCCTGTGTGCCCTCAAGGTCGGCGACCGTCGACGCAAGAGTCAGCACGAAGGCTGACATCATGGCGGGATTCGTCATCGCCTTTACCCAAGTTGCGTCGTGCTCGGTCATGCGAAACGGATCAGAAAAATACAGCCGACCCCCCAGGAGAGCGCAGGACTTTCCGTTTCCTCCTGGGCAAGGAGCAGGCCCGTCCTGAAGGCTCGGCAGTACCGGGATCGGATCGTCGGGAAGTATTCGGCTCGGGCTTTGTTTCGCGGAGAGTTGCAGCAGGTTGACTTGCGGCGGTTCGATAGGGGAAAGCGGAAGGTTTTTGACTTCAGATTGGGCCCGAGCCGTGACAGCCGTCAAAAACGCGACCGTCAAGGCGATCCAAATCCGGTTCATGGACTTCCCCCTACTAAACAAGTCGCGACGAAGAGCTGTTCGCGGCGATCGAAAATCAGAGTGCAAGTCAGGGGCCACGAGCCAACTAGAACTGAACAGTAAATCTCTCTTAGAATGAATGTTCTGGGTGACTGGCGATTTCCGGCGGGGTCAAGAAACATTAAGAAATTCCCATACTGGGACCGCATCTCGGGAAACGCGTTCCAAAATGGAACTTCAGGGAAGTCCTAGCTGAAAGATGCGTGGTTATCTGTTACTGATGTATTCTTCAACTATTAGAAAACACTAGCCATGCCCGAGGGAAGCCTCCTCAGTGATCCAGCTTGGAACAATGGCAAGGGATATGCTCATGGTTGAAATCTAAGGAGTCCAGATATGACTACAAAGCAATTGACCGAGAGTCTTGCCCAGGCCTCACGGATTGTCGTGCTGGTTCTGCTGGTAGGCGTCATCGTTTGCCCAGCGCATACTCAGAGAGCTGACCCGGAGTTTGAGCTGGGTGGCCAGCGGCTACACGAACGGTTGAAGCTGTTTAGGGCACGCTTTCCAGGTGCCGTCTGTGGCTCGCCGTTGGACGGCGATCATATAAACCGCCACACCCTGGATGACCCGGACAACAGTGGCTGGCTTACCTGTTGCATTGACAAGCCCAAAGAAGTATCGGCATTCTCGAAGTTCAAAGTACTCGCCATTGACAATAATTGCCCTGTACTCGTCGCGTTCTACCAAGAACGTTTGCACGACATCCGCTTCTATGTGGATGCGTCATCGGTCGAGACCGTGTTGCCAGATTTTGTGAAACGATACGGACCTGTGCAACGCGACTTGTTCATCCTCACAAAGACAGTTCCGGTTAGATTCGCTTCGTGGGAGCCCTATGGTTCGACCCTGGAATTGAGCGAGCAACTTTTAAGCTGCATGGATGTGAAAATCGACCCGCCCGTTAACAAGGGTACCTCGGAAGGAAAGGTCGTCCTGCTGGATATGTTCGCGCTCTAGTTATAGAGCTGACGATCCAAGACCTGTATTTGTTCCCACGATTTAGGCAACGCCGTTGTATGACGAACAAAATCTTGACTTGGGAGGATTAAGATGGACAAGACTTCGGCTTCAACCTCAGGCACCTTGAGAAGTAGCGTGCAGTTGGTAGAAGGCTTTTCGCTCATTCTTCGTGGAGTCCAATACATGCATGCCCTAAAGACATTGCAGAAGTACAAGGGGAATTACCCGAAGGCGGCTCGGGCCCTCGGCGTCCGGCTCACGACCTTTTGCCGCTACGTGGACCGTCTTGATCTTGCCTGCGGGGGAAAAAAGCATTAACCAACTTCCTTTCTCCTTGCTTGAGTACCACTAGCGCGGAGAGCGCCCAAGCTGATTCGGCCAGGAACACAGCCACAATAGTGCCGTAGCTACATAGCAGTTTGAGGACGGCCGAAATTCCGTATCGGAACATCGACGCGGAATGGTTCTCAGAATGGTTCGCAGGCGATTGGGTGCGGTGAGGCGGGTTCCTCGCCCGTTTTTGATTCATTCTCTGATAGATAACCTACTTCGTTGCTTTTCGAACCACGATCGTAGGACAAAAATCAGCTCTTCTCTACGGCACCCGAATTGCAGCTAGCTATTTGCTCCTGGTGCTGCGAATCGACCGTTCTGCGGCAAGGCAGCAGCACTTCCGAATTGGCGCAGAATTTCGATCCTTCCAATTATCCCTCTCGGAACTGTCGAAAGTTCGAGCACGTAGACACCCGGGTTGCACGAGGGAGAACAATTGAAAATATATTGGATTTTAGGCGCCGCGTTCCTGCTCCTGGCGGAATTCGCGAACGCTCAAGCCGCCCCGCCGCGGGACACGAAGCTGCCGGACGGAAAGACCACTGCCCAACCGAGCTCCACCAGTCCGTCCTCGTCAGTGCCGAAGGAAGCCCCAGCCATAACTCAGCCAGAATTGATATGGAAGAATCCGAAAACGAAACCAAAGCCTGCATGCTTGGGCGGCAACCCTCCGTCGAATCCGTGCGGGGAGACAAAAAAGCGGGACGTGACGCCATTAAGGGCGCGGCCGCAAGACCTGGTGGCCGGCCAAAGCGATCTGGAGGACGTGCCAACGCTTGTGGACCGAAGATCACTCGACGCAGCGGCCTGGAAGGTCGATTCTGCTGATTTGTCGGCAATGACTCCTTCCGTCGAGAAGCAAGTTCAGGATTTCAGCCAGACCCTCATCCCTTTAGACAAGCTAGACCCTCGCCTTCGTCCGCATCTTGGAATCGGCGGCAGTTTTGTTCCCGGTCTCCCCCCTGGGCTTGAACCCGGTCTCCAACTCGGAGCCGAACTCGGCACTGCCTTTTGCTTGGACCCCCAGTGCCGTCTCCTTGGAACGAACTACCACGTCGCAGCGTCAGTGCGGCTTCGCAAGATAAAAGGACGAAAAGTCATACGACAGTATCTGGCCACGGGTCCGCAGGATCGTGACGCAACCTGGAACTTCGCTGCGGGCGAGCCAATGGCGTACTCCGTGAGCAGGGACCTGGCGATTCTTGAACTCAGTGAGCCTTTGCCACACCATCACGGCCTAACTTTCAGTCTTGATGAACCAGAACACGGAGAACGGGTGGATATTTACGCTTATCCCTGGCAAGGTTTCTCCCGGCACCGAAAGCTCCTGCGATTTCCTGCGACTTTCCGGGGCAAGACTGCACGCGGAATTCTTGTTTTTGACTACCAATTAGCCGATGGCAAGTCTCTGCGCGGAGGGGCCAGTGGAGGAATCGTCGTTGATTCGAAGAGCGGCCAAATTGTTGGGATTCTCGCGGGGGTGGGGCACGCCTTTGGGCCGGAGGCAGACGCGGTGCCCGTCCAGTCGCTGGCGGAGTTTGTAAGAAAAGTACAGCCATTTCTGGCGCACCAGATATTTCGCTCCAGCGAGCTGGTGTCGCCACTTCCCGGGGACCTCTGTTCGAAATATGCGCCATCACCGGGCTTCTATTCAAAATTTGTCCCAACGCATGATGAGGGACTGCAGCATCGGCCCGCAGAACCTGATGAGGTCACCCTGCTAAGAGCGAAGGCTCAAGCTCTCATCGGCAGCATGCGCGACTTCATTGCCGTGCAGTCTTTCGCCTGGGGCTCGGGAGACAAGGAACCTCGTTTGAACGCAAACTTCGAAGTCCGCGTCATATATGGGGACCAGCGGTACCGTTGGTACCCAGACGGCAAGAAGGAGTTGGCCGAAATTCCCCCACCGCCATTACGTCATTGGATAACGCCGGCAGACGATTGGTCGCAGCTACCCGCGATGATCGGGACAGAATTGCAGCTCACGCTGCATCAGGCTCAAGATGTGAAAGTGAACAATCATCCTATGAAGGTTTTTCAGTATTGGGGCACCGACGAAGATGCGGCCTGTAAAGTCAGATTAGTAACTGATTTTGGTTTTTTCGCGCACAAGCAAGAGGGCACCGTTTCGTGCTACGGGGAAGTGTGGACAGACGAAAAGACGAACATATTGCGCATTTCACAAACCATGGAACTCCCACACCATTGGGGAACCTATGAGGTCGTTGTCACCTACGGTTGGCTTAAAGGAGGCGATGAACCTCCTCGATTGATTCCTGTGACCTTTTACTCGCAGTGGCGTGGCGGGAAGCGTGTCGACTGGTGTAGAGGGCAGTTTACCAATTATCGCGTATTCATTGCTAAAGCAAAAATCGGCTCCTACAAATGAACAAGGGAGATACTCTTCTCATGCCGTTCAGCTGTTATCCGATCTACCTTGGAGGAGTTTCAGTTTGATAAAGATTTTGATCCATTGCGCTCTCGCCACGAGCTTGCTCGACCTGAGCGGTTCGCACGCAGTCACGCAATCTCAGCAGCCCGACAAGGGCACCGGACAAATACCAACAGCAGCGACGCGAAAGCCTCCGAAGGCATCCAAACTTTCGGACGGGACCCCGGTAAGATTATGGCTGATCCAAGATCTTTCGTCTGCGAATGCTGCAGTTGGCGACCGCGTGGGTTTCGAAGTGATTGAAGATGTGGAAGTAAACGGCATCATCGTAATCCCGTGTCGAGCAATGGCATGGGGAACCGTAACCGAGGTCCGCCCCAAGGGCCGAATGGCGCGAGGTGGACGGCTTACTGTCAAAATCGATGCCGTGCGATTGGCGGATGCGGAGGTCGTGCCGCTCAGAGCCATCGATAAGGCAAAAGGGGAAGCGCACTCGGGTGCGATGGAAGGCGAACTTGAGCAAACTACACTCGCATTCTTTCCAGCCGCGCCGTTGGCGCTCTTGATGCGTGGAGAGGAGATTACCATTCCTAGGGGCACAGAGGTTGCGGCGTATGTCAACGGCGATGCCGCGCTCGACCTCCACCGGTTCGAGTCACGGGAATGGGAGCAACAAGACTCAGAAGCCTCGAATGAAGTTACAGACCTCGCTTCACTCTGCCTGGTCCAGATCAGGTCCACCCCAGACGGCGCCGAAATCGTAGTGGACAAGAAGTATATGGGCGGTACTCCCTCTGTCGTCCGGCTCGCTCCCGGCGAGCACAAGATCCAACTCAACAAACCTGGCTTCAAGACTTGGGAGCGGAGCGTGACGTTGACCCCAAGAGGATCCGAATTGCTCAATCCGACCTTGGAAGCTCAATAAGGCATCTATGTTTTCGCAAGGTGGTGGGTAAGCCAGACTTCTGGGCTCTACAGCACACGGGTCTTCCGGTATCCACTGGGGTTTTTGCGACCTGCTTCACGAATATGGGTATGAATTGCAGGTGTGATCCCCAGGCAACCTAATTGGACGCTTCCGAAGTTAGGTCGGAATACGATTTCTGCTAGACTCACTATTAGTTGGAAATCTGTCTTCTCTCCAAGAGGGCTGTTGCGTTTCGTGCACTCAGGCTTTTGCTCATCACCTATACATATTGTCTTGCCTCAGCTGGAACTGGAAAGGGCGTTCTTCCGTTAAGATAACGGAGAGGACGCATGAGAAAAGGGCGAAAGCACTACACCGGAGAAGAGAAGGTTGCCATCCTGAGGCGGCACTTGTTGGATAAAGTGCCGGTTTCCGATCTGTGTGATGAACTGGGACTGCAGCCAACGGTATTCTATCGTTGGCAAAAAGAGTTCTTCGAGAATGGCGCTGCGGCCTTCTCTGGCAAGAGCCGACCGGACCATCAAGCCGAACAGCAACGGATCGAGTTCCTGGAGAAGAAGATCCAGACCAAAGACGAGGTGCTGGCCGAATTGATGGCCGAGCACATCGCCTTAAAAAAAAGTCTTGGGGAGCTCTGACCAAAGTGTGGG
>JBARCY010000189.1:0-5581 GCA_049794595.1 Candidatus Acidiferrum sp.
TGTCAGAGTGACTGCCGAGGCTTGTGTCCGAATTGTGGTGCTAACCTGAATCACGAGGAGTGCCGCTGTGAGACCCACTCCACGGATCCGCGGCTGGCTCCCCTCGCGCGCCTGAAGCAGGACTGGCTGAAAAAACAATAGTTTCCAGGGCCAAAAGCCCATACAATCCGCCCACTGCGGCGGCAACGAGGAGTATTGCTATGCCTAACCCGAAAAGACGGCATTCGAAGCGGCGCACCAGCACCAGGCGAGCCCATGATTTCTTGGAAAAGCCGGCGCTCGGCGAATGCCCGAACTGTCACGAAACCAAACAGCCGCACCAGGCTTGTCCCCATTGCGGCTACTATAAAGGCCGCGCCGTGCAAGAAAAGTCGGCCTAACGCCGCCTTTTTTCTCGTGGCTCCCATCCAGGAACTGGCGGCCAGATAAAGCGCTCGGACAAATCCGATGATCACAATTGCCGTTGACGCCATGGGCGGAGACAACGCGCCCCGCCCCGAGGTTGAAGGCAGTGTCCTGGCTGCTCGCGAATTGGGCGTGCGAGTCATGCTGGTCGGACAACCCAGCGTCGTCCGCGCCGAACTGGCCAAGCACGCCGCGCCGAACTTGCCTATCGAGGTTATCCCGGCAAGCGAAGTGATCTCCATGGAAGATCACCCGGCTCAGGCGTTTCGGCGCAAGAAAGACAGCTCGGTCCATGTCGCGGCTCGCCTCGTGCGTGAAGCCAAGGCCGACGGGCTGGTCAGTGCCGGAAACACGGGCGCGGTGATGACCGTCGCAAGGTTCTTGCTCGGCACTTTGGAATCGGTCGATCGCGTCGCGCTCGCTGCGCCTTTCCCGAACGCCAAGGGCGGCGTTTCCGTGCTTCTCGACGTCGGGGCCAATGTCGATTCCAAGCCCGAGCATCTCGTGCAATTCGCGGTCATGGGCGAAATCTATTACCGTGCCACCTTCGGCAACCGCCGCCCTCGCGTTGGCCTGTTGTCCGTCGGCGAGGAAGAAATCAAAGGCAATGAACTCACTCGAGAGGTCTATGCGCGTTTGAAAAAGCTTCCAGTCCACTTTGTTGGCAACGTCGAAGGCGGAGATCTCTTCTCCGGAAACGTCGACGTTATCGTGAGCGATGGATTCGTCGGCAATATCGCCTTGAAAATCTGCGAAGGGCTGGCCCTCCAGATTTTTGGTTTGCTGAAGAAATCGATCCAAAGTTCGCTCGCTTCGCAGGTTGGTTTTCTTTTTTCGCGCGGCGCACTGAAGGGCCTGAAGAAGACGATCGACTACACCGAATACGGTGGCGCTCCACTCTTGGGCGTTCGCGGCGTTTGCGTCATCGGCCACGGCCGCTCCAACGCCAAAGCCATCAAAAACGCCATCCGCGTGGCCGCGGGTCTTTCCCGTGCTCGCATCAACGAAAAAATCGAACAGGAGCTCTCGGCCGTGAGCGTTCTCGCATGACGGCTCAAGAGAGGAATTGACGATGGGCAAAGTTGCATTTGTATTTCCTGGTCAAGCATCGCAGTACCCCGGCATGGGCAAAGAGCTGGCAGACAAATACCAGGCTGCTCGCGCCGTCTTTGAAGAGGCCGACAACGCTCTCGGTTTCTCCATCTCCAAAATCTGCTTCGAAGGCACCGAAGACGAGCTGAAGCTCACCGCCAACACCCAACCGGCAATCCTCACATGTTCGGTTGCGATCTACCGCGTTCTCCTCGAAAGAGGCCTCACCCCCGATTTTGTCGCCGGTCACAGTCTCGGCGAATATTCCGCTCTCGTAGCTGCTGGCGCGCTGAAGTTTTCCGACGCCGTCCAGCTAGTCCGCAAGCGCGGCGCGTACATGCAGGAAGCCGTCCCCGCCGGCATCGGCGCCATGGCCGCTATCATGGGTCTATCGCCCGCCGTCGTCGCCGATGCCTGCAAGCGCGCATCGAATGGCGAAATCTGCTCCGCTGCAAACCTAAACTCTCCTGAGCAGACGGTCATCTCCGGCCACGCCGCCGCCGTAAAGCGCGCCGTCGAGATCGCCTCGCAGCTTGGCGCCAAACGCGCCGTAATCCTCCCCGTCTCCGCGCCCTTCCACTCCGCCCTAATGCAACCCGCGCAAGAGCGTCTGGCTGAAGATCTAAAGAAAACGCCCTTCTTAAATCTGTCCGTTCCCCTGGTGACCAATGTCGACGCTGACACCACCACAAGCGGCGACGAAGCCCGCGAAGCCCTCATCCGCCAAGTCACCATGCCCGTCCGCTGGCAAGAATCCGTCCGCCTCCTCATCGACGAGGGCGTAAACACCTTCGTCGAAGTAGGCCCAGGCCGTGTCCTGACCGGCCTCCTTCGCCAAATCGAGCGCTCCGTAGCCACGCTCAACGTCGAGGACGAAAAAAGTTTAGCCACTACGGTAGAAAAAATCGCCGGCGCCCGTTTCGATGCCGCGTGAGTAGCACAGACTTCAGTCTGTGCGCGGTTGTGCGAATTTGCTGGATGTATCCAAATGGCCGAGGCCGTAACCGTAAGAGGGGTGCCCACCTTCTTTTTTTGAAGGTGGGTCTTGGGTTAAATCTCCAGTCCGGTAAAAGGTAAGCACAAGAAAAAGATGTTCAGCCTAAAAGACAAAGTAGCCCTGATCACCGGCGCCTCCCAAGGCATCGGCCGCGAAACCGCCCTGGCGCTTGCCGAAGCCGGCGCCAAAGTCGCCGCCGCCGCCCGTAACGAAGAAAAACTCACCTCCCTTGTCAACGAAATCGTGAACGCTGGCGGCGAAGCCATCGCCATCAAAATGGACGTAGCTGACGCCGACCAAATCAAATCCGGCTTCAAGCAAACGCTGGAAAAATTCGGCCGCCTGGACATTCTCGTCAACAATGCTGCCATCACCCGCGACGGCCTCGCCCTCCGCATGAAGCTAGAAGACTGGGACGCCGTCATTCGCACCAATCTCACCGGCGCCCACCTCTGCATCCAGCAAGCCCTCTCGACAATGATGCGAGCCCGCGCAGGCCGCATCATCAACATCGCCAGCGTCGTCGCGCAAATGGGCAACGCCGGCCAGGCCAACTACGTCGCCGCCAAAGCCGGCCTCGTCGGACTCACCAAAGCCATCGCCATCGAAATCGCCTCGCGCAACATCACGGTAAACGCCGTAGCCCCCGGTTTCATCGCCACTCCCATGACCGACGTTCTTCCCGACAAGGTGAAAGAAGAGCTGAAGACTCGCATCCCACTAGGGCGCATGGGCACAGCCCGCGACGTAGCCAGCGCCATCGTTTTCCTAGCCAGCGACGAAGCCGCCTACATCACCGGCCATGTCCTCGACGTCAACGGGGGCCTATATTTAGCGTAGGTATCCGCTCTTATGAGGATCATAAGCAGACCTGAATTTGCCAAGTGGTGCTCAGAGCGAGGTTTTGAAAGTTGCGGTCGCGAATGGCCGCACTATCGAAGCGTCGAGCCTCATAGCTTCCTAATCAAGCTGCCGACAAATCCCTATAAGGCAGTGGCGCTTGCTCGAAGTTGTTTTCCTTTCGGGGACCAGAAGAGTTTTTGCGGGGCGGTGGTCTGGTTTCGAGATTGGGGCATCTGGAATCAAATGGACGAGGATACGGGGATGCAGATCATCAAGCGGCTGCGCGCCGCCCTTGGAGCGGCTCTACCACTGATGGATGCACCAGGGCACATCTTCACCGGCGATGAATTCGCCGATGCCCGAGCATTTTGGACCCTGCCGTTCATTTTTGGATGGGACGCAATTTTGTTTCCTGAGGAGGCTGACTATTTTGTGTTCAACAGCCACGACGAGGTCACTGTTTTTGTGAGCCGTACTCCCGAGACGCATTCGCGATTGCTTCAGGACTTCAAGGATTGGGGACCATTAGAAGATGGTTGGTATTTTCAATGAGAAGGATGGATCGGCCACCACCTTGCTCAAGTTGACCTTGCCGCAAGGCCTGTCTAGAATGGGCAGGTTGCCTGATTGACGATTTTCGAGTCCGTACCACGGCATTGGGGCCGATACACTGTTACTGTACGTCGTTGCACATCAAGCGATAGCAAATCGCGGAGGACACCGGAATGGCCAGTGTGGAAGAGCGCGTAAAACAAATTATCGTCGAGCAACTCGGCGTCGATGAGGCCGAGGTCACGCCGACGGCGTCCTTCGTGGACGACCTCGGTGCGGATTCTCTCGACCAGGTCGAGTTAGTCATGGCGTTCGAGGAAGCCTTCGGAATCGAAGTTCCCGACGAAGACGCCGAAAAGATGACCACGGTGAAAGACGCCGTCGAGTACATCGATAAACACGCCAAGGGAAAGTAAGCCACGAAATTATCACCTCAACAGGGAGCATTACAGAGTTGACTCGCCGGGTAGTCGTTACGGGTGTTGGACTTGTCTGCGCGCTGGGCATCGGCACGGAGGAATCGTGGAAGAACCTCGTCGCCGGCCAGAGCGGTGTCGGCACGGTCACACAATTCGATACCACCGGCTTCGACTGCAAAATCGCAGGTGAAATTAAAAACTTCGATCCCTTCCAGTGGATCGAGAAAAAAGAACTGAAAAAAATGGGCCGCTTCATTCAGGTGGCCCTCGCCGGTGCGGACTTCGCCGTGAAATCCGCCAACTGGAAGCCCGAGGATTCCGATCTCAACGAAGTCGGCGTCTACGTTTCTTCCGGCATCGGCGGGTTCGACATCATCGAGCGCGAGCACAGAAAATTGGTCGAAGGCGGCCCCAGCCGAATCTCTCCCTTTTTCATTCCTTCGGCCATCGTCAATCTCGCTTCCGGCCACATTTCCATTCGTTACGGCGCCAAGGGACCAAATTCCGCCACCGCCACCGCCTGCTCCGCTTCCGCCCACGCCATCGGCGATTCCTTCAAAATCATCGAGCGCGGCGCGGCGGACATGATGATCTGCGGCGGCACCGAAGCCACTGTTACTCCCATGGGCATCGGCGGTTTCGCTGCCATGAAAGCGCTTTCCACTCGCAATGAAGATCCCGCTCACGCCAGCCGTCCGTTCGACGCCGGCCGTGATGGTTTCGTCGTCGGCGAAGGCACGGGTATTCTCATCCTCGAATCCCTCGATCATGCGCAAAAACGCAATGCTCCTATCCTCGCGGAAATCGTTGGCTACGGCATGTCCGGCGACGCCTATCACATTACGCAGCCTGCCGCCGATGGCGACGGCGCCTATCGCGTCATGCGAGCTGCCATCAAGGATGCCAAGCTCGCTCCCGAAGACATCGGCTACGTCAACGCCCATGGAACATCCACTCCGCTTGGCGACGTCATCGAGACGCGCGCTCTCAAAAGGGTTTTTGGCGATTACGCGAAAAAGGTTCCTGTCAGCTCCACGAAATCCATGACCGGCCATCTCCTCGGTGGCGCCGGCGGCCTCGAAGCGGGCATCAGCGTTCTAGCGTTGCGCGACCAGATTCTGCCGCCCACCATCAATCTCGAAACCCCCGATCCCGAGTGCGACCTCGACTATGTCCCCAATGTCGCCCGCAAAGCCTCCGTCGAATACGCGCTCTCCAATTCCTTCGGTTTCGGCGGCACAAACGCCGCCCTGATTTTCAAGCGCTGGTCCGG
>JBARCY010000190.1:0-3612 GCA_049794595.1 Candidatus Acidiferrum sp.
TGTGTTAGCCTGAATGAGTCGAAGAGAAGAGGAAAAATTCAGGGGACGACGGAGAGGGGCACTTGAGCACAGCCAAAGCGGTGTTGATCGAACAATTCCGGCGGGAAGTGAAAGATACTGGCTCACCGGAAGTCCAGATAGCACTTTTGAGCGAGCGGATCAGCTACCTCACAACGCACCTCAAGTCCCACGTTAAAGACCATGCATCCCGGCGCGGCTTGATTATGATGGTCAACAAGCGCCGTCGCCTGCTGGACTATTTAAACCGTCGCGACCCGGATCGGTACCGCGAGATTGTTGATCGTCTTAGCCTGCGCAAGTAACTGCCCTCCATCGAATCATTGCAACGGGCAGAAGCCTCTGCGTTTTCACAAAAAGACAACTTCCACACGAAGTCTGTTTGACAGCCTCGGTTTTCCAAGGCTCGTCAGTGAAAGTTTCGGGCCTCCGGCTGTGTTTCGGCCGCCGTATCTCGCAGTGTAATCCGGATCGCATTGCTTGTCTCCTATCGTAGTTCTCGCCTCTTTTCTTCTCTGGGGTTATCCAGGCCAGGCTAACGCCGGCCGGCTCGAAGCAGGGAATTGTTCCCAGGCCGCACTGCGGCCCTTTCCTCCTGCATGGTCGGCTCTCCTGTGGACACGATGAAAACGCTCCGGTTCGGCCGGGGCCAAAGGAAATGAACGTTTATGTCTGAAAACACGAACACACCAGCACCACACCAGGTTTCTGTGGAAGTCGGGGGACGCGCCCTCATTCTCGAAACTGGAAAGATTGCCAAGCAAGCAAACGGCTCCATTACCGCGCGGTACGGCGATACCGTCGTGCTCACCACTGCTTGCATGGCCCCCACGGCCAACGACCGCGACTTTCTTCCGTTGACCGTCGATTATCGCGAAAACACCTATTCCGCTGGAAAAATTCCCGGCGGCTTCTTCAAGCGCGAGGGCCGCCCTTCCGAAAAGGAGATTCTTACCTCGCGGTTGATTGACCGCCCTATGCGCCCGCTTTTCCCCGAGTCTTGGCGCAACGAAACACAGATTGTGGCGATGGTACTCTCCGCGGACAGCGACAACGATCCTGACGTCATCGCCGTGACTGCTGCTTCCGCTGCTTCCTACTGCTCCGATCTCCCGTTTGAAAAGCCCATTGCTTGCGTCCGCGTCGGCTTGCTCGATGGTCAGCTCGTCGCCAATCCGACTGTCGCGGAACAAAAGAAGAGCCTGCTCAACATCGTTATCGCCGGCACCGAAGAAGCCATTGTCATGGTCGAGTCCGGCGCCCTCGAAGTTTCCGAAGAAACCGTCGTTGACGCGCTTGAGTTCGGCCACGCTCAGGTCAAGAAAATCGTCGCCGCTATCAAGGAGCTGCACGCGCAACTCAAGCCGGTGAAGGTTGTTGCCAAGCCGGTTCCCTTCGACGAATCGATCTATAAGGACCTCGAGAAAAAGTACGGCGCGAAGTTCCACGACGCTCTCAATACCGAAAAGCATCCCAAAAAAGAGAGCTATCAGCTCGTCGATGCCTTGAAAGAAGAAATCGTCAAGGCCATCCCCGAAGAGCCCAAGAAGGAGATGGACGAAAAGCGCACACTCACCAAGCGCGCCATTGAGCGCCTGCGCGAAAATATTTTCCGGGATGACGTTCTGAACGCTCGACGCCGTCCTGACGGCCGCGCGTTCGACCAGATCCGTCACATCTCTTGCGAAGTCGGCTTGCTTCCTCGCGTGCACGGTTCCGCGCTCTTCACCCGCGGCGAAACGCAAGCTCTGGCCACTCTGACCCTCGGCACGAAAGAGGACATGCAGCGTCTCGATCTTCTCTTCGAGCAGGATCAGTTCAATCGCTTCATGCTGCACTACAACTTCCCGCCGTTCAGTGTCGGCGAAGTGAAATTCTTGCGTGGCCCGGGCCGCCGTGAAATCGGCCACGGCGCTCTCGCACAGCGCGCGCTCGTCAATCTGCTTCCTCCCGAAGCGGATTTCCCGTACGCCATGCGCCTCGTTTCGGACATTCTCGAATCCAACGGTTCCTCTTCGATGGCCACCGTTTGCGGCGGCTCGCTGGCTCTTATGGATGCTGGCGTTCCTCTGAAGGCTCCTTGCGCTGGTATTGCCATGGGCCTCGTCGTTAGCGATGACAAAAAGTACTCGATCCTAACCGACATCGCCGGCGCCGAAGATCACTACGGCGACATGGACTTCAAAGTCGCAGGCACGCGCGCAGGCATCACCGCCCTGCAAATGGACATCAAGGTCCTCGGCATCAGCATTGCCATGATGCGCGAAGCCCTCGCCCAAGCGAAAAAAGCCCGTCTGCAAATTCTGGACACTATGGAGAAGACGCTCAGCGAGGCACGCACGGAAATTTCCGCCTACGCTCCGCGCCTCTTCAAGCTGAAGATCCCGCAGGACAAGATCCGCGACCTCATCGGTCCAGGCGGCAAAAAGATCAAGTCCATCATCGAAGCCACGGGCGTCAAAATCGACGTCCTCGAAGACGGCACCGTTCACATCTTCTCCACCAGCGGCGCCGGCGGCGATGCGGCCCTGCAAATGGTCCGCGACGTCACCGCCTCCGCCGAAATCGGCAAGACCTATCTCGGCAAAGTCGTTCGCCTCGCGGAGTTCGGCGCATTCGTCGAGCTCTTCCCCGGCACCGACGGCCTTCTGCACATCAGTGAAATCTCCGAACATCGCATCCGCGACGTTCGCGATGAACTGAAGCTAGGCGACCAAGTCCTCGTAAAGGTTTTGTCTATCGAGGGCAACAAAGTCCGTCTAAGCCGCAAAGCCCTAATCAAGGAAGCCCGCGAAAAGCAGCAAAAAGCCGCAGCCAGCGGCAGCGGCGGCCAGGGTCCAACCGGCGGTGAAAGCAGCTCCAGCGGCGATTCCGGCTCCGGCGAATAATCTCAATCTCCACCAAAACAAAAAGGCCCCCGACAATATCGGGGGCCTTTCTTTTTCCTCTGCGAATCTCTGTGTACTCTGTGCCTCTGCGTTATCCTTTTCTCTTCTTACCTTATGTGCTTGGAGGGACTACCGACGAGTGCACGCCAGACCCCGCGCCGTGCGCTCGCTCAATGTCCGCTCCCACCGCCCTCAATTTCTCCACAATTCCCTCATATCCGCGATCGATGTGATACACGCGTTCGATCACCGTCTCTCCATTCGCCACCAACCCAGCCAGCACCAACCCCGCGCTAGCCCGCAAGTCCGAAGCCTGCACCGTCGTCCCGGAGAGCGCCGCTGGCCCGCGCACCACGGCCCTCCGGCCCTCGATCGAAATATTCGCGCCCATGCGAACCATCTCGCTCGCATGCAAGTACCGGTTCTCGAAAATCGTCTCGCTAATCACCGACGTCCCTTCCGCCTGCGTCGCCAGAGCCATATATTGCGCCTGCATGTCGGTAGCAAATCCCGGAAACTCTTCCGTACTCATATCCGCGGCCACCAGCTTTTTTCCGCCGCGCACCCGCAACGTAGTCTGGTCCACGATTTCGATACACGCGCATGCTTGCCGCAGCTTCGCAATCACCGCGTCTTGATGTTCCGGTTGGCAATTCGTAATCGTCAAATCGCCGCCGGTAATCGCTCCAGCAACCAAAAACGTCCC
>JBARCY010000191.1:0-2372 GCA_049794595.1 Candidatus Acidiferrum sp.
CAAACTAGCCAGCGACACGATCGAGGGATTCAGGCGAAAAGGCATTATCAAGAACTTTCTCGCCGATAGCCTGGCCCCCGAACGCGACGTGGACGTGCAGCAAGTGATCATCGAGCCGATGGAAAAAGCTCCCTACAAAGCGACCGTGGACTTCTTCGAGATGGAATATTCACCCGCGGACCATTCCATCGTGAAGCGCACACTGTATACGGCGAGCATACTCTTCACGTTTCGCGAGCATGTCCCCAATGAAGACATTCTCGTGAATCCCTTGGGGCTCGCGATCACGTATTTCCGGGAAGACGAGGCATTCCTAAAATGATTAGAAACTGTCTGTTCCTTTCAGCGACAACGCTCATTCTGCTGCTGTTTGGTCTCGCCTGCCGGCTCAATTTCCTCGCGCCTTCGAAGGGAGCTTTGTTCATCCACTGCGGCGCTAGCATCTTGGTTTTCATGGCCACGGTCGGTGTGAATCTCTTCGCCGCCATGCTGGCAATCAATCGCAAAATCCTGCTCAAAGACACAGGGAGGAAGTTGTCTCATTTCGATAATCAATTGCAGGCGGGAAACCCCGAAGGCCTCCCGCCTTTCCTCCTGGGGAGGCCGTAGCGATGTCTCGTTGGGACATTTCGGACCCCGATCGCGTGCACAACTCGGAGACCCGTGCTCCCGAGGGCGAAGCGCGAACTGAGCCGGATAGCGCAAGCCCATCCGCGGGACGGGGAGGTGGCAGCGACTCCTCGAGCGCGGCAAACGAACGTAAAGAGCGAACAGCTGAACCCGCGGCGCCGCTGGCAGCGGAACGCCGTGCTCGGCATCAAGGTCGCGGTCGAACTTATCGGCTCCGCCGTTCCGAGATGGAGTCGATGACCGACATGGGCCGGTTCCGAACGCTGGACGTTCAGGACCTGGCGCGCTTCGTCTATCGTGGCGATGCAGCCCGCATGAAACAAGACTTGCAGAATCTTCGCGGGCAGGGGCTCGTCGAGGAGAAAACCGTTTTCCGCGCTCACAAATCGGCTCGCAAACTCCTGACGTTGACGGGCGAGGGTCATCGAATCGTCAGCAAGGCGAGTGGTCTCGGGGAAAGTCAAAGGTATTACCACGGCTTTGTCAAACCAAAGGAACTCGACCACGACGCGGACCTATATAAGGTCTACCAGAAGGCTGTCCAAGAGATTCAAGAAAAAGGCGGCAAGCCCCTGCGGGTCCGACTCGATTTCGAGCTGAAGGAATCCATCAACAGGGCGAGAGAGGCCGCCGGGCGGATGTCTGGCGAGGAGCGAACGAGACTGCTCAACGCCATCGCTCGTCAGAACGGTTTGGCAATCAAGGGCACGACGATCCACCTTCCCGACATTCAGGTGGAATATCAAACGCGGGAAGGCCAGATAGAGCGAGAGAACCTCGAACTTCTCTCAAAGAACTATCGGGAAGATGGCATTAGGGGCAAAGTTGGCGCAGGTTTCAAAATCTATGCGCGAAGCGGAGAAGCGAATCGCGTCCGGCGAGCCCTTGGTGACACAGGCCTCATTCGGGAGGTGCTGTCCGTATGAGCATGACGCAATTTCAGCGGGAAGGGCTTCACCTTTTGGGCTACAGCCGGCGTGAAAGTGAGTTCCTTTTTCTGGTAGCTACGCACTCCGGGTACTTCACCAACCGCCAGTTCAAAACCTTCGCCGGAACCGAATCCGGGTCCATATCACATGCGTTCGTCCGCAAACTTTTGGAGCGGAAACACGCAACTTTTCACGCGTACCGTTCGGGCGGACGTGTCTATCACGTGTTTGCCAGGAAAATCTATCACGCAATCGGACGGGAGAATTTGCGAACGCGAAAGAAGCACGAATTGGAGTATGTCAAGACGCGTTTAGTTGCGCTCGATTTCGTCCTGAGACACCTGCAGCAGCGCTATCTCGAAACGGAGGCAGAGAAGGTCGCGTTCTTTGAGAACGAATATAACGTGGGCCGCGAGGCACTTCCCGTCAAGCAGTATCGCGCGAGAAAGTCCGCTGATGTGACACCGCGTTATTTCGTGGACCGCTTTCCGATGTTTGTACATCCAGAGTCTGGATCGCCTGTGATGACCTTCACTTACATCGATGCGGGAGCGGTCACGCTCGATGGTTTCGGAACCCACCTGAGAGCGTATCTGGCACTATTCCAGGCACTTCCTAGCTTTGAATTCATCTACATTTCCCCCACTCGCCGCCTGTTCCAGGCTGCGGAATCCGAGTTCCATCACGCGCTCTATTCGCAGCAAGGTTCTGCCAAACCCGTGCGCATTTTGGATTATTTTCAACTACGCAAGACTTGGGATGCGCGGGCGCGCGTCGCGAGCGCCGATGTTGTTTTGCTGAAGCAAGCGCAGG
>JBARCY010000192.1:0-27924 GCA_049794595.1 Candidatus Acidiferrum sp.
CGATGTGCAGGAGGCAAGGTACCAGTTTTCCGGCCAGGTAGAAATAGCTGTTGCGGCAGCGATCCGGGGCCGTGAATGGCGAAGCAGACCCGGGGAATCGAGCCGAGTCCAGCGCCAGAAAAAAGCCTTGACAGCAACCGTTTCACTTCTTAGGCTCCCAGCAAGCAGAATGCAACAAATGTTTCACTCGAATGGCTCGCATCCCTCCAAGGGCTAGAGCCTGGCAATGTGTTGCATCGGGTTAAAGGGGGTCTTCGATGGTCGGTGAAACCAGGCATATTTTCGCGGCGGATTTCAGAGTACGGAGGATGGCCCGTCGCATCTTGCTGCTGACGGCTTCCGCTTTTTTGTTTATGTTGCCCGCCTCGCAGGCGCAGATCACTTCCACAATCCAGGGCGCGGTGACCGACAAACAAGGTCTGGCCGTGGGTGGGGCGCAACTGCAGCTCTCGGGCGACGTACTGGGCACGAGCCGCACAACTGTTTCAGACGCGAATGGAGCGTATCAGTTCCCTAATCTCCCGGCTGGCGTGTACGCGCTTAGCGTGACACACGCGGGGTTTGCGACAAGCTCGTTCAAAGGTTTAGACGTTACGCTGAATCGAGTTCTGAGTCTGAACGTGGTGCTTGAGGTAGGAACTGTGGGCGAGGTAGTAAAAGTCTCCGCGGAACTGCCGCTGCTAGAGACGAGCTCGTCGTCCACGGGGTCTACGGTGCTCCCGCAGGACATCGGGAGTATGCCTATCAACGGGCGGAACTATCTCGACCTGCTTCAGCTGGTGCCCGGCGTGGGGATCTATCGCCAAGCGGATGCCAACAGCGACAACGCGACGCCTATTCTCGGCGAACGCGCCAATAATACGGGCTTCCTGATCGATGGCCTTCCGAATGTGAACGAACTGGCCGGAGGCGCAGCGGCGCAATTCAATCAGGACACCATCGCGGAATTCCAGGTCATCACCACGGGATACAAAGCGGAGTTTGGCCACGCTTCCGGCGGAGTCGTGAACGTAATCACAAAATCGGGGGGCAACGACGTGCACGGCCTGGCGTCGGTTTACAATCGCAACAACGCGTTTGACGGTTCGGACATTCCCGGGCAAACTGCAGCCACTTCGATTCCCGGACAAAGCGAACCGCCGTATCTTTTGCGGTGGGATTATGATGCCGCGGCCGGTGGCGCCATGGTGAAAGACAGAGCGTTCTGGTTCGCCTCGGCGGAAAATATTCACGAGAATCAGCAGCTCAACTTCGTTCCGCCTCCGAACACACCGCAATTCCTGCTCAACAACGAAGAGACCTTCAACGAGCCTACCACTGATAATGAGACGCGCGTGTTTGGCAAGTTCGATCAGAATCTGGGAGCGCACCATCTGACGGAAGAAGTGAACTACACGAACGCACATGTGAACAGTACGAATCCGCTTTCCCTCTCGACGTCGCTGCCCTCGACGCGCACGAATCTAGGCGATCGCAACCTGCTGTTGGGATTCAGCGACACGGTGACGTTCGGGAGCAGCGGCAGCCCGTTCATCCTGAATCTGCGCGGGCAATACCGAGGAGAATCGACGCTAACCAGCGCGGCGCATCCCCAGGCGGGGCCGGATACCAGGTTTAATATCTTCAGCAACTTCACCACCAACACTCTTTTCGGCGATTTGGGCAATGTAACGTACGGAGCCACCTACACGCCGTCCACGATCGATCAAAAATACGGCACTTTCGGGGCGAACCTCACCAAATCGGTGGGGCGGAACACATTCAAGTTCGGTTGGGACTTCGAACGCACGCAAGTGAATGGTGTCGAAGCAGATGTCCAACAGGATCAACTTTTCGCCACGGAATCTGACTACTTGCAGTTCGGCCCAATCGATGCGGGCTTCTTTCTGCTGGCTACTACTGGTGGTCTCACTCCTCAGGCGAACGATATCAATCTTCGAAATAACAACGATGGGCTGTGGGTGCAGGACGATTTGAAAATCACCCGGACCCTCACCGCAAACCTGGGGGTGCGCTGGGACTACGACTCGGCATTCAAAATTGCCACGAACGTTTCGCCGCGTATCGGCTTTGCCTGGTCCGCGACACCAAAAACTGTAGTACGCGGCAGCTTTGGTTATTTCTACGATCACTTCCGGCTAGGGCTTGCCCGTGACGTTCCTGGGTTTGGCGGTGCCGACATTCAATTGAGCCAGCCGCTTTCATTTCCACGGCTGTTTTACGGCGTGCCGACCTTTGCGCCGGCCTTGTTTGGATTGTGTACGTCTACAAGCGAGACGGACGCGCAGATCGCGGGACAAGCGTGTCCGTACCCGTTCGACCCTCCCGGCACTCCCTACTTCGGAGTGGACCACCTGAATAACGTGGTGGCTCCGGGCCATGCTCCCATCCCCAACAATTCTGTGGTGAATATGGCCAACATCCAGCAGGGATCGGGCCTCACTCCGTCCGCGTACCTGGCAGCCGCGGATGCCGCGACAGGCATGCCATCGAACTTTTGGTTCTGGGGGCCATTCGGAGCCCTGTCGTTCAATGTGAATCAGCCCGGAGACTATCCCGTCACGATCGATCCAAGCTTTGCGACTCCCTACACGCGCAGCGAAACCCTCGGAGTGCAGCACCAGTTCGGGAACGACTGGGTCGTGTCGCTTGACTACTATCACAAGGACATCGATAACATTCTCGGCGTGCGCGAGACCAACATTCCTTTTGCCGACCGCATTACGAACACTCCGAGCGTTCCTACACCCATCAACGGCTACGGTCCCTGGTACCGCGGGACGTACAACGCAGGAATCCTGTCCTTTGAAAAGCGCATCAGCAAGCGCTATGCTTTTGGCGGGAGCTACGCGCTCGTCAATGAAAGCGACGACGCGCTGAACTCCAATTTGGGAACTAGTACGCTTTCGGCGGAGTCCGGGTCTTACCCTACGGATAGTTTCGTAGGAATCCCACCCGTGGTGACTGATCCCGGCACTAGCACGTGCTCTCCCAAAACGAATGCGACGGCCTCCTTCATTGCCTGCAATGGCAACTATGTGCCCAAGGCTGGTGTGTTTTACAATGGGCCCGCTCTCGATAGCGGCCCATCCGATCTTGCGCTGCGGCACACGTTCGAGATTCACGGACTCGTGAATTTGCCATGGGGAATTCAACTCAGCAGCCTGCTCCGGGCGCAAAGCGGGTTTCCGTATACAGAGTCCGCACTCGCGCCGATCGACCAGGACGGAAATGGGAGTTTTGATGGCCGGGACTTGGGGACCGGCCGCAACGCCTTCAACGCGCCGGCGTTCGTGAACATGGACTTGCGCGTGGCCAAGACGTGGGTGATTCGCGAACGATTCCGCCTAGAGGGGCTGTTCGAGTTCTTCAACTTGTTCAACAACTCCAACGCCGCAGCGATACAAAACCAGCAGGGTCTGGTTAACTCTTCCGGGGCCTCCACATTCGGGACGGTTTCGGAGTGGTTGCCGGGGCGCCAGGGACAAGTTGCACTGAAGCTGAGCTTCTAAGTGAGCCGACGAGAGGCTTCTGGATAGCAAACCCGCCGAGGAATGGCTCGCTTTGAAGTTGGACGGCGGAGCTTTGCTCTTGCGTAGCTCGAAACCCCTGAACGAAAGATCAAACTGACAGTTCGGCCTCGAAAACGAGGGCGGAGTTCGCGCGCGAAGCGAAATGCAGCAAAAGCGGCGTGTGAAAAACAGAGGCGTGCGGCCCGGCGCTGAGCAAGAAGATGCTCCCGCGCATTCCCTTTGTGTTTAGCGCTGGGCCGCACATGGATGGAGTTCGGGAGAACGGTTCAATTGCCGGTGGCGGAAGCAGCGGTGCTGGCGCTCATCGACTGTTCAGACGGCGTGAACTTGTCGGCCTTCTGAATTTTCTTGAAGCTGGGCATGGGGCGCTGCCAAAGCAGGCGCGCAGAGGAAACGTCATTGGGGTAGTCCTTGACGGACTGCACGTCGCGCGGCTGGAGAATGATGTCGGCGCGGCGGTTATAGGCGAGCCACGTGGTGCGCATGTGGCGGGTCTCCCACTTTTCTGGCTTTTGGGGATCTTGCGTGAGCAGGATTTTGACTTTGTTTTCGGCGAGCTGATCCTGTTTGCCATCGGCGCGGATTTCGATTTTGTCGGCGGGGACACCGCGAGCGATCAAGAAGTCTTTGATTAGAGCGGCGCGGCGATCGCTGAGGGCTTGATTGTAGTGTCTGGAGCCGCGGATATCGGCGTGGGCGACGATTAAGAGATTGCCTTTGTGATCGTAGGGCTCGTAAGTGACGAAGTGAGCGGCGATATTCGTGAGTTGCTGCTTTTCGCTGGCGACCAGACCCGCTTTGGGATGTCTGCGAGTGGGATAGGCCGTGGGATAGAAAAGGCTTGCGAGAGTGATCGGAGGAGGAGGATCGATGGAGCCGACGACGTGTAGCGTTGCGGTTTTGGTGGTGGTGCCGCCGCAGCCGTTGGCGGTGGTGAGCGTGTAGGTTTCGTCTTCATTGATGGGGCCAGTGGCGTCGGTCTTTGGATCGGCGTTTACGGTGCGGGTGCCGCTCTCGGCGACATTTCCGAAAGGAGAGACCATCACGGAATCGGCGTTAGAGGCGGACCAAGACAGAGTGGCAGAATCCTGCCGGACGACTTTGTCGCCGACTTGGTGGTAGTGGACTTCCGGCTCGCTGAGGGAAATGGAGGCGGTGGGCTGGATATCTACATCGACAGTGATAGATTTCTTCGAATCGCCGCCGGGCCCTTTGGCGGTGAGAACGTAGTTGGTGCTACCGGTCGGGGAGACAATGCGAACGCCGGTGCGCGGAACTTCGCCGATGCTGGAGATGGACGTGTCGACAGCGTTCGCGGATTTCCAGTTCAGCATGGTGGAACCGCCGCAACTGAGAGCGGAACTTTGAGCAGCGAGTTGCGCGGAGACAGGAGCGACGGGAACAGTGGCGCTGGCGATGCCGGCGTGGAAACGCGGCTGGGGCGGCATGTTTAGGCCCTCTTTCCATTCTTTGGTTTTGGTTTTTCCGTTGTGATCGAGATATACGACGACTTGCTGGCCGGCTTTGGCGGTGACGGGTCCGGACCAGATGGTGTTGCCCTCATGAGTGACAGTTAGATCGTAGGTGCCGGGATGGACGAGGAGGCGCTGATGCCAAATCCAGCTCCAATTGAACTCATCGACGTGGCCGACGAAATAAGCGGGCGTTTTGCCGTTGAGGAGGACAGCGGCGCGGGGATCGCCTTTGAGTTCGATATAGGCGAAGGGGCCGTCGACGACGTCGCCGGATGCTTGGAGATGGACGCTGAGATCGGTACGTTCACCGGCGCCGACGTGGATATTTTGTATTTTGGGGAGATAGCCGTAATTGTAGACGCCGACTTTGTGATCGCCGGCGGCCAGGTCGATGGTTTGGCTGCCATCGCGGATGGCTTTGCCATCGACGAAGACGTAGGCCTGTTTAGGATCGACGTGAATCTTCAATTTGCCAGTCTCCATGGAAGACTGTGCAAAGGAAGGGGCCACGCAGAAGAATACGGCGGCGGCAAACATGAGAACGACTGGACAGATCAATCTCTTTTGCATCTTGGGAATTCTCCTTGTTGAATAAAGTTTCCGTCATGGGAGCAAAACAACGTATAGAGGAACCGCAGGGCGGTACCGGGCGGAGAGAAAAAGTCCGGGTACCGCCCCGACGCGCCTCCCCAGGCCTCGAAGGCCCACCCAGCCACGAAGGCGCGCAAACAGGTTCAATATATCGTGATGCGATATGTTGCCGGAGCGTTGCCCGGGATGATGTATCGTGCTACGATATATATTCTAAAATATTCCAAGAGACGACCAGGAATTGAGAATTGCGATCGCTTGGGGCTTTTGGAGCAGATCGCCGGCGCACGGCGACAAGCGGCAGTTGCCCGGGAACACAGGGCTGGTGTGCGCTCAAAGGGCCGTTGTTGGGACGGGCGCGCAACACTGCGTTCATGACAACGATGTACAGTATCAAATTGAAACTGGTAAACCTTCCATTTAGGAATATTCGCTGACGGTAAATCGCGCCTGCCTTTACAATTACGTGCGGCAATCTGACTGGTGGTGGTGCACGATCAGAGATTTAAGGAGCGCTTGATGGGCTATTTGCCTTTGGATTTGGCGAACAAAACGGCAGTGGTGATTGGCGGGACTAGCGGGATCGGGCTGACGATGGCGCGAGGACTGGCGCAGGCCGGGGCGAACGTCGTCGCGACGGGACGGCGAGAGGAGCAGGTGAAGACGGCCGCGGCGGAGGTTACGGCGCTGGGAAGACGATCGTTGGCGCAGACTTGCGACGTGACGGACAACGGGAGCATCGAGCGGCTTCTGCAAGCGGTGTGCGGCGAATTCGGGAGTGTCGAAATTTTGGTGAACAGCGCGGGGCGGACGAAGAGGATGCCGACGCTGGATTTCCCGGAAGCGGAATGGAACGGGATCATTGAGACGAATCTGAATGGGACTTTGCGGGCTTGCCAGGTATTTGGGAGGCACATGATTGAGAAGCGGTACGGACGGATTATCAACATTGCTTCGCTGTCCTCATTCGTGGCGCTGTTTGAAGTGGCGGCCTACAGCGCGAGCAAGGCGGCGGTCGCTTCGCTGACGAAATCGCTGGCGATTGAATGGGCGACGTCGGGCGTTTGTGTGAACGCGATCGCACCGGGCGTGTTCCGCACGGACTTAAATGCGGGTTTGCTGGATGGAACGGAACGTGGGAAGGAGTTTTTGATGCGTACACCAATGCGGAGGTTTGGGAAGCTCGATGAATTGATTGGAGCTGCGATATTCTTGGCTTCAGAGGCCGCGAGTTTCGTGACCGGTCATGTCTTGGCGGTGGATGGCGGGTTTTTGGCTAGCGGAGTGAATCAATAATATAATGCGACCTGCGCCTCGCGCCGGCGCGTGCGAAATGGGCAACTTGCGTTAGTGGCTGGTCTTGGCGGCGGTGGATGGCGAGGCCATTTGAGCGCGGGTTTGCTTTACGATGGCAAGAAATTTTCGGGCGTTTTCGGTGATGATTTCTGGTTGATTTGATTTGAGGGCGTGCGCTTGGACCAATTCGCCGCCGATACCTAGCGCAACCGAACCAGCTTCCAGGAATTCGGCGGCGGTGTTCAGATTGACGCCGCCGGTGGGAATAAACGGAATATGAGGGAACGGGCCTTTTAGAGCTTTGATGTATTTCGGGCCGCCTAGCTGACCGCAGGGAAAAACTTTTATGAAGTCGGCGCCGGCGTCCCACGCGGCCATGACTTCGGTGGGGGTAAGCGCGCCGGCCATGATCACCTTCCCTTGCCGGACGGCAAGATTGACCGTGGGAAGATTGAAGCCGGGGCTGACCAAAAATTGAGCACCCGCATCGAGGCACTCTTGCGCTGATTGGGCGTTCAGGACGGTGCCGGCACCGATGAGGACTTCGGAGCCACACTTTGCTGTCAGCTCTTTGATGACTTCGATGGCGCTGGGGACGGTCATCGTAATTTCGACGATGGGGATACCGCCTTGACAAACGGCGTCAGCGGCGAGGCAGGCTTCGGCAGCCGAAACGGCGCGGACGACGGGGATGATTCCAATTTCGAGGATTCGGTCACGAACTTTTTGTTTGTTCATTTTGCTTATCCGTTTCCATTTTCCATCAGAGGATGACTGCTTCCGGTGATTCCTCGTCAGCGGGCAATACGGGCGCCGACTCCTTTCATTACTTGCATGACATCGTGGAGCGTGGCCATGCTAGTGTCCCCGGGCGTGGTCATGGCGAGCGCGCCGTGGGCGGCGCCGCAATCGACGGCCCATTGAGGATCGTGCCCGGCGAGGAAACCGTAAATCAGGCCGGAAGCGAAGGAGTCGCCGCCGCCGACACGATCAAGAATTTCGAGATTTTCTCGGTTTTTCGCTTGAACAAATTTTCCGTCGCAGTAGCAGATGGCGCCCCAATCATTTTGTGTGGCAGTTTTGGCTTTGCGCAGCGTGGTAGCGACGACGTAAAACGGGTATTCTCTTACGGCTTTGGCGATCATTTGCTTGAAGCCTTCGACTTCGAAGGCAGAGAGCTGCTCGTCCATGCCGGGAACTTCGAAACCCAGGGCGGCCGAAAAATCTTCTTCATTGCCGAGCATGACATCGACGTGCGGGGCGATGCGGCGGTTCACTTCCTGGGCGGATTTCTTTCCGCCGTGGGATTTCCAGAGCGAAGCACGGTAATTCAGATCATAGGAAACGGTTGTGCCATGGCGCTTGGCGGACTGCATGGCTTCGAGGGCAACTTCCGGCGTGGTGGCGGAGAGTGCACAGAAAATGCCGCCGGTATGAAACCAGCGGACGCCGTGCTTGCCGAAGATTTCGTCCCAATTGATGTCGCCGGGCTTTAATTGGGAGACGGCGGTGTGGCCGCGATCGTAACTTCCTAGCGCGGCACGGACGCCGAAGCCGCGTTCGGTGAAATTGAGGCCGTTGCGGGCGGCGTATCCGACGCCGTCGTGTTCGACCCAGCGGATGAGGGATTGATCGACGCCGCCTTGATAGATGAAGTCTTGAAGAAGGCGGCCGACGGGATCATCGGCAAAAGCGGTGACGACAGCAGCGTCCAAGCCAAAACAGCGTTTCAAGCCGCGAGCGACGTTATATTCGCCACCGCCTTCGCAGACTTCGAAGGAGCGCGCGGTGGAAATGCGGCGGTCGCCGGGATCGAAGCGGAGCATGATTTCGCCGAGGCTGACAATGTCCCAGCGGCAATCTTTTTTAGCCTTGATCGTCAAAGCCATCTGTTCACCTCAACCAGCGTTTCTATATGCAATTCAGACATTCACGCGTATGGACTATTCTAGTTCCGGATTCATGGCTGAGTCGTGCCGTCGATGGCGGCGGGTTCGAGATTGGGAGACAGGATTTGAATCACGGCGAGGGCGAGCAAGTACGCCGAGCCGGCAATCACGAATGGAATCATGTAGCTTCCGGTCCATTGGAGAACGTGGCCCACGAGTGTGGCGATGAAAAATCCGCCGATGGCTCCGGCCATGCCGCCGATGCCGACGACAGAGCCAACGGCGCGCGCGGGAAACATATCGGAGGTTAGGGTAAACAGATTGGCGGAAAAACCCTGGTGGCAGGCGGCGGCAAGGCCGATCAACCAAACCGCGGACCAGGTGCTCTGGACGCGATAAGCGAAGACAACAGGGATCACGCCGACAGCGCAAATGAGCATGGCAGTTTTGCGAGCGGCGTTGACGCTGTACCCGCGATGGATGAGCGAAGACGAGAGCCAGCCGCCAGCGACGCTGCCCACGTCAGAGATGACGTAAATCACCATGACGGGAACACCGAGACCCGTCAGAGCCAAGCCGTGTTTGGCCTGCAGAAAACCCGGTACCCAAAAAAGATAAAACCACCAGACCGGATCGGTGAGGAATTTCCCGGCGACGAAGGCCCAAGTTTGCCGCAGCGGAACCAGGCGCGCCCAGGAGACTTTACCGGTGGGCTCCATCACGCCACTGCGAATATAGTCCAATTCCGGTTTGGAGACTTTGGGATGCTCTGATGGCTTGCGATAAATCAGAAGCCAAAACGCGAGCCAAACGAAGCCGAGCGCGCCAATTCCAATGAAGGCGGCGCGCCAGCCCCAATGCAAGACAATCCAGGGGACGATGAGCGGAGTGACGATGGCGCCGACATTTGTGCCGGCATTGAAAATCCCAGTGGCGAGAGCGCGTTCTTTTTTAGGGAACCATTCCGCGACGGCTTTTATACTTGCGGGGAAAACGGCGGCTTCGCCGAAACCCAGCGCGTAGCGGGAGAGCGCAAAGCTACTGAGAGAATTTGCGAGGGCGGTGCCCATGGAAGCGAGGCTCCAGAAAATCATGGCCAGGGCATAGCCCAAGCGCGTGCCCAGCCTGTCGACGAGCCGTCCAACGAGAAGCATTCCCGCGGCGTAAGCGATTTGGAAAGCCGATACAAGATTGCCGTAGTCGATTTCATTCCAGCCGAAATTGTGCTGAAGAGTGTCTTTGAGGATTCCGAGGACCTGGCGGTCCATATAGTTCTTCGTGGTGCCGAAGAGCAGGAGAGCGCAAATGACCCACCGGAAGCGGCCGATGCGAGAGGAATGGTTTCCTGCGGGAGTTATGGCAGCGTCGGCGGTTTCGACACGCATCGTCGATGTCGGGCTGTCGGAAGAGGAAGTGGGTCGGACTCGGTCCATTTTGCAGTGGGAACGTTACTAGTTTTTGCGGCTGGCTTCCAGCCCAGTGACGCCCTGATTGAAGCTGGCTCCGACGAGGTCTACAGCAAGAAGCCCAAGGAAGTGATGCGCCCAAATCACCGAACTGCATCTTGAGTTCATCGGCTGCTGGAGTGGCCGTGATTTTCGGGACTCGCTCGCCAGTAAAGTGGCTAAACTCGCTCGAAACTTTGGCCAAGGAAAAAATCTCGATTTCGTCGTCGAAGTAGTCCCAGATCGTGCGCTTGGGGCCGTTGAGGACTTCCATCATGGGACTGAAGGCGCTGAATTCGACCCAGCGTGCAAATAATTCTTTTTCTGGGAAGCGGATGTAGGCGCCGGTACGATTCGCATGGCGCCTAGCAGGCGCAGCATTTTTAGCCCTTCGCAGCGGCGGCTTTCGGTATATATTCTCGTAATCGCACCCGGATCGTTTTTATGGCGGGAGTCCATCCGAGTCAACTCAAGAGTCATGAACGATTGCTTTAGTAAGTCTCAACACCTAGTTCCCTGATATTGGAATAGTATTTGAGAGGTGGTATTGGGGACGGAGCGGATTATGCGTATTCCAATTGCGGGTGGGTCTCTTATACTCGTCGGCGTGGCTCTCTTTCTGACAGCTTTGGGCGCCGCTGGGCCGCGGCCGAACTATCGCGTTTCCGTGGTTGTCGATGAACAGGCGCGACGGGTTGACGTCTCGATTGATGGGAAGCCCTTCACATCGTACATTTGGCCGACTACGCTCAAGAAACCTGTTCTTTATCCGCTGCGCACCGCGGAAGGCACAATTATTACTCGCGGCTATCCCCTGGAGCGCCGCGCTGGCGAACGGATCGACCATCCACATCACGCAGGGTTGTGGTTCAATTATGAAAACGTAAACGGCATCGATTTCTGGAACAATTCGGACGCGATCCCGGCCGAGCGGGGTCCGAAGATGGGGACGATTGTGCAGCGCGCAATCCTATCCACGAAAAGCGGCGCGCACGAGGGTGAGCTTGATGTGACCGCTGATTGGGTAACTTTTGAGAAGAAAATTTTGCTCAAGGAGCACACGCATTTCGTGTTTCGCGGCGGCCCTGGTTTCCGGAGCGTTGACCGCATTACGACCTTGACCGCACAGGGTGAGAAGGTTTCATTCCCTGACGAAAAGGACGGAATGCTGGGGCTTCGCGTGATTCGCGCTCTGGAGATTCCTTCGGACAAGCCCGAAGTTTTCACTGACGCGGCCGGCCACCCAACCACGGTCGCGAAACTGGACAACACGGGCGTGAATGGAACTTATTTGACGAGCGAAGGGAAAAAAGGGGACGGCGCGTGGGGCACGCGCGGGCGCTGGTGCAATCTTAGCGGAATGGTCGGGGATGAACCCGTGACCATCACCATTCTCGATAACCCCGAAAATCCTGGTTTTCCGACCTATTGGCACGCACGGGGCTATGGGCTTTTCGCCGCGAATCCACTCGGCGAGAAAGTTTTTAGCAACGGCAAAGAGGAGCTCAATTTTTCACTGGCTGCTCATGCGAGCGTGACTTTCCGCTATCGCATCTTGATCTCCACGGCGATACTCACACCGGAAGCGACTGAAGCAGCGTACAAAGATTTCGCCGCGGCGTATCATTGATACACTCGGACAGATGACGATCCACATCGGTTTGATCGGCGGCGGCAATATTTCTGAAACTCATGCGCGTGCCGCGTGCGCCATTCCCGGGGTAGAAATCGCGGCAGTGCACGGTACCAACGCTGAAAAGATTGGCCGCCTCTGCCGCGACTACGGCGGCATTCCGTCTCAGGACTTCGGCACTTTCTTGAATCACCGACCAATGGAAGTTGTGATTCTCGGGAGCCCTTCGGGACTTCACGCGGAACAAGGCATGGCAGCGGCTCGCCGCGGACTTCACGTGCTCACTGAAAAACCGATCGAAATCAGCACGGCGCGAGCCGATGCCCTGATCGAGGCTGCAAGAGAATCGGGGGTGCGGCTCGGCGTCATTTTTCAAGATCGGACCAAGCCGTACATTCGACAGCTCAAAACCTGGCTCGATGAAGGGCAGCTTGGCAGGCCGCTGTTCGTCGATGCACGCGTGAAGTGGTACCGGCCGCCGGAGTATTACGCAAATTCGCGGTGGCGCGGGACGCTGGCTCTCGATGGCGGCGGGGCACTGATCAATCAGGGCGTTCACACTGTCGATGTACTTCTGTGGCTACTAGGGGATGTCGTTCGCGTTCAAGCACGGACGGCCACGCTGCTCCATAAAATTGAGGCCGAGGACACTGCGCTGGCGATGTTGGAATTCTCGAATGGCGCATTGGGGATTTTCCATGCGAGTACCGCCGCTTATCCCGGCTACCCTCGTCGCGTAGAAATCACAGGCAGTGAAGGTACCGTCGTCCTCGAACACGATCGCATCCTCTCCGCCACATTGCGGAACCCGTCAGCAGCCATCGAGTCCGACCTCGCCAGACTTGCTGAATCAGCTGAGGACAAAAACCAAAGTGCCTCTTCCGCCGCGGTCAGCGATTTTCACGGACACCAAGCGGTTCTCGAGGATTTTCTTGCAGCCATTCAGGAAAACCGGGCGCCCGCCTGCGACGGAATCGAAGGCCGCCGAAGCATTGCGGTAGTCGAAGCCATCTACCGGGCCGCAAAGACGCCTGATCGGGTCGCTACTATTTGAGCAGGGTGAGCGCGGGTCGCTGCCCGCTGAAGATTTGCGGCAATTTCTTCGCAATTTGAACAATTATGATGACCGATGCGAGCAAGGCGGAAGACGCCAAGGTGTTGTGACTAAATCAGACGGTCCGGTATCAGCTGGTTTTTGTTTCCTGCGATGGGGTATTTTCGGCCTGGGCTTCCATCCGGACAAACCTGCGCATTCCGTTGATGGCAGCCTGGGCCAAATGAACCTGCTGGTGAATGTCCTCGACTGAGCGGCGCTCTTCTTGCGTAAGGTCGGGAGCGTCACGGAGGAGCTCACTGTAGCCCAAGATGGCGGTCAGGGGGTTGCTGATTTCATGGGTCGCGCCGAAAGCCAGGCGCCCGAGCGCCGCCAACCTTTGGGATTCCAGAATTTGATTTTGCACGAGCTTGAGGCTTTCAAGAGAAGACTCCGTAAGATCAATCAGGCGCAGAAGCTCGCGGTCCATGGACGCTAGCTTGAGGAACGTCAAAGCGCCCAGGAAAAGCATGGCGCCGAAGAGCAGGCGGAGGCGAAAAACAACGATGGCAGGGGGATTGTGGTGATCTAAAACCGTAGCGATGGCCAAGAGAGGAAGAGAGATCACTCCGATCATGGCGAAACGGGCGCTCCACAAGCCGCGGTTCTGCGGAGCGTCACCCGAAGTGCCTGGCTGAGATCCCAGTTTCCGGCCAAGTGCAGCTGCAACGGTGAGTAAGGCGAGGGAGAAGCCCCAAGGCACGTCGTAGAAGCTGCCGGTGTAGTAGAGCGCTCTATCAATAGCAATATTTTGCAGGAGGCTGCCGGCGGCAAAAGCGCAAAGAGCATAAAAAAATTGGCGGTAAAATCTTTGCCAGGAGCCTTCGCTCTTTAGATAGAGCACTCCGACAGCAACCAACGCCGCACAATGTTGTGAGAGAGCAAGGACATAGTAGGCGGGGTTATAGTTGATATAGCTTCTGATCACAAATTGCCAGGGCAGAGCAAAATAAAGGTAAAGACATACCCACCAGAAGAGTAAGAGTACGAAGTCCAAACGACGGAATCGCAGATCGCCGGGAGCGGACTCCGTTTGCGGCTTGAGCGTCAACGCGGCAAGGGTAGGGACCAAAGCGAGCAGAAAGAGTCCGTCGCCGGCGACGGGATTGGGCGCGGACCGGCGTAGCACAACGTCGTAATAGAACCACACCAATTGAGACAGAAACAGAATGCCAAAGCCCGTCTCGTTCAAGAGCCAGAACAAGCGAACCGTGCCGTTGGAATGAGAGCGGTTACTGCGAAAAGACAACGTCACGACCAGCGCTAGGAGACAAGGAAACGCGTCGCCAAGCGAAGTTAGTAATGTGCTGGCAGGCAAGAAGACGGCGGCGGCGATCTGGCTAAGCACCAAACCGAGGGCGATACGCGTCCAGCGTGTGTCAATCCTTCGCAGCAATTCAACGTCTCCAAAAGCCGCCAGAAGTCTAGAAAACGGCTTCTCCCGAATGGATCACGACGACGGGAATTATCAAGCTGAAGACAGCCCCGCCTTGCGGCCGATTTTGGCAAGCGATCTCGCCGCCATGCTGCCGAATGATCCCGTAGCAGGTGCTCAGTCCTAAACCAACACCTTTACCAATCGCCTTAGTAGTATAGAAGGGTTCAAAAACGCGGCGCGGATCCTGCAGGCCCGAGCCGGTGTCCGTAAATCGGATCTCGATACGTTCCTGTTCTGCTCGAATGGCGATGGTGAGCAGACCAGATTCGGTTGCTTCCATGGCGTCAATCGCATTCTCGATAATTTGGACGAAAACCTGAATCAGCTGATTGGCGTCGCCCTCGACGAGCGGGACGCCGCCTAGTTCTTGTATCTCCACTCGAACGCGGTGCCGCCTCTCTGAACGGGTCAGATTTACAGCGGTTTCCAGCAGAGAGCGGACGTTCACGTTCGAGCGATTCACGGGCATTTCCTGAGCAAAGCTCAGCATGCTCTCGACCAGATTGTTGGTTCGGCGAGCGGCCTCGCCAATTTTCGCGGACATCTTTCGACGATTCGAGTCAACGACCGGATGCGAATCGAGACGTTCAACGTCTCTGGCGACCGCGAGCATAGCTCGATTGATTTCATGAGCCACACGCGCCACGAGCTCGCCTAACGATGCCAGCTTTTCGCTCTGTACCAACTGATCCTCGAAGCGCTTGAGGTTGGAGTAGGCAAGGGATGCATCCAGCAGGAATCCGGAAAGTTTGGCGTTGAGTAGGTCTTGCTTCAGCAAAAGGAGAATAGTCAGAAACAGCATCGTGATGAGGGTGAGGAGGATGCGAAAATGGCGCACGGGATCCTGCGTTTCGCCGCTCATCGCCAGCCATAAGCCGATGGCAGGAGTTGAGAGGGTCACCAACATCGAGAGTCGCGCAGGCCAAAGTACTGGTTTAGTTTTTGGAGGCGCCTCAGTCTTGCCCACTCCCGAGGTTTGAGCCTGCAGTGAACGCGAATCAGGGGTGAACGTGATGGAATCAACGCAAAACCATGCCATCGCCGCGGTGAGTGGTACGTCGTAAACGCTGCCGGTGTAGTAGCGCCCCGACTCGATGGCCCAATTGATTGCGAGGGAAGCCAAACTGTATGTGGCCGCGGCGCCCAGAAAGTTCAAGTAGAAGCGGCGCCAAGGCCAGCGGCTCCGAAAGGCGACAGCGACGACAGCAAACAGAAACACAAGGTTCCCCAGGGCGTCGAGAATGTCCGAATGACTGTTGTAGGTCGCCAGATCATTTCCGGCGAGCAAGTAAGCCATGGACCAAAAAAGGTAGACGTAAGTCCAGTAGACGAGCAGCGAGGTGAGATCGAACAAACCGAGAAGGCGGGATCGGTCTGGCTTGTCGTGGTTGGGCTCGAGAGCCAGCGCCGCAAGCATGGGGACAAGCTTAGTGAAGAGGAGGAACTCACCGATGGGAACCGAGGGGACCGAGCGATTGAACCAGACTTCGTAGTAGGCCCACAAGAACATATTGACGGACCACATAGCGAATCCTAGAGCGAGCAAGAGCCAGAAGGCGCGCTGTGCGCCCCGATTGGAAATACCCCTCCAAGCAAAGAAAATTGTAGCCGTGGCGAGCAGGAAAAGTTGGGTCAAATCGCCGAAGGCGGTGAGAGCATAGCTTGGACGACCGCGAAGGGAAGCGGCAGCAAGCAAGACGGGCAGAAAAATGGCCAGGGCGACCAGAGTTCTTTTGCGGGAGGAACTCGGGCGTTTTGTGTTGATGTTGAGTTGGCTCGCCGCTTCCTGCACGCTCTCTCCCGTCCGGGACAAATCCAGCGGTGCGGTGTCATCTGGCCCCGGCCCGCAAGCAAGGTCCTGATGCGCCTCTGCCGTGCACGTTCCAGCCAGGCAGGTTTCGTGGACACAAACGAATCGTTGAAGACCTGAGTCTATTTTGCTGGCTCTGAGGAGTGCGTCAGTAACATTTGTTTGCGTGAGTGCCAGAATGGATATACACAGGAGAGGAACGCCCTCCAAAATTATTAGGGCTTCGTTGGTGAGCCGCTCCGCAGTACGATGGCCGCGTGTTTTGCGCTGTCCCCGCGGAAATGGTGCAGAATTCAAGGCGAGGTGCTTGGCCATGCGGCGTCATATCGAATTTGGACTTGCGGCTATGTTGGCTTTGTTGCTCGGCGACCCTTCCTTCGCAGCTGAAAAATCAACGGCTTTGCAACTCATTGAACTCGCTAAATCGGAAAGTCCCAGCCTAAAGGAGGCGATTTCCTCGAGCTTCGATGCGAAGGAGTTAAAGGAAGGAACGGCTTGGATCGCTCGCGGCCCAGAATTTTTCTTCGCCGTTGAGGTGTCTTCGAAGCCCGCGCTGGTGATCGACGATGCTCCAAGCCGGCAAATGCAAAATCTGGCTGGCTCAAATGTGTGGTACGCGTCTGTTCGGGTCGAGCCTGTTGGTCGACTGCATTCTTTTTATTACATGATCAGCGGCGCGAATGGCGGGACGAAGTTCGGCGGACGTCTCGACCTCCCGGCATTTACTCCGCTGTCTTACCAGCAACCCGAAGTCCCCACTGGCACGCTTTCGCCGAAACTCTTCCACACAAGCAAGATCTACGATGGTATGAAAAGCGAGTATTGGATTTACGTACCCGCGCAATACGATCCGAACAAGCCTGCCGCGCTTATGGTGTTCCAGGATGGCGGGTGGTATCTCGATCGGGATGGAAACAACCCGGCTCTCAACGTCATCGACAATCTGATCGCAGAGAAGAAAATCCCGGTGATGATCGGAGTATTCATCGACCCGGGCGACATCGAAAGCTCGCCGGGGACGCCGACATTCAATTTTGTGAAGGCCTATTCGGAAAAGTGGAAGCGCACTCTCAAGGATTCCATGCGCAGCACCCTTTACGATACTGTCAGCGACCGCTATGTCCGTTTTCTCCGCGACGAGGTGCTCGCCGAGGTAGAATCCAAATACAACATTCGCAAGGACGCATACAGCCGGGCGATTACAGGACTCTCTTCGGGCGGTATTTGTGCGTTCAACGCCGCGTGGCAAATGCCGGACCAGTTCAGCCGCGTCATTGCCTGGATCGGCAGCTTTACAAGCATTCAGTGGAAAGAAGATCCCGCGGTTCCTGATGGCGGGCAGGATTATCCCGAGAAGGTGTTGCGGGAAGCGCACCACAATATTCGTGTGTGGCTTCAAGATGGTTCGTCGGACATGGAGCAGGAACACTACGGCAGTTGGCCGCTGGCCAACATTCGGCTGGCAAATGCTTTGAAGTTGAAGGGATACGACTTCCATTTTAGTTTTGGCACGGGCACGCATAATTCAGGGCAAGGCGCCGCGGAGTTTCCCGAAGAAATGATCTGGCTGTGGCGAGACTATGATTCTGCCAAAAGCGCAGAGAGCTATGAGATAGAAGCTGTGGAAAAATCCAAGCCGGTCTTTCGTGTCTCGATCACCAATCGCGAAGCCCAATGATCCAAGAACTGGCGAAGGGAATGCCAATCGGAAGGATTCCTGTCCTGGCGCCACGACTCCAAGTGTGGTGAACGGCCATCGGCAGGGAAGACCCAACAGACAAGAACAATTGAAATTCCGGACAGCGCCGGGGATGAATCCCGCCGAAGCGCGAAAAATGAAACGGAGAAGAGAAGCGCAGGGATTATTTTTTGCATCTACGTGAGTCCAGCCGAAACCCACATGCTGAAATGTATGCGTGAGACTGGAACGCGTCCAATAGGTTACGCCTGCTGTCAAGGAGGATTGTTCGGCAGTTCCACGCTGCTACTTAAGCATTCGAGCTGTGAATCGCGTCGCAGACGGCAGAAGTAACTTCACGAGTCGTAGCTTTGCCACCGAGGTCGGGGGTGTGAAGACCGGAGGCAGTAATACTTTCCACGGCCTGCATGAGTTGCTGCGCCGCGTCCTGTTCGCCGAGATGCGCAAGCATCAGCGCGGCAGTCCACAACGCACCGATGGGATTGGCGATGCCTTTGCCGGTGATGTCGAACGCAGCGCCGTGAATGGGCTCAAACATGGAGGGGAAGCGGCGTTCGGGATCAAGGTTGGCGGTCGGTGCGATTCCGAGGCTGCCGGCCAGGGCGGCTGCAAGGTCGGAGAGAATGTCGGCGTGAAGATTTGTTGCGACGATGGTGTCGAGACTGGCAGGCTTCGCAACCATTCGCGTGGTCATGGCATCGACGAGCATCTTGTCCCAAGTGACGTCCGGAAAATCTCTTGAAACTTCTGCCGCGATTTCATCCCACAGGACCATGCCGTGGCGCTGGGCGTTGGATTTCGTGACGACAGTTAGGAGCTTTCGCGGGCGGTCTTGGGCGAGTTTGAACGCGAAGTGCATGATGCGGGTGACGCCGCGGCGAGTGAAGATGGAAGTTTCGGTGGCGACTTCTTCTGGAAAGCCGCAGTGGGCGCGGCCACCTTGTCCGGCGTATTCGCCTTCGGAATTTTCGCGGACGATGGCCCAATCGAGATCGCTAGGCTTGCAGTCGCGCAGAGGCGAGGACAAGCCCTGCAGGATTCGCGTTGGGCGGAGATTCACATACTGATCGAAACCCTGGCAGATAGCTAGCCGCAATCCCCAGAGCGTGATGTGATCGGGAATATCGGGAGCACCGACGGCGCCAAAATAAATTGCGTTGAACGGCCGAAGGAGATCGAGGCCATTTCGCGGCATCATCACGCCATGTTTTTTGTAATAGTCCGAGCCCCAGGGAAAGGTCTCTACCTTGAGCTGAAACTTGCCTCCTTTTTGTGCGAGGACCTGCAACACTTCGAGGCCAGAGGATATTACTTCTGGGCCGATGCCATCCGCAGGGATGGCGGCAATCGCATACTCGCGCATTCTAACTCCCGGAGAAGATTATTTGATGAGATGCCAGCGAAGGCGTGCGTGACATGGTCAGCGGTGGTTTCTGCCGAGGTGACTTCGAAAGGCCGAAGGGCTCGGCGTCCTTTATTTTTACACCACGCGGCGCAGATTTTACGCCGAGAAAATGGAAAATGATGCAGGATAGCTCCGCAGAAATCCGAGAGCTTGCGAATCGAGGGAAGATGGCCGTTGCATCGCCAGACTCGCCGGTCGCACAAAGCGCACGAAAACGAATTGCTTGGCGGCTGCTTCCCTTTCTCTTCTTGCTATACATCATTGCATTCCTGGACCGCATGAACGTGAGCGCGGCTGCTCTGGAGATGCCGCACGACCTGGGATTCAACGACAAGGTCGTTGGCCTTGGAGCGGGGATGTTCTTTATCGGATACATGGTGCTGGAAATTCCCGGTGCGTTGATCGCGGAACGGTGGAGTGCGCGGAAGTGGATTGCCCGGATCATGATCTCCTGGGGAATCATAACCGCGCTGATGGCGTTTATCCAAACGGCGCGGGAATTTTATTGGGTGCGATTTCTTGTGGGGGCCGCGGAAGCGGGTTTCTTCCCAGCCGTCATAGTCTACTTGTCGCACTGGTTCCGGTATCAGGACCGGGCAAAAGCCATCGCCGTTTTTTACGCGGCGAGCCCGCTCTCCTACGTCGTGGGTTCTCCGCTCGCCGGTTTATTGCTGGGAATTGCCTGGTTCGGATTGCGGGGATGGCGATGGCTGTTCATATTGGAGGGCGTTCCCGCAGTCGTGTTCGGCGTGATGACAGTTTTTTATCTTACGGATTGGCCGCGGGACGCGAAATGGCTCCTACCGGTTGAACGCGAGTGGATCAACGACCAGCTAGAAAATGAAAAGCAGGCGAAGCGAAGGGTCCGTTCCTACACCATTTGGCAGGCGTTTATGCAACGCGACGTCATTCTGCTGACGTTGTGTTACTTCTGCGCAACCACGGGTGGATACGGAGTCGCGTTTTGGTTGCCAAGCATCCTGAAGCGGCTTTCCGGGCAGAGTGACATGCGGGTCACGCTGTTCGCGGCGCTGCCCTATCTTGCCGGGTTTTTGGTTCAGCAACTCAACGGATGGCATTCAGACCGGACCTTGGAGCGCCATTGGCATGCAGCGGTATCGATTTTCCTCTGCGGAGTTTCTCTGTTGCTGGCAGTAATTTATGGTTCGAGTCTCGCGATCGCGGTTGCGCTGTTCTGCCTGGTGGGAGCCGGCTATTACTCATTCCATCCTTGTTTTTGGGCCGTGCCTACTGCGTTTTTGAGCGAATCCGCCGCGGCCGCATCCATCGGAATGATCAATTCGGTGGGAAATCTTGGAGGATTTTTTGGGCCTATGATTATGGGGTATCTGGTCAACCGCACTCATTCATTCCGCGCGGGGCTGCTATACCTCGTTGGGAGCTTGTGCCTTTCGGGAGTTTTGATGCTTGCCGTGGGCGCCGGACGCAGCGCTCTTCCACAGCGAAGCGAGGCTCCCGCAATTTAGGTTATGTTTCTTTGTCTCGCGCCTGGGCTCTGTTTCCGAATTCTAGCCTTAATGAATCTCGGGCTCGGGGATTGGGGCAGTTCCTTCCAGGAAATCAAAGTCGCAACCCTCATGAGCTTGCTTGATGTGCTGCATGAATAGTTTGCCGTAACCGCGAGGATAAATTCCCTCTTTCGGGCGCCATGCTGCCCGGCGACGGGCAAGTTCGTCTTCGTTCACGAGCATGTTCAGTTTTCGCTCAGGGACATCGAGTTCGATGAGATCGCCTTCTTTGAGCAGTGCAAGTGGGCCTCCCACAAATGATTCGGGGGAAACGTGGAGGACGCAGGCGCCGTAACTTGTGCCACTCATTCGCGCGTCGGAAATGCGGACCATGTCACGAACGCCGGCTTTCAGTATCTTTTGGGGAAGCTGAAGATTTCCCCATTCGGGCATTCCCGGAGCGCCTTTTGGTCCGGCGTTTCGCAGCACCAGGACGCTGTCGGCATCCACCTCGAGAGCAGGGTCATCCAAACGGGCGTTCATTTCGTCAAAACTGTCGAAGACGACGGCACGGCCAGCGTGTTTGAGGAGCCTCGGTTCGGCGGCGGAGGCTTTGATAACGGCGCCGTTGGGAGCAAGATTTCCGTAAAGGATGGCCAAGCCACCTGAGGCGAGGACGGGATTGTCTAAAGAGCGGATTACGTCGGAGTTGTAGATTTCGGCGCCGGAAATATTCTCGGCGAGTGTTTTCCCCGTAATCGTCAAGCAACTGAGATCCAAGTGGGAACCTAGCACACGCAGTAATGCGGGCAAGCCACCGGCATAATAGAAGTCCTCCATCAGATACTTGCCGCTAGGCCGAATATTCGCGAGCATTGGCGTCTTTCTTGAATATTCGTCAAAACGATCTAGCGTGATTTTGATCCCCGCGCGACCGGCCATAGCTAGCAGATGGATAACGGCGTTCGTCGAACCACCGAGTGCAAATTCCGCCGCAATCGCATTGTTGAAGGAAGCTTCACGCAAAATATCGCGTGGCTTCAAATCCTCCCAAACCATTTCCACGATGCGGCGGCCGGAACGATTGGCCATCTTGGGATGGTTGGAATCGACCGCGGGGATTGAGGTCGCGCCGGGAAGTGTGAAGCCAAGGACTTCGGTGAGGCTGGTCATTGTGGAAGCCGTACCCATGGTCATGCAAGTTCCTGCGGAACGCGCGATGCCGTTCTCGATTTCAGTCCATGCTTGCAGATCGATGTTTCCGGCGCGGCGCTCTGCCCAATACTTGGAGACGTCCGAACCGCTGCCGAGGATTTGGCCACGCCAATTGCCCCGAAGCATCGGCCCCGCGGGAACGTAGATCGCTGGTAGATTCATGCTAATAGCGCCCATCAAGAGCGCGGGAGTCGTTTTGTCGCAGCCGCCCAGGAGCACGCAGCCATCGGCTGGATAGGAACGCAGGAGTTCCTCAGTCTCCATCGCGAGCAGGTTGCGGTACATCATCGTGGTGGGCTTCTGGAATGTTTCGCCGAGAGTGAACGCCGGTATCTCGACGGGAAAACCGCCGGCCTGCCATACGCCTTTCTTCACATCCTCTGCGCGCTCACGAAGGTGGCTGTGACATGGATTGACGTCAGCCCATGTGTTGATAATGGCGATAACCGGCTTGCCCGCGTAGTCGGCCTGGATGCAGCCCATAGAGGCGGCGCGAGAACGATGGCCGAAGGAGCGCAGGTCGTCCGGACCGTACCAGCGATAGCTTCTCAAGGACTTGGAATCTTTTGTCGGCATGAAATCCTTCCGAGGGACTATGACGTGACGCATCCAACCGTAGAACTTTGAAAAACACGGTCAACTAGGATTCATTCTTGTAACTCGATGTAGTTTAGGAGGACTCATTTTGTAGTGTCAAATGACGAACTTCAAATACCGGACTTGATTTCTCGAAACCGTACCTTCTGGATGCGGCGTGCTCCAGTTGTGGTGTAATCTTTTTCGCTGTTCCCGCGAGACCTATGAGAAACGATACGATTCTGGTGCTGGCAAACCCCGATGAGCCGCACCTTGCCATGCTGGGGCAACGTCTCGGCGATGCGAAGATTATCGTTGGAGATTCTGCGGATGTATTTGAGCAGGACGCCGTTTGTGCCACCGTTCTTTTTAACTGGTCCGGACCGCTGGCGCTATTTAAGAAAGTGTTTGGGATGTGTCCGAATCTGCTATGGGTGCATTCGCGCTCGGTGGGTTTGGAGAAAACGTTGTTCACAGAGCTCGTAGAGAGTGCGGTACCACTCACAAACGGGGTGGGGGTGTTCAGTGCATCGCTCGGAGAGTTTGCACTTGCCGCGATCTTGTATTTCGCGAAAGACTTTCGACGGATGATCCGGAATCAGATGGCCGGCACCTGGGAAGCTTTTGACGTCTTGTGGGCTTGCGGACAAACGGTGGGAATTATCGGGTATGGAGACATTGGGCGGGCGGTCGCCGAGAGAGCGCATGCGCTTGGAATGACCGTGCTCGCTTTGAGACGGCATGCTCCGTCTTCGCAGACCAAAGATCCTCTAGTTGCGCAGACCTACACGCCAGAAAATCGTATTGAGATGATTTCGCGCTGCGACTATGTGGTTGTAGCGACACCGTTGACGGCAGAAACGCGGGGAATGATCGGCGAGGCGGAGTTCGCGGAGATGAAGCCAACCGCAGTTGTAATCAACGTGGGGAGAGGACCAGTGATTAACGAGGCGGCGTTGATCAGTGCTCTATCGAACGGAGGGATCAAGGGTGCCGCTCTGGATGTCTTCGATCATGAACCTTTGCCCGTGGGTCATCCGTTTTACAAGCTGGAGAACGTTTTGCTCTCGCCGCATTGTGCGGACCATACGCCGGATTGGCTAGAGAATGCGATGAAGTTTTTCATCGAACAGTATGAGCGATTCCGCAATGGCGAAGCGTTGTTTAGCGTCGTGGACAAGAAGCTGGGCTACTGATTGAGATTGTAGGTGCGAACCGTTGCCCTTCGGCCGTTTCAAATAAGGGCTTGCACCTCGCGCCAGATCGCCGGCTCAACGGGAACGACTAGCTCAAACTTTTCGTTCCGGATTTGCAGCACGCGTTCGCCAGGATATCGTACGTGTTCGCCGGTTGCAGAGGACGATGGTTGCGTGTATTCCACCATTTGGTAGCGTTGAAGAAAAATGAGTTCACCGCACAGATTAACTTTCCAGACGGAAATGCGCGCTAAGTGCGAATGGGTGCATCGGAAACGGGTGTTTTCATGCTCGTCCAAGCTTCAGCATTGGTACGAAAGAGACGGTTCACGTCACGCTGAATGTCACCGCGGGTCACACTTCGGCCGTCCTCGGCGAGCAAGCGATAGGATTCCGAGAGAATTCTCGACACTGTCCTGCGCGTGTTGTGCCATTTGTAGATGACCTGTTCGAGAACGCGGGCGTCGGAATGCTGCGGAATAAAGCTTGTCCCCAGCATCTCGATCCGCTCGCGCGTAATCTCCTCGACGATCGATGGATTGTTCATGAACCACCAGCACCCAAACGGCATCAAGTTGTTGAACTTGCGTGCATAGACGCAGAGTTCGTGCTGGTTCTCCCGGCTAAGTACGCTCACAAGGAACCGATTCTCCGGAAATTCGCGGCACAGATTTTCCAGCGCTTTCAGGTCCGATTTGCCAACAGCGTCCCCCGCCAAACGGATCACAGGGTTCACTTGCTTCCGAACGCCCATCATGAGCGAAAGCGGAATTCCAAACTCGCGGCAGGACGGAAGCACCGCCTCTTTCAACAATCGATTGCCAACCGTCTCCTGGGGATAAGCAAAACTGTCCGGCAGGGAGACCGCCATGTATATCGGTTGCATGCGCGCGTGCCAGTCGGCCAAGAAACGGCGCACTTCTGCCACCGACTTGCCTGAAGCCTGCTCGTCCACCTGGTAGCCATGTCCGGCCAACATCCGCCAGTGCGCGGGCCAGGTGCACAAAATCCGATCCAGCCGCAGTACCGCGCGAAATTGCGCGTGGTTCGATACGCCGTTCAGCCAGACTGCGGCTTCCTCTGGGTCGAGTGGATCATTCGTCATGACCACCACGCTCACGCCTGCCATCTGGAGCACTTTCTCAATGTGCGTTTCGATCGTCTGCGCTTTGAAAAAGTCCCTTGCTTCGGTCAGGTCCGGACTGTCGGTGGATAATTGGAAAGCGTTGAGAACAGCAACTACCCCGCGAGTCGCTTCCGAGACAGGAGTGTTTTCGACGAACAGCGCTCGCCAGATCGCGTCGGCTTGTTCGCGCCTGGAAAGCGACCAATATTTGTTAGGCGTTATGTGCGAGGAGCGAAACAGTTCAGCTTCGAGATAGTGGTAGGTGAGCAGTTCGTCGATACCCCACAGCCCAAGTTTTCCAAAGGAGGGAGGATACAAGTGTGTATGAATGTCAACGAACGACGTGCCCGCAAAAACATCCTCGACGGTCGAAAAAATCTGTTCTTCCGTCAGTAAATTGCCATCGCCTGAGGATGGAGTTCGGCTCGTTGATTTCAGAAAAGCAGTTTTCATGCCATACACCGACCATTCCTGCTGTCGAACACAATTATTATAACGCCGTGCCCACTTGTTGTATGCAAGGGACGGGCAGTGCGTATCAGATGGGTGCGATGCCTCGGCCTTTAAAATTGAGTCGTAGCCCTTCCCGGGATCACGAGCGTCGCAGACTACAAACCGTTCGCCGAGGTGTCAAATTGTAAGAATTGAACGTATTATTCAGCGAAACTGAACGAATGTCGTTCTCGACCTCCCTAGGCACTGCCGATTCGCAGCTCCAATTCATCCTCGAAAGTTAGATGTTTCCTTACCCGGTGCTGGTTTCGGGTTTCTTCAAATTTGAATGAGAAAGCTTTGGCATCTAGTCACACGAAGATCGTCGAACCGAGCAAATCGGGACATCCCGGCGTAACCTAAGAAGTCTTATAGTGGCTCCGGCCTACGCAAGCGCAAGGAGTTGGAGGCGCGGGTGGGAGTCGAACCCACGAATGGAGGTTTTGCAGACCTCTCCCTTGGGCCACTTGGGTACCGCGCCAAACCAGTAAGTATAGCAAAACTCTTGCTTCCATCCGGAGGACCGGAGGGAGCATGCGCGGTGGAGTCTATTTTTTTGCACCTGCCGGGGGCGAAGTGATCTTGGCCTCGCGCAAGAATCGAGCCGACTCCTCGGGCGGTGTCGGATTGATATAAAAGCCAGTTCCCCATTCGAAACCAGCAACTTTGGTGAGCTTCGGAATAATTTCGAAGTGCCAATGATAATGATCGTTGATTTCTTCGCCAACAGGTGAAGTGTGGATCATAAAATTGTATGCAGGGCGGTCCAGAACCACATCGAGGCGCATCAATGTGTCCTTCAACATGCGTGCCAGGCTTGCGTACATGGTGCTCTGATTGTTTTCGAATGACGAGCCGTGGACCTTCGGCAACAGCCACATCTCAAAGGGAAATCGCGGGGCGTACGGAGCGAGCGTTATGAAGTGATCGTTTTCGCCGATAACACGCTCGCCAGTATCTCGCTCCTGCCGAATGATGTCGCAAAAGATGCAGCGCTCCTTTTCGTCATAGTAGTGCCAGGAGCTGTCCACTTCTTCACGCACGCGGCGCGGCACAATGGGCAGCGCAATCAATTGCGAGTGGGTATGCTCAACAGAAGCGCCCGCGGCTTCGCCATGATTTTTGAAAATTAGGACGTAGCGAAACCTTTTGTCGTTTTTTAGATCGAGCATGCGGTCGCGGTAAGCCCATAGCACATCTTCGACGGCGCGCTCCGGTAAAGAAGCCAATGTCGCGATGTGATCAGGTGTTTCGATAATCACTTCATGTGCGCCGACACCGTTCATCTTATCGAACAGACCCTCGCCTTCGCGGTCGAGGTCCCCTTCGATGCCAAGCGCGGGAAATTTGTTGGGCACGACTCGAACGGTCCAGCCAGCGGTGTTCGCACCACCGTTGCTCCGGCCATACACGAGAATTTCCGGAGGCGTTTTGGTTTCATGGCCGGGACAGAACGGGCAGTTCTTTCCGTCAGGGAGCGGAGTGACGCTTTCGCGTAGAAAGTCATTCGGCCGTTTTCCGCGTTCCGTGGAAATTATCACCCAGCGTCCAGTAATCGGGTCTTTTCGCAACTCCGGCAAAGCAAACCTCCTCGAGAGAAGCAAATTTGTGGCGCCGAGTGAGCGCCTCTTGTGTCCCGATTGTACCGCGTCTGGCGCCGCTCAGGATGCGCTCTGCCGGATTTTCCTGTGGAATTTTATATTTGAGGGCTGAAGGCGTCTTTATGCAAGCGAACGACCGGCGGTTTGCCGGGCGCATTGTCGATGGCCACCACGTCGAACCGGCAAGGGCATTCCGGGACGCGACGTTCCGCGAGAAAGTGTTGCGCGGTACGAGCAAGCAGGTGTTGTTTACCCGGCGTAACACTTAGCTCTGGCAATGCGGACATTTCCTCGCGCACCGTGCGTGTTCGCACTTCCACAAAAGCCAGTGTTTTGCCGTCGTAGCCGACCATGTCAATTTCGCCCTTTGACGCGCGGGGCGTGAAATTCCGCGCAACAAAAATGTAGCCGTGGCGCCGCAGATACCAATAGGCGTACGTCTCGCCGCGAATTCCGGTTTGGCGCGCCTCGTGTTTTTTGGTTTCAGCCGCTGGAGTCTCTCGCTCGCGCAAGCCTTTCCGCGCGGCCCAATGGACAGCTTGAAAAATCAATCGCGAAACGATCGGCATCGGCTCCCCACGAAACCAGCGATATGGCTCGAAGTATAGACAATAATCCCGTGGCTTCCACCAAACTTTTGTGGCCGCCACGGGAGTCAATGCGGTGCGATTCGTGAAAGCTCTGACATTGGGGCGAGACGGCACTAGACCTTTTTCTCCGCTTCGCGAATGCATTCTTCGAGAGTGCGCACGGCGAAGTCCGCTTGTTCTTCGTCGATAAGAAGCGGCGGCGACAAGCGCAGTGTGTTCTCCCCAGCGCCAAGGATGCACAGCCCCTTGTGGAACGCGAGGTCGACGATGGCATTGCGCAAGTCCGCGGCTTTTTCCTTCGTGCGCTGATCCCGGACAATCTCAATGCCGATCATCAACCCTCGTCCGCGAA
>JBARCY010000193.1:0-3774 GCA_049794595.1 Candidatus Acidiferrum sp.
CCACGCATTCGACACCAGGCAATTGAACGGCCGCCGTCAACAAGCCCGAGCCCTGCATCCCGATGCCGATGATGCCGAAGCGCACCGTGTCGCTCGGCGCCACCGCTTCAAGCGTCGAAGGAATGTACTCCGGTTTTAGGAAGATGCTCGGCGCCGCTGCCAGCGCGCCGGTAACCCCGGCCGTGCTCTGCAAAAATTCACGACGCGAAAAACTTTGCTTGCTCATCACACCCTCCTGATCCCGCTCCGTCTTTTGTTTCTAATGGCCAATATTTCAATGATTGCACGCCGCCTTTTTTGCGTCGGCCGAATCACCCGGGACTAAAAGCGCAGCGCCTCTAGATAGTCGTAGCTGATCTTGATGTCCTCGAACGGTTTTTTCGCGTCGTCATTCTCCACGAAATAATGCTTGATGCCCGCCTCGTCCGAGTGCGAAAGGATCCGCTTCCAATCGACGATTCCCTTCCCCACATCGGCCAGCCGCCCCTTGAATTTCACCGAGCCCGTCGCTCCCGCGTAACTGCTCGTCGAGTTGGGGTCGTTCACATAATCCTTGATGTGTACCATCGGGAAGCGCCCCGGATACTTTCTGAAATAACTCACCGGATCTTGCTTCGCCACGCTGATCCAGCCCAAGTCCATCTCCATCTTCACGAGCTTGGGATCCGTATGCTCGAGCAGGAAGTCGTACGCGAATTTAGCGTCCAGTCCTTCGACGGGCGCGAACTCATACGAATGATTATGAAAGCAGAATTGGATTCCCGCCTTCTGGCTTTCTTCGCCGGCTTTGTTGAAGGTCTCCGCAACCTGCTTCCAGCCGTCCGCGGTGCGCATCTTTTCGTCGACCCAGGGGCACACAACGTAGCTGCAACCGATCACGTGCGCTTCGTCGAGCGTCTCGGGCCATTTGTTCAAGAGGATGTCGTAGTTCATGTGCTCCGAAGGCGCCGCAAGGCCATTCTTATCGAGCACCGCGCGCATGTCTTTTCCCGAATGATTGTAGTGGTCGGCGAATTCCACCTCTTTATACCCCGTCTCAGCGACCTTGGCGATCGTCCCATCAAAATCCTTCGCCATTTCTCCGCGCACGGTGTAAAGCTGCAATCCCACCTTGTCAATCCGGTGCCTGGTTTCAGCGGCCCACGACGGCCGTGCTGCATACAAAGCCGCCGCTGCAACGGATGTTTCAATAAAGGTTCGGCGTTTCATGGTGTTTTTCACTCCTCCTCAATGTGCGGAGCGAGTATACAAAAAAGCGAGGCCCGTATCAGGAAAAAAGAGCGGCGCCTATGAAAAAAGCGCCGCCCCGTTTGGCTGAGATTCTGTTAGAAGTAGAAGCGCAACCCGAACTGCATGATCCGCGGGTCGTGCGTGGAGTTCAGTTGCAAGAAGCTTCCACCATCGTTAAGGCCCGTATCAATCCCATTGAATTGGGTATGGTTGAACATGTTGAACATTTCCCACTTGAACGTAAATCCGGTCTTCTCGTTAATCGCGAAGTCCTTGATGAGCCCGAAGTCAAAGTTGAGACGGCCCGGCAAATACAGCGTGTCGCGGCCCACATTCCCAAACGTGAGTCCCGTCGGTATTGCAAAAGCGTTTGGGTTGTAATAGAGCACGCCGAAGGAAGCCGCATCGGCCGCTTGTCGTTGCGCGGCGGTTACGGCGAAGGGACTGCCAACAAGGTCCGGACGCGAGCCGGTGCCCTCGCCATTGCCGACGCCAGCGTTGTCGCCAAAGGACGTATTGTTGACTACCGAGAATGGAGTTCCGGTCTGAGCAATCGTAATACCTGAGATCTGCCACCCATACAGAACGGTATGCGCAAACCCAGAGGTTCCTTTGAAGAAGGGCAGGTTGTAGTTATAGCTGATGGCCAGATTGTGTCGCTGATCGAAAGTGGAGCTGGCTCTGTTCAAAGCGTAATCGTAGGAATTCACGAACGCTGAGTCGGACCGATCAGAGGAGTCGTCAATCGAGTGGCTGTAGGTGTAAGCCAGACTCACCGTCAAATCTCCAATGGTGCGATTCGCTGAGACTTGCAGCGCGTGGTAGACGGAGTTAGCGCCGTCCTGCAAATTCTGAACGGTGCCGACACCGGGAAAGTTTGTGCGTACTAAGTTTGCATTGTTTCCGCAAGCCACGAAAAGATTATTCAATGCGCCGCTCGGAACGGGTGTGCCGTTCCCCAATGTGGCTCCTGGGTCTGGCAGGCCGGTGGCTGGATTCACGATGGTATTGCAGTCCGCGGCCGTAATCTGCTGCCCAGCAGCATACGGATTGCTCCCCGCGGGAACCGGGAAAAGTTGATTCCCGTCGCTCAAAATCGTCAGGTGCGTCCCTTTGCTACCGACGTACGCGACGCTCAAAATGATATGCTCCGGCAGTTCCCTCTGCACATCCAAATTCCACTGTTGGACGTAGGGCCACTGTACGCGGGTGGGGATCTCCGTAAAATTAAGCGGAAAGGCCGAGCCTCCGCCGGCTCCGATGTTATTGTAGCCAACTACGTTCGACTGAGTGGAGGTGAGCACGAAAGGTGCCGATCCTTCCAGCGATTCAGTGTTGCCCTCGTTACCGTTCGTGTGCTCGTAAAATATCCCGTACCCGCCTCGAATCGCCATCTTGCCGTCGCCTTTGGGGTCGAACGCGAAGCCAATTCTCGGCGCGGGATTGAAAAGATGTCCTTGCATGCAGCCTGCGTTGGAAGATCCGGCGACACCAGATCCCGGAAATAACGTCAGAAAGTTTGCAGGCACAGAGGAGGTTCCCCCGGTTCCGCCGCATTGCACAAGGCCGTTAAACGGATTGCCGAGTCCCGGCTCAAGCGCTCCCGCATTTCCAGTCACATTGCCAGTCGCATCGATAACCGGTTCATTGGAAGCGTTGAAGTCCGCAGGATCGAACGCAAAAGCGTGCTGATATCTCTCGCGGTAAGTTCCATAGAGGCTCACGCGCAAGCCGAGGTTCAGGGTCAAGCGCTTTGTGACGCGCCAGTCGTCCTGGAAATACGGCTCGACGATTTTATAGCGGTTGTAATACTTGGCTTCCAGATTGGTCTGCTGATATTGCCCTACATTGCCCACCAGCATGTCAGCGAGAGAGTTTCCAGTACTGATCGGCGAGGACGTACTGAAGGAGAGAATACCCTGAATGTCTGGAGAGTTATCCTCGTTCTTTTGCGCTGCGGCGAAATACACGCCCATAATCAGTGTGTGGTTGCCCGCGATCTTCGTCAAATTGTCGCGGTAGGTATACGTCGGATTGGCGTTGTTCCACGGAAAGTATCCGGTATCTTGGGCCAGCGCACCATTGCCACTGTTTCCGCCGTCGTAGGCAGCGTTACCCCCTAGGTTGATCGATGGAAGCTTCCCGCCAAAATTATTGGCAAAAAGCGCACCCATGGCGCCAGCCGGCAACGCCGCCGGCTCATTGAGTGCGGTCAGGAAAATGTGGTCCGCGGTGTAGCTCGCCACGAATTCATTCAGCAAGGTAGGAGAGAAGTTCGCGTTCAGGCGGGCGACAAAACTCGTTCCCGGCCCGACGAAGTTTGTCTGGACGTTTTGGAAGTCCGATGCGCCCACTCCCCAGAGAGGATTCGGCACAATCGTTGACCACGAATCGTGGATATACCGGAACGTCAAACGATACTTGTCGGAAATATTGTGGTCGATTCGAATCAGTTCTTCTCGCCACGTCGTCGGCGTCGATACGGTTTGGGCGAAAGCTGGGAATCCTCCGAGTGTCGTGTTAGCCACAGGTATTAGTGACAAC
>JBARCY010000194.1:0-2541 GCA_049794595.1 Candidatus Acidiferrum sp.
ATCGAGCTTGGCGCGCAAATCGTGGTGCACTCGATGACGAAGTATTTGAACGGGCATAGCGACTGCACAGGCGGGGCGGTGGTACTTACGCGGCCGGACGACGCGGAGAAGATTTATTTCATTCAGAGGTCGGCGGGATCGGGGCTGGCTCCGATGGACTGCTTTTTGATTTCACGGGGATTGAAGACGCTGGCGATTCGCATGCTGCAGCACAACGCGAATGGGATTACCGTGGCACGGCATCTCGATGCGCACCCAAAAGTTCGCAAGACGCATTACCCGGGATTGCCAACGCATCCGCAGCATGAAATTGCGCGGCGCCAGCAAAAAGGGCCGGGAGCGATGCTGGCGATTGATTTGGGTTCGCTGGAAGCGGCGCGGCGATTTTTGAATCAGTTGAAATTGTGCTCGCTGGCGGAGAGTTTGGGCGGAGTGGAAACGCTGGTTTCGCTGCCGTCGCAAATGACGCACGCGTCGATGCCGAAAGAAGTGCAGGAGCGGATCGGGATTACGGAAGGATTGGTTCGGATTTCGGTGGGGATTGAGGACGTGGAAGATATTATGGCGGACTTGGATCAGGCGTTGTTATACGTGTGAGGCTTCTGAAAGAACGGAAAAGAATTTACGCAGAGGGCGCTGAGGACACAGAGAGCACAGAGAAGAAAGACCGGCTAGGTGTTTTCGTCGAGCCAGTCGAGGTAGGCTTTGGAGCCGGAGACGATGGGTAGGGCGATGAATTCGGGGACTTCGTAGCTGTGGAGGCGCTTTACTTCCCTTTCGAGGCCGCCTAGTTTTCTAACCGTGGTTTTGATGAATAGCAAGACTTCGTGAGTTTTTTCCACTTTTCCTTCCCAGCGATAGTACGAATCGATGGACCTGCGGAGAACGTTGACGCAGGCGGCGAGGCGTTTTTCCACGAGGCTGCGCGCGATGAGTTTTGCCTGGAGGGCATTGGCGCAGGCGACCAGAACGAGGCGGTAGTTGTCGGTAGAGTTCATGGAGAAGCCTCCCAGAAATGAATCCGGTGGTTGCCACATCGCGGGAGGTGCAAGCCGGGGAGGAGCAAGCCCCTCCCCTACAAGCATTGGCGTTGAGCCGCCCGTGTATGGGTGGTTCCGTATTGGAAAAACTCGGATAGAATACGACGGTATGAGCGCTTCATCTACATTAAATGCGTCGCCGATCAAGTTCGGCACGTCTGGCTGGCGCGGGCTGATTGCGGACGATTTTACGTTTGCGAACGTGCGGCTGGCGGTGACGGCGATCGCGGAGCATGTCACGGCGAAGAAGAAAAATCCAACGATTCTGGTCGGATACGACACGCGATTTTACTCGGAAGAGTTTTCGCAGCTCGCGGTGGCGATTTTGCAGGAGCACGGGATTCGTACGCTGCTTTGCGAAACGTTTACTCCGACGCCGGCGGTGGCTTATGAGATTCAGCGAGCGAAACTGGATGGAGCTATCAACTTCACGGCCAGCCATAACCCGGCGCAATACCATGGGTTGAAATTTTCTTCGGCGGATGCGGGGCCGGCGCTGCCGGAAGTGACGAAAGATATCGAAGCGCGAGTGGCGAGAATCATAGCCAAAGAGGGAGCGTATCCAACTTCGCCGGCCGTGCCTGCGGGCGGAGTGAAGACGGAGAAAGTGAATCTTCGCGAGAATTATCTGAAGCGGCTTGGAGAATTGGTGCGGTTCGAGACGCTGCGAAAAGCGAACGTGCAATTTGTGACAGACGCGCTCCACGGCTGCGGAGCAGGATATCTCGATCGTGCGCTCGCGGAGCATGGCATTGCGGTCCAGCCGATGCGAACGAATCGCGATTGTCTTTTTAACGGGACAGGGCCGGACGTTAGCGAAGAAAATCTGGCGCCTCTGCGTAAGGCGGTGATGGATTCGGGGGCGGCGGCGGGGCTGGCCACCGATGGCGACGCAGACCGGTTTGGAATGATCGATCGGGATGGAGCTTGGATTCAACCGAATCATATTCTGGCGCTGGTGTACGACTACATTGTGGAGACGCGCGGCTGGAACATGCCTGCGGCGCGCAGCGTGGCGACTTCGCAACTGATCGATGCGGCGGCGAAAGCGCACGGCCAGAAGACGTATCAGACGCCGGTGGGCTTCAAATACATCGGGCAATTGATTCGCGAAGACAGAATTGCGCTGGGCGGAGAAGAGAGCGCGGGGCTGACGATTCGCGGGCACGTACCGGAAAAGGATGGAATCCTGGCGTGTCTGCTGGTGGCAGAAATGATCGCAGCTCGCGGCGCTTCGCTGGGAGAGCAGATCAAGCAGCTTTTCAAGAAAGTGGGAGGCGAATTCTGGCCGGTGCGCGAGAATTTGCACTTGAGCGACGAACAAAAGGCAAACGTGGTGAAGAAGGTGGCGGTAGACGCTTCGACACTGGTGGGGCGGAAAGTTGTATCGATAGACCGGACGGACGGTGCAAAATTCTGCTTCGAGGATGGCTCGTGGATGCTGCTGCGGCTGTCCGGAACGGAACCGCTGTTGCGCTTGTACGTGGAGGCAAATAGCGCA
>JBARCY010000195.1:0-14405 GCA_049794595.1 Candidatus Acidiferrum sp.
GTTTTGACGAACAAGCCCGTGCGCATGAGCGTGCGGATTCTGGATGCGATGGGGCTTTCGAAATATTTTCGCGCGATCTACGGAGGCAACAGTTTTGAAACAAAGAAGCCCGATCCGCTGGGCGCGAAGACCATTCTTCGTGAGTTGGGCGCCGAACCGCGGGAAGCGCTGCTGGTGGGCGATTCCGAAGTGGACGTGCAGACGGCGAGGAACGCGGGCATGTTGGCGGCAGCGGTGAATTATGGGTTTGGGGTACACCATCGCGTAGCGTACCCGGCGGATGTTTATCTCGACGGCTTCAGTGAGCTCGTGACGCATTTATATGGTGAGACAATTCTCGATTAGGGCGTTTGTTGGGTGCCGCCGACTAGCGTGAACATGGCAGCAAGTTAGAATCGCGTTTTGAGATGTGGCATTGGCATTGATTGGATTCGTGGGTGGTCAGCGCGGTTGAGGCATGGTGCGGCAGAGGTTGTTTTGCACGTCGGTTGCTATCCAGATGACTTTGTCCAATTGGCCGACGGATTTCGCGAGGTAGCCTGGCTTATGCAACATGACCTCGATTTGTTGCATTTCGTCTTTCGCAAACCAAGTGCAATGGCCCCATTGCTGTTGGTTTCCGTCTCCGTCAGGACCCGAAGGCCAAGCCTCGCATTTTACTAATTCTAGTTGGACCGGGGCAGCAAGCTTCCACTGTTTGCTTGCGTCGATGTACGCAGACCACCCTACCTGTGCCATGTCAAAGGTTCGCCATCTCTCGCCACCTGCGCTGACCTTGTTTTGCAAGGCCGTTACGGCTTGATTGTCTGGCGAACTGTCAGACCGATAAAAGTCACAATAGACGTGGTCCGAAGATGGTTTGGGAGGAGAAACCGCGTGACACACGTCGCGAACCACTGAGCTCGACGGGGTCATCTCGGCGGGTTGACCGGCACTCTGGATGAAACCTCCACCAAATTTGTACGACAACGTCATGTCAGGCGACATCCACGAGCCGGAATACTCGAGGCCCTCCGCTGGTTTGATCATGTCTCCCCAATGTTTTGCAAGAACGGCGTAGCACTTGTTGAAATCGTCCCGCAGCGAACATTCTGGAATGTCCGAAAGTGCTTTCAATTCGTCCGCTGTGGGTTGCCAACGATCCGACGCGCATTCGAATCGTCCTCCGGCGGGCACGTTAGTACGTTTCGACGAAACACCGATGACTCGTTCGATCACCAACAGATGGCAGCACTCTTCCATTCCAAAGCCGCCCATTGTGCCTGAGAAGAACATTCCTCTCAGAGTTGCGGTGACATTGTAGAAGAGGCACTCTGACCCGCAACCGTCACCGTTTGGTTTCCGGAAACGTGTTGCGCCGACATCGTTCACGAATTGATCCAGCAGAGCGTCGTGGACTAGAGGAACGGCGATACCCCGGACCTGGACATCCATTCCCTTCTGCTTGGGAAGAAAAGTCGACGTGCCCCAATATTCTCCTGGTGATTGAACATCGCCGCCAAGGTCCAGCCACACACCGGCCTGGCGGCGTGATTTACAGCTGGCGTCAATGATGAAATCGAATTTCCCGAAATAGATACGCCCGCGGACTTCGACTAATTTTTTGTCGTAGGCGTTTGGAGGGGACTCTAATTGACAAACTGTTACTTGCATCGGCGAATCCGGGGACTTTGTGCTTTGAACCAAGCCGACCGACGGCGAGAGCAATAAAACGGCGTATGGTAAAATGATGGCGGCAACTGAGATGCCAATCCTCACAGCGTTGATTGTACTCTAAGGCGAAGGCCCGATGAGACGCTCAGTGGAGTACGTCAAACTTAAGCATCCGTCAGGGGTTCAGCGCCATTCAGAAAAGCCACATTTGACGCAACGCTCCGCAAATGGATTGTCATCAAGTGCGCAGCGGGCCAGATGCGATAGCAGAGAGGCAGAGGGTTGCTTCACCTCTCCGGCTCAATAGACGAGTTTGAGGGAAAACTGGATTTGACGCGAGGGGCCAGCAGTATGGCTAATGATTCCGAAGCCGCTGCCCAGGACAGTATTGGACGGCAGACCGAAATTGACGATGTTGAAGACGTTGAAAAATTCGGCGCGAAATTCGAGAATGCCAAGTTCACCGTTGCCGCGGTGGCCAAAGGGCGTGTTCTTGATCAAGGCGACGTCGAATTGATGAAAACCGGGGCCGCGGAAAGTGTCGCGACCCAGGGTGCCGAAGACGCCTGAGTTTGGCCCTGTGCCGCCGGGGACGTTGATGGGAATGAAGAAAAACGAACTATTGTTTGCGCCGCGGCCGAAATAGTCCTCGCGCACGGTGCGGTTCGTGGAGAAATCGGGCATGGAGAGGAGATCGGGGCGATCCGTTCCGCCAGCGCCGGCGCCGGTTTGCTGAATGCCGGAGTAGACGGTGAAGGGCGGGCCGCTGGTGAGGGAAGTGATGTTGAGAAACTGCCAGCCGCGTGTCACGTACGGGCTTAGCGGCTTGAGGAAGCTGACGCGGTCGAGCGGAAGGGACTGGATCACGCTCAGCGAAAATACGTGGGTGATATCAAACGTGGAGGGACCTTTATCTGCCTCGGGATTCTGGGGGTTCTGCGGCAAAGTTTGCAAGATCACGCCGGCATTGGAAGGAAGGCCGCCGAGGACGGCGCTGGTGTCATCGAGAGATTTGGAAAAAGTGTAGCTGGCCTGGAAGCTCAAGCCGAAACGTGAAGCGTTCTGGCTGAGGCTGGTTTGCAGGGCGTGATAGCTGGAATGAGAGCCGGTGGACATGACGGACACGGGGCCAAATCCGCTGATGGCCTGGCCCGCGGAGTTGAACTGGGTGAAGGGAGCGTAGGCCGGATCAGCGCCGGCGTAGCCATTCGGCGAAAACACGCTGGCGAGATGAACTCCCGCGGTACCGACGTAAGAGGCGCTTAGCTTCACGATGCCAAAATCATGATCCACACCGAACGTCGAGGTGGCGATGTAGCCGTTGCGAAAGGTGCGCGAGATGGCGGCGGCGGTCAACAGCTGGACTTCGTCCCCGGGAGTTAAGGCGTCGAGATCGTTCTGAAATCGTTGCAGGTCGATTTCGGTGTTGGGCGGCACGTGGGCACTGTCGTTATTGGGGAAGAGGAGTTGTCCACTCGTGGTGTAGGCAGGAGGAAGCGCTAAGGGAACGGCGGTGTTATGAAATGGAACTGGAGTGGCGGGAAGCGCGGTGATCAGAGGTTGAAAGACTAGCGGGATTCCACCGGTCACGAAATTATCCTGCCACAGGTTGGGAAGAATGGTTGTGATGGCGCCGCCGGCGTGGATGGTGGTGCGCGTGGTTAGGGCGAAGTCAAGAGAGAGACGCGGGCCGAGGCCCCCCCAATCCATGGGGTAAACGGGCTGAGGATTGTACAAATAAATTAACGAGGCGCCGGGAGTGAGATAGGAGGTGGGCTGGCCGTTGGGGCCGATAGGTTCGGCAATGGAAGTGCGGTGTTTGGCTTCCTTGATGCGGGAATTTACTTCGTAACGCAAGCCATAATTCAGGCTCCATTTCGGAGCAAACTTCCAGGAGTCTTGAAAATAAAAATTGTAGGCCTCGCGGCGGACGGCGGCTTCGTCGAACTTATCGCCGACGGGAGTTGCCGCAGCCGCGGCAGTGATCGAATAGGAATAGGGTGTGGCAGTCAGAAGGCCTGTGAGGGCGTCGGGCAGCGGCTCGCCCGGCTGGATGTTGTGCGTGCCGCTTGCGGAGGTGATTAGCACGGGCGAATAGGCGGTGCCTCCGCCGAAGGAGTAAACGCCGCTGGGATTGGTGCCAAAAATTGTGGCGTCCCTATTCAGGCGGATTTCCGCGCCCCACTTGAAGGTGTGCGGGCCGCGCACATAGGTCATGTCCTGCTTGATCTGGTAGACATCGCCATAGGAGCCATAGATCGAGCCATCCGCGGTGTTAAATCCCTCGAAGAGACCGTCGCCGTAGACCAATGCGGGATCGCTATGATTCGAGGCGGGGAAAAAGGGAGTGCTGCGAATGTAGCCGAAAGCCGTGATGAAGCTGAGATGAGGCGAAACGGTTCTGGAGTAGCGAACAGCGGCGTTGCGCTGGTGATCGAAGAAGTTCACGGCAAAGCCGGGGTCGATGGCGGTTTGATCCGGATTCGTGGTGGGGCCATTGATCTGGTCCAAGCTGAAGCGCGTGAAGAGGGTGGCTTTGTCCGAGATGTGGTGATCCACACGAATGGAGAATTGGTCGGTGTTGGTGACAACTTTGGAGGAAGCTGCATAAGTGCGGGTGCCGAAGGGGCCTTGCGGTTCGTTGGGGAGAGGATAGCGGGCGAGGAGGGGCGCAATAGCGGGATTCACAGGGACCGTGAGAGTGTCGCCGGGGAAAGTGGTGGTGTCGATACCTTGGCGTTCGGCGGCGGTTGGGACGGCGAAGACTTGCGTGGTGCCGAGGACCTGGCGGAAACCCTGATACTCGGCGAAGAAGTAGGTCTTGTTCCGGCCGTCGTAGATATTGGGGAGAACTACGGGTCCTCCAGCCGTTGCGCCAAATTCATTTCGGACGAAGGGCGGGAGGCGGCGCGGGTCGACATCGCTGGCGTGATCGAAGAAATTTTTTGCGTCGAAAGCGGCGTTGCGGACGAATTCGAAAGCGCTGCCGTGGATTTGATCGGTGCCCAATTTGGTGACGACGTTGGTGAAGCCAGCGGCGCCGTGGCCGATTTCGGCGGGCATGACGCCGGAACTGGATTGCACTTCCTGAATGGCGTCCACATTGAAATTGGCAAAAGTGGCGCCGCCGAGTTCGGGATCACTGGTGTCAGCGCCGTCCATGGCAAAGACGGAGGCGGTGCCGCGCAGACCATTGACAGTGAATTGCTGGGTGAAATTGGCGGCGCCGTTGGTGTCCGTCATGGTTCCGGCGGCCAGAAGCAGCAGCTTGCTGAAATCGCGCTCGTTGAGCGGAAGGCTGGACACTTCGCCACCGGAGAGATGACCGCCCCCGCTGGACTGGGCGGAAGCATCACTTTGCTGAGCCAACACCACGAGGGACTGATCGTCGGGGGACAATGCGAGGCTCTCAACGAGGGCATCGCCGTCTTTGATGAGCACCGGAGCGGGCGCTTTCCAAGATTTGCCGCGGAGGCGGACGGAAATCGTGTAGCTTTGCGCGAAGACATCGGGGAAGACAAATTCTCCAGTGGACTTGGTTTCGGCGGAATAATGACGGGCGCCAGAGACAGCTTGCAGAGAGACTGTGGCCTTCGCGATCGGATGGCCAGCACCATCGCGCAGGATTCCCCGCAAGGAATTCGCGGCGAGAGTACTGTTGGACGACGCCAGAAATAGAATTACGACGAACCACTTGCTAAGACCTGGGCGCACCGGGACTCCGGACATGGCGAAATATTGTACAACCGATTGTTGAGACGCTTTAAGGTTTCGCGCCCGAGACAACCCAAGTGTGAAGGCACCCTTTGCCACCCCGGGCTGCGCATTGGCGCGGAGTTTTGGCGTGGCTCTTCAGGAGCACTTGCCATAAGTTAAGACACAAGTCAGACTCGGCGCGTGCTGATTGGACTATTTACGGAATTGGCGGGGAGCGGCGGGGTGCAGCGAGCAGGTCGGCACATGGCTGCGGTGCTGAGCGAGTTCGCGGAGAGCCGGCATTTGGAGTGCCGGATCGTGACCTTGAATGACACGCGGGAACTGCACCGGATGTTGGTGGGCGGTAGGGAGTTTGTGTTCACGGGTTGCGAACGAAGCAAAGGGCGGTTTGCGGCGACGGCGGTTCGGGTGGCGAGGCGGCGTGCAAAGGTGGTGCTGACGGGGCATCCGAACTTGGGGCCGGTCACGCAGGCTATGAAGATTGTGGCGCCGCGGCTCCGGACGATCATTTGCACGCACGGTGTGGAAGTTTGGGAGCCACTGCCGGCTATGCGGCGGCTTGCCCTGCGGCGCGCGAATGTCGTGCTTGCACCGAGCAGGGACACGGCGAACCACTTGACGCAGCAACAGGTGCGGAAGGAGCGAGTTCACGTTTTGCCGTGGGCGCTCGATCCGGAATTTGAAGCGATTCCGGTGAACGCGCCGAAGCGAAGGTTGCCTCATGGGTATCCGGAAGGGCGGGTGATTCTAACGGTGGGCCGTTGGTTGGCGAGTGAACGCTACAAAGGAATGGACACGCTTATTACGGCGCTGCCCCGGCTGTTGACGCGCTGGCCAGAACTGCAGCTACTTGCGGTTGGCGATGGCGATGACCGCGCCTGGCTGGAGGATCTGGCCGAGCAAAACGGCGTGAACCGTCACGTACATTTTCTGAGCGGAGTGAGCAACGAAGAACTCCGAGCATGCTACGAGGCGTGCGAGATGTTCGCTCTGCCGAGCCGGGGCGAGGGGTTCGGGCTGGTCTATCTGGAAGCGATGGCGCACGGCAAGCCGGTGATCGGCGGGGCGCACGGCGGGGCGCCGGAAGTAATCGAAGATGGAGTGACTGGTTATCTGGTGCCGCACGGGGATGCGGCGCAGCTTGCGACGTCCATCCAGACGCTGCTCTCCGACCCGGCGATGGCGCAAAAAATGGGCGCACGCGGGCGGCAACGCGTGGAACGGGAATTCCGCTTCAGCGTTTTTGCCAAGTCTCTGAAGAAAATCCTTCGCGAACAATGCGAATCCTGAGCGTTACGGAAACCTACGCGCCGTTTCTGGAATTCGGCGGGCCTCCGGTGAAAGTGCGGGCGCTGGCGAAGGGTCTCGCCGGGCTTGGGCACGAGGTGACCGTGTTGACGGCGGACTGGGGCGTCCGGGCAAGGATGAACTCGGAGGAAGGGTTTGGCGCGGAACGGAGTCCTTTCGGGTGGACACAGAATGAGAACGGCGTGACGGCGATCTACCTGCCGACCTGGTTGCGGTACCGTTCGCTTACCTGGAATCCGGCGGTGCGGGGATTCTGCCGAGAGCGACTGCAAGATTTTGATGTTGTACACATCTTTGGACTCTACGATTTTCTCGGGCCGGCGGTCGCGGCCGCTGGCGTGAAGCGAAACATTCCCTATGTGCTTGAACCGATCGGGATGTTTGTGCCGATTGTGCGAAATCTGCGGCTGAAAAAAATTTACCTCGCACGGTGGGGACGCCGGATGTTTGAGGGAGCGAGCGCGATCATTGCCACCTCCGAGCAGGAGAGCGAGGAACTGACGAGCGGGGGCGTAACGCGCGAAAAGATCGGCCTACGCCGGAACGGTGTGGAAACGCCGGGTTCGTGGCCAGAGCGGGGTGTTTTTCGCAAAAGCTTGGGTATTGCGGAAGGCGCGAAGATCGTACTGTTTCTAGGGAGGCTATCGGAAAAGAAGAGTCCGGATTTGTTATTGCGAGCATTTGCTTCTCTCTCCGAAGAGGCTGTGGACAAGAATCTCCGCCTTGTGTTTGCGGGACCCGATGAGGGCGGAATGATGGCGCGGCTCACACAACTGGCGGCGCAGCTCGGAGTGGCGCCTCAGGTGTACTTCAGCGGGCCGATTTTTGGTGAAGCAAAATGGGCCGCCTATCGCGACGCCGAAGTGTTTGTGCTGCCGTCGCAGAACGAGAACTTTGGCAATACCGCGGCGGAATCGGTGGCGGCGGGCACGCCTGTTGTGGTGACGGAGCGGTGCGGCATCGCGCCGCTCTTGGCGGACGCGGCGGGGCTTGTTGTGCCACACGAGGTGAAGGCGTTAGCGGGTGCGATCAAATCAGTGGTTGCTGACAGCGAACTGCGAACGCGCTTGGCTGTGGGATGCGTCGCGGTGACTGCACGGCTCGGCTGGGAAGCTCCGGTCCGTGAGATGGAAGCACTGTATAATTATATTGTCTTTTAGTTTACATTTGAGGCACAATTCAGGTATTGGAGCGACCTGGATTGCGGACGAACCGGCATCCCCTTTTCCGCGCGGTGTGGTGGGGCGCGAATGTATTGCTCGTCGCGGTCGTGGCGTCCTCGCTCTGTGCAGGGTTCCGCGAGTATTCAGTTCGCAAGTATTTGAGGGGCTTCTCCGATGCGGTCGTGCCGGAGACCGCTTCCCCCGAACAAAAAGTGGAGGCAATCCTGGGATGGATGCGAAGAGGGCCCTCGCGCTATGTCGCCGCGAATCCCGCCGAGCTTCCGGCGCGCGACCCGCAAGCCACGCTGAACTACCGGCAACTTCTAACTGTTTGCGGGACGGCCACCAACGCATTTTTGAATCTCGGGCGCAGCGGCGGATTGAACGTGCGACGGCTGCTACTGCTCACTCCTGAGCGGAATACCAAACATGTGGTAGCGGAAGTTCTGATCGACGACCGATGGATCATCGTCGATCCAGCGTACCGGATCATATTGCGAAATGCCCAAGGGGAAATGCTCACCCGGGAAGAGCTTCGCGCTCCCGAGGTCTTCCGCCAGGCGATCAGCACGCTGCCGGATTATCCCCGTGATTACAACTACGATCATTACGCTCATGTGCGCCTGGCGCGGATGCCGTTGTACGGTTTGAGCCTTCACAGGGTTCTTGACCGCGCCTTGCCGGGATGGGATGAAGCCATGAACTGGAATTTGCTGCTGGAGCGGGAATCCTTCTTCGTGCTGGTCATTTCCGTCTGCTTGACTCTCTTCTTCTTGCTGCTAAGGGCGGTGCTTGCGTGGTACGCTGACAGGCGCTTGAGAATTCCGCGCTTCCACTTGCGCGAGCATGCCTTGCGCGCTGGGGTGGCGTTCTTTTCGACGCCGGAGATCAAAGAATAGCGTGTGCGGTATTTGCGGTGTAGCGTTTGCATCGCGCGGCAAGGATGCCGAGCTGCGTGTTCGTGCAATGGCAGCCGCGCTGCGGCATCGCGGCCCGGATGAGGAAGGATTTCTCGTCGGTGATCCTCGGGCGCCGGGGTTGGCGCTCGGCATGCGTCGTCTCAGCATCATCGATCTTGCCGGGGGACAGCAGCCCATCTGGAACGAAACGCGAGACGTCGCGGTCATTTACAACGGCGAGCTGTATAACTACCCCGAACTCCGCGAACGCTTGACGCTGCTCGGGCACCGCTTCTCAACGCAATCCGACACGGAAACCTTCGTGCATGCGTGGGAGGAGTGGGGCGAAGAGTGCCTTACGGAGCTCCGCGGGATGTTCGCCTTCGCGCTGCTCGATTTGCGGGGGCGATTTGCGACGGCGCCATTGCTCTTTTTGGCGCGCGATCCGCTGGGTATTAAGCCGCTTTATTACACGCAGACCGCGGAAGGCTTTGCTTTCGCGTCCGAGGTGCGGGCGCTCTTGGCAAGCGGCGTTGTCCCAAAGCAGATTTCGCAGGATGCGCTGACCTCTTACCTTCTTTTTGGGAGCACATCGGAGCCGGTGGCGATGGTGGAAGGAGTTTTTTCTCTTCCGCCGGGCCATCGCATGCTGTTGTACGTTCCGGAACGGCGGCGCGTGCCGAGGGCGCGTCCGTGGTGGGACCTGCAGTCGAGCCCTGCGGCACGCGATCCCCGCAAACCCAAGGACATGGCTTCAGCCGCCGCGAGGCTGTGTCCGTTGCTTGAGAATGCCGTGCGTGCACATCTGATTGCGGATGTTCCGGTGGGGCTGTTCCTCTCGGGTGGTCTGGATTCCGGGGCCATCGCCGCGCTTGCGGCTCGCGCGCAGGCGGGAATCCGCAGCTTCACGCTCGCATTTCCGGGAACTTCGTATGACGAAGCACCTTTGGCAAGAAAAGTTGCAGAGCGATGCGGCACGCAACATATGGAGATTCCTCTCGATGGCGCCGCTGTATTGGCGCGCATCGATGAAGCCGTGGCAGGCCTTGACCAGCCCACGATGGATGGCATCAATACCTCCTTCGTGTCCTGGGCCGCGCGCGAAGTGGGACTTAAAGTAGCGCTTTCGGGATTGGGAGGAGATGAACTCTTCGCGGGCTACGCCAGCTTCGCGAATACGGCGCTGCTTCAGCGGCTCACGCGCATGGCATGGTTTGTGCCGCGGCCGCTGCGGCGCGCGACGGCGCCGCTGATGGCCGGCATTCTTAGGGCGCGGATGTCGCGCGACGCGGCGTACAAGGCTGTTGCCACGTGGAGAGATCCTGACGTCCTCCCGCATCCCTACTTTTATGCGCGCGCGCTTTTTCCGCCGGGCCAGCTCGAGCGGCTGATCGAGCCGCGTTTCCGTCCGAGCGCGGTCGGCGCCGACGGCGTTACGCTCGAACCGACGTGGCTCGGATGGCTCGATCGCATGGCAAGTGAAGCGAGGAAGTTGGAACCGGTGGCTGCGACTGCGTGGCTGGAAATGCGCTGTTACATGGCCAGCACGCTGCTGCGCGATACGGATTCGGTGAGTATGGCGCGTTCGCTCGAGGTGCGCGTGCCCCTGCTGGATACGCCGCTGGTGGAATTCGTCAGTTCGCTTCCTGATGCGGCACGCCACCGCGCGGGGGCGCAGAAGGCGTTGCTTGTCGAAGCATTGAGCGGGCTGCTGCCGGAAGAAATTCTTGGACAGAAAAAACGGACGTTCACACTCCCTTGGGAAGAATGGCTTCGAGGCCCATTTCGGCCGAAGATCGAGGCCAGTCTTGCGGAGATATCGCCAGCGCTTGCGGCGCACCTCCGCGCGGGGGGCGTCCGCGGCGTTTGGGCCGCGTTTCTTGAGGGCCAGACTTCGTGGTCGCGTCCATGGGCGTTGTACGTCCTCAACGAGTGGTGCAGGCATCACCTCGCGGCATGATCCGCGAGCCTGAGGTAGACTGAATTCTTTCGCGATGAACATTCTTGGGATAAATGCCTATCACGGCAACGCGTCCGCAGCCATCGTTTGCGAAGGCCGGCTCATAGCTGCGGTCGAGGAAGAACGCTTCAATCGCGTGAAATACGCCGCGGGCTTCCCGGCGCAGGCGATTCGTTATTGCTTGCGCGAAGCTGGGCTGGAGCTGAAAGACATCGATCACGCGGCGGTGCCGCGTAACCCCTATGCGCGGCTTGGCACGAAACTCTTCTATGCGCTGCGCATGCCGTCCTTCGCGCGCGAGCGAATGAAAGTGCTGGCGAAGTTCACGGGAATACCGGAGGCGCTGGCGCAGGCTTTCGACGCTGACCTGGCGAAAATCGCCCCTAGATTCCACCGCGTGGAACACCACCAGGCGCATCTCGCCAGCGCTTTTTTCGTATCTCCGTTCGAACGAGCGGCGCTGCTTTCCGCGGACGGTCTCGGTGATTTCGCGAGCACCATGTGGGGCACCGGCGACGGCAACCGCATGAAGATCGACGGCGCGATTGCCTTCCCTCATTCGCTGGGCCTTTTTTATAGCGCCGTCACGCAATTCCTGGGCTTTCTGAAATTCGGCGATGAGTACAAGGTAATGGGCCTTGCAGCGTATGGCGAGCCCGATCAACTGGAGGCTTTTCGGGACATCGTTCGCGCCGATGGAAATGGATTCCGTCTGGGCCTGGATTACTTTACGCATCACCGGACTGGGCCGGAAATGAGCTGGGCGGAGTCGGACAAGACACCTACACTCGGCAAAATGTTTTCTGAAGCGATGGAAGAGAAGCTCGGCGCTCGGCGCAATCCCGAAGAGCCGCTCGAACAACGACACCGCAATCTTGCCTCCGCGCTGCAGGCGCGGCTTGAGGAAATTTATCTTGGGATGCTGAAAAAGCTTGCCGAGCGCACGGGACTGAAGGCGGTTTGTCTCGCGGGCGGAGTGGCGTTTAATTGCGTGGCCAACGGAAAAATCTTCGATAAGACGGGATTCGAACAGGTTTACGTGCATCCCGCCGCTGGAGATGCGGGGCTGGCGGTTGGCGCGGCATTTTACGTGTGGCATCAGATTCTTGGAAAGCCGCGATCGTTTGTGATGGATCATGCTTACTGGGGACCCGGATATGAGCGCGATTCGATTCGCGCGGCCATCGAGGTTAACGGACTAGCGAAGAATGGGTGCCGCGTCGAAGAGTTGGCCGAAGAAAACTTGATGCAGCGCACCGCCGCGCTTATCGCCGATGGAAAAATTCTTGGGTGGTTCCAAGGCCGCGCGGAATGGGGGCCCCGCGCGCTCGGAAATCGAAGCATTGTGGCCGACCCGCGGAGGCCGGAAATGAAAGAGACACTAAACCGGCGCATCAAGCATCGCGAAATCTTCCGGCCGTTCGCGCCATCGATTCTTGCTGAGTCGATAGGGGAGTGGTTCGAGAAATCGCATCCGTCGCCGTTCATGACCTTGGCGTACTCCGTGCGGCCCGAGAAGCGCGAAAAAATCCCGGCTCCCACGCACGTGGACGGAACGGGCAGATTGCAGACCGTGACCCGCGAGGCAAACCCGCGCTACTGGAGCCTGATCAAGGCGTTCGAGCGGATTACGAGAGTGCCGGTCGTCCTAAACACTTCTTTCAACGACAACGAGCCGATTGTCTGCAGCCCTGCGGAAGCGCTCGATTGCTTCCAACGCACGCAAATGGATGCGCTGGTGCTCGGCGACTTCCTGATCACCCGGCCGTGAAGCGCATGCCGCGAGTCGCGTTCGAATGAAAATCCTGCTTCTGAATCTCTATTATCCGCCGGATACTTCGGCGACGGCGAAGATGGCCGCAACGGTGGTGGACGCGCTTTCCGCACGGCACGACGTTACGGTTCTTTGCGGCAGGCCGTCGTACGATCCAACCGAACGGCGCCCTTGGAGACTCTGGCAAACAGAATTGGCAGGACGCGCGACAATTCGGCGGGTGGGTTCAACGGATTATCCACGTTTCGCGATGAGTCGGCGCGTGCTGAATTATTTGAGTTACGTCGCGCTCGCGATTCCACGCGCGCTTTTCGTGCGATGCGATGTGGTTCTGGCGATGACCGACCCTCCGTTTGAAGGAATTGCCGGGGCGCTCGTGGCGCTGTTGAAAGGCAAGCCCTACCTCTACAACATTCGCGACATGTATCCGGACATGGCCGTGGGCGGCTCCATAGTCGCGCCAGGTCTTCTCTCGCGCATTTGGGAGAGAATGCACCGGTGGGCACTGCGGCGAGCTACACGCGTGATCGTGCTTGGAGAGGACATGGGCGCGCGAATCATCGCCAAAGGCGTTGATCCGGCAAGCGTCGCGATCGTGCGCGATGGCGCGGAGATTCCTCTGCCCGATGCGCCGAAGCCTTTGCTGGATCAAGAAATCATTCGAACCATTCGCGGCGATTACAAATTCGTGCTGCTCCACGCAGGTAACCTTGGGTTCTACGGAGCGTGGGAAACACTTATCGAGGCGGCCAGAATGCTGGAGAAGAGCAATCCTGATGTAGGTCTTGTCTTCGTCGGAGAAGGCGCCCAACGCGACCGTCTGGTAAGGCTCGCGGACGGCTGCAAGTCCATTCGATTCTTGCCTTTCTTCCCGGCTAACAAGATTCCATCTGTAATGGCCGCCGGAGATGTGCACGTCATAACAGTGAAGAAAGGACTTGAGGGCGTGGTCGTCCCAAGCAAGCTCTACGGCATCCTTGCCGCAGGGAAACCAATTCTTGCCGTCACGGAAGCTGCTTCAGATGTCAGTGCTATTACCGGTGAAAGAAAGTGCGGTTATGCTGCCAGTCCACAAATTCCGGTACAAGTTTTCTTGGCAACGCGGGCTTTGGCGGCGGAGGGAGCGGACGGGCCGGGGTTGAAAGCGATGGGTGCAGCGGCCAGGGCCGCTGCACCCGATTATGATAGAGTCAAAGAATTGCAGAAATTCGTGAAAATCATCGAGGAGGCCGTGAACGCGTGACGTCTTCGGAAACTTTTTGGAGTGGAAAACTTGTGCTGGTGACGGGAGGCGCCTCGTTTATCGGGTCGACTCTTACGGATCACCTCCTCGCGCGCGGCGCAAAAATTCGCATCGTGGATGATTTGACGAGCGGGCATCGCGACAACATCAAGGAACACGTCGCGAATGGAAAGATCGAATTCGTTCACGCGGACTTGCGCGAACCGGGCGTTACTCGCTCGGCAGTGCAAGGTGTCGACACGGTTTTCCATCTCGCCGCGGATCATGGCGGCCGCGGCTACGTCGATCTCCACCAGGCTGGTCCTGCCTCCAATTTTTTCCTCGACGGGTTGGTCTTCGCGGAAGCTCTGCGCGCGAAAGTGAAGAAAGTCGTGTTCGCGTCCTCCGGCTGCGTCTATCCGAATTTTCTGCAATCCGACGTGAAGAAGGATCTCTACCTCACGGAAGATCTCACTAATGGCCCGAAGGATGCGGACAACACCTACGGCTGGGCCAAATTGATGGGCGAAATTACGCTACGCGCTTACGCCAAGGAACACGGCATGGGTGCGGCCTCTTGCCGCTATTTCACGGTGTACGGTCCGCGAGGCGTCGAAAATCATGCGGTCATTGCGATGATCGCGCGCGCATTTCTTGGACAGAATCCCTTCGAAGTGTGGGGCGACGGAACGCAAATCCGCAACTGGAC
>JBARCY010000196.1:0-7114 GCA_049794595.1 Candidatus Acidiferrum sp.
TAAACAGAGTCGCTACCATTCGTTTTGCTCCTTAGTTCTGATGGCCCGGGTTCCCCGGAGCCAACGCGAGAGTTTGCCAAGCTTTTCACCCGGACCAGCGCGCCTGTCCCACGACGGGCGCACCAGAACGCTTACTGGTTCAGAGAGAAAATCACGTCGATCGTGGTATCGACTTCGACCGGCTCGCCGTTCAGTAGAGTCGGACGATAACGCCACTGCCGCACCGCATCCAGCGCCGCCTGCACCAGCAGTGGATGCCCGGAAATGACTTCGAGTTGCTGCACCGCGCCGTTCTTACCAATAATCGCGTGCAGCCGCACCGTGCCGGAAATGCGCGTCTGCCGTGCGAGCGGCGGGTACATGGGCTGAACTTTATTAACAAGCATGGCTGCGGTTACGTTGCCGCCCTGCCGGATGCGGGAGACCGCCGGCTTCGGCGGTGGCGGAGCTCCGCCCATTCCACCGATGACGCCGCCAATCACGCCGCCCATCGAGCCTCCAGGCACGCCGCCCGGAACTCCGCCCTGCACGCCAGCCATATCGGGCGCGTCTTCCTTAATAATCTTGATGTCCTTAGGAATCTCTTTCGGCTGCAAGAGCTTGCCCGCATCCATCAAGTGAACTTGCGGCTTGATGTGCACGACCACCGCCGGAGGCGGGGGGGGTGGCGGCGGAGGCGGGGGCGGCGGAGCGGTCAGCATCGTCGCCATCATCGTTTTCGGCAGCGCTTCTGTGTAAATCAGCGGAATGAGGATCAGGATGCCAACGAGGACCGCTTGGATCGCCAGCGACAGCGCCACCGTCCAAGGTTTATTCGTCCTCTTCGTCTTCCCTGATAGCACCATATCTTCAAACATGGATCCTACCTCCTCCCGGCAGGAGCGAGACGCCCTGGGGCGCCTTCACTTCCTCGGGTTTTATTTCCGGCTGCGGGTCCGGTGCTAGCCACGGCACCCTGCCCGCCGCGCCATTGATTCCACGCGACGACCAGCGGTGCAGCAATACCAAAACTGGAGTACGTTCCTACCACAATCCCCACCACCAGAGCAAAGGAGAAAGCACGAAGCACCTGGCCGCCCATCAGGAACAGCACGAGCACGGTAAGGAAGGTCAATCCGCTGGTAAGTATCGTTCGCGACAAAGTCTGGTTGATGGACTTGTTCACAATTTCAATGAACGGCTGCCGCCGCAGCAATCGGTTATTCTCCCGGATGCGGTCGAAAATGACGATGGTATCGTTCATCGAATATCCAACCAGAGTAAGCAAAGCCGCGATGACCGTCAGCGAAATCTCGAAATGCAAAAGCGAGAAAAAGCCCAGCGTGATCAAAACATCGTGAAACACCGCCAGGACCGCGGCCGCCCCATAAACCAGCTCGAATCGAAAGGCAATATATACCAGCATACCCCCTAAAGCATAGAGGGTTACGTAGATTGCCTGGCGTCGAAGCTCGCCTCCAACCTTGGGGCCGACGATCTCCACTCCGCGTATCGCAAATGAGCCCAAAGCATAGTTATCCTTGAGCACGCTTAGCACGGCCGGAGTGACGCCGTTGACGTTCGTGAGCGCGTCGAAGTTCGTTAAAACTCCTTGAGCGGTCGAGTCGCGATAATCCAGAATCTTTTTTGCAAGCTGCTCGTAACGGTCGCCCGCATTGGTAGACAGAAGAAGCGGATCGCGCTGCGTCAGGAAAGCAGCTAACGTGGCTGGCGTCGCGGCATTGAAATCAGCCTTCGAAGAATTTTGAACTCCATAAATTGCATTCAGCGCATTCAGAATCCTCGTCTTGCTGGCTTCCCCGGCTTCCTCGCTACCGCCTTTTTGTCCCACGAAGATCAGCGCCTCGTTCGCGTTCGGGTTGGCGATGTCGCTGATCGATTGTATTTCGCTATCCCCGAGACCTTGTGCGTTCAACCCGCTGCGAAGCTTTTCAACATTGGGAGGCTGCGCGAACCGGACATCGACGTTGGTGCCGCCCTTGAAGTCGATGCTGTAAGGCAAACCACCACCCGTCGGCCCGCCCTTCAGGAACACCGAAGTCCATCCCCCAATCAGCAAAATGGCGCTAAGCGCATAGAAATACTTGGCTTTGCCCATCCAATCAATGTCGGGCGTCTTGAATAACTCGATCATGCGGGTATTACTTCCCTTCCTTAGACTCCAGCGTCCGCGAGTTTGTTCCCACAGCCTCCCAGACCATCTTGGGAGCTTCCGCTGGAAATAACCACTACTCGATCGTCCTGTTCTTGCAAATCTTTGGCCCTATGCGTCCTAGTACAGCCCCGCAAAGCCTAAATGCTCAATTCCGCCTGACGGTCCATCTTCTCCAAGTGATAATGGAAAATCGTCTTCGATACATAGATGGCGGTAAAAACGTTGGCTATCAAACCCACGGTCAGGGTAATCGCAAACCCTTTAATCGGGCCGCTGCCGAAAATAAACAGAAAGAAGGCGGAAACCACGGTCGTAACGTGCGTATCGATAATGGTCAGGAAAGCCTTATCGAATCCCGCGTCCACCGCTGAGGGCGCCGACTTGCCATTCCGCAATTCTTCGCGGATGCGCTCGAACACCAGGACGTTCGAGTCCACGCCCATGCCAATCGTCAGGATCACGCCGGCAATGCCGGGCAACGTAAGCACCGCGCTGAAGTACGCCAACGCTGCAAGCAGGATAACCAAGTTTAGGATTAACGCGAGAACCGCGTTTGCTCCGGAAACTCGGTAGTAGAACAGCATGAAAATCATGACCACAACCAAGCTCAAAATGGAAGCTTGTACGCCGTGCCGGATCGAGTCGGCTCCGAGAGACGGTCCAACCGTGTGCTCTGCCAAATACTTGATGGATGCCGGCAGCGCTCCCGCTCGCAGGACGAGCGCCAGATCATGCGACGATTCCTGCGTGAAGTTGCCCTCAATCATGCCGGAATCATCGATCCGGCCATTGATCACTGGCGCCGTGAATACACGATGATCCAGGACAACGGCCATCTGGTGGCCGATGTTTTGCTGCGTGAAGGGCCCGAATCGGCTGGCTGCTTCCGACGAAAGCGTAAAGTCCACCACCCACTGGCCAGGGTTGTTCGAGTTGCGATTTTCCGCGGCGCTGCGCAGGTCGCGGCCCGTGATCACGGCCCCGCGGCTCAGGATGTACCAACCTTCCCCTTGCGGAGCCCCGGTAGCCCCGCTAGATTCCACTCGGCCAGGAACAAGCTCAGTACCAAGTGGCAATACGCCTCCGTGCTTACTCAGTGCGTCGGCTTCCGAAGTGTACATGACCGGATCTTCGACCAGCCGAAACTCCAATTGGCCGCCCTCTTGAATAACCGCTTTCACCCGCGAAGGATCGCCTTCCCCGGGCAGTTGCACGAGAATCTCGTTGCTATTGGCGCCGCCCCGCAATTGAATCGTCGGCTCCGTTAACCCAAGCGCGTTGACGCGCCGATCGATGGTCTCCAGCGTCTGCGTCATCGTGGATTCTTGTAGCTGAGAGACGGCGCCCGTCCTCATCGTCAGCGTGTAGCCGGTCGGATCGCCCGCGGCCGGCGCCATATCCCAAACATTTCCGAACTGCTGGGTGACGTAATCGCGAAATTCCGCGAGCCGCGTGCCATCCACATTCCTCACCAGAATGTGCGTGTCGTCCACGCGCCGCACTTCGTCGTAGCTGATATTCTTCCCGCGCAGCCAGGTGGTAACGCGTTCCACCATCTGGTCCGTTTCCTGGGCGATGGCCTCCTGCACTTGCACTTGAATCACGAGCTGTGTGCCGCCCTGCAGGTCAAGCCCGAGCTTGATTTGGTGTTTGAAGTTATCTTTCAACTGCCCCGCCGACGTGGGGAACGTAGGCAGTCCGAGTAGGCCATAGATGCAGCCGACAATCACAACAACGATGAAAACTGCTTTCCACTTCAGATTTGGGTTCATGGTCAGGAAGTTAAGCGCGTGTTCCAGCTCCCGGCGGGTTTATTTCGCATCTTCCGGTGCCTCCACCTGGGCGATCGCCGAGCGCGCGATACGAATCTTTACCGGTGCCGAGCCGGAGTCCGCGATTTTGAGGATGACCGTATCGCCGTCAATCCCATTGATCGTCCCGTAGATTCCGCTCCCGGTCACAACCTTGTCGCCGGATTTAAGCGCGGCAATCATCGCCTGGGTCTTTTTGCGCTGCCGCTGCTGTGGCAAAATGAGCATCACGTAAAAGATCGCCATCACCACGATCATCATCACCAGCGGATTGCCAAGGAAGCTCGCCGGTCCCGAACTCTGCAATAAAATCGCCGCAAACATCATCAACAAGTGCTCCATTCCCCTCAATAAAATACCGTCCGCGCCGCACCTCAAAAGATGGAACCAGCGCAGCGGGTTTAAGTTCACCGCTCTCACTGCCCGCCGGATTCTCTGCTCGTGTCGCCGCGCAGGTCGCCCCGACCCGGTCGGGACGCACTTGAAGAATCTCGGACGCTATCCCCGCCCTGCCATTACACAGGACCTACAGCATAGCGCGCGTGCATCTCAGAAGAGAAATTCGCTAGGTTCCCAAACCCGATAGCCTCGCGGATTTGCCCCATTAAGTCAAGGTAAAAGTGGACATTGTGGTGGGTCGCCAGGATTGCCGCCGTGAGCTCTCCCGCGGCGAAAAGATGACGAAGATACGCGCGTGTGTAGCGGCGGCAAACGGAACAGGAACAATTTGGATCGGGCGGGCGCTCATCCGCCGCGTAGCGCGCGTTCTTGATGAGCACACGGCCTTCGCTCGTATAGAGGCAAGCATGCCGCGCCGCCCGAGTCGGCAGCACGCAATCCATCATATCGATACCGAGCGCGACGTAATCGGCGATCTGCTCCGGCTTTCCAACTCCCATCAAATACCGCGGCCGCTCGCGCGGCAAAAGCGCGGTCACTTCGCTGGTCATTTCGCACGTCAATGCGTGCGGTTCCCCCACCGCCAATCCGCCCACGGCGTAACCGGGAAAACCCAGTTCCATCAACTGCCTCGCGCTCTCGCGCCGCAGATCGCCAAATGTAGCTCCTTGCACGATCCCGAATTGCCATTGCGCCAATTCACCATTCCGGCTGGCTTGTTCGAGAAAATATTTTCGCGCGCGTGCAGCCCATGCGGTTGTGCGCGCGACCGCCGATTCTGCTTTGTCTCGCGGCGCAGGCGTCTCGATGCATTCGTCCAAAACCATGGCAATGTCCGGCCCAAGCGCCAGTTGAATTTCCGCAGCCTTCTCCGGGGTAAGCAGATGTTCCGAGCCATCCAAATGCGAGCGAAACCGCACTCCCTCGTCAGTAACCTTGCGCAATTCCGAAAGGCTGAAAACCTGGAACCCGCCGGAATCGGTAAGAATCGCGCGAGGCCACGACATGAATTTATGCAAGCCCCCTAGCTTGCGCACGGCTTCATGTCCAGGCCGCAAATACAAATGATAGGTATTGGCAAGAATGATTTCGGCGCCCAGCTCTTCGAGCGCCTCGTTCCGCAGGCCCTTCACCGTCGCCTGTGTGCCCACAGGCATAAAGAACGGCGTCTGTACTGCGCCATGCGGCGTTTTCAATACGCCCCGCCGCGCTCCGGTTGGGTCAGTTTTGCTTACTTCAAAGGAAAAACTCACCCTTCGAGTGTATCAGGAGAAGATGAACGCCCATCCCACGCGCAAAACTACGAAGACCGCCCACACGCTGAAGGCGATGACGTAGGGCTTGGCACCCTTGAGCTTCTTCGGGCTAGTCGCCGCAAACCCAATCGCCAGAAGGATCAAAGTCCAGAAGGTGAACACGTCAAACGACTTGCAGAGACCCACCAGCCATTTCGCCGAGTCATCCGGCAAAATAGCCGCCAAATTCGACGCGATTGGATTCTCTACGTCGATCGTACTCGGGTCTTTCAAATACAGAATGAGGATCAGCAGCGGGCTGCTTATGAGCCCGGTCAGGAACGCATGCGCGGTGATGCCCAACGACGTTGAAAAATTCGTGCTCGCTCCGCCAAGCAGCGCATACGCACCCCAAAAGATAAGCGCGAAGATGAGTGCTATAAGAATCGGACCGCACACGCCAATCGCGTACGTGAACGGCACCGTGAACTTCACCCCCACCTCGACACGCTGTTCCTTCTGCTCCGGCGTGAGCTGAGACGCCTGCGGGCTCTTCTCAATCTGTTGGCCGATATAGTCCCGCCAGTTGACGCGGTGAATCAGCGCGAAGCTCACCCCGATGCTGAGAATGGTGAGCACGACAATCGGAATCACCCAGCTGGGCTTCCTGACGATATCTTCAAACGTCTTCTGCGGCGAAAAAAGCACGCCGAACATTCGGCTGATTGCGCTCATCTGGGGCTGCGGCTCGGGCGCCGCCGGGGAAACGGCCGTTGTCGTTGCCATCGGATAATCCTCCACCACGAGGTTGCACAAATCTGCTCTGCTCAAACACTACGCTGGGAGCAACCCAAAGATTTCAATGCGCGGATTCTAGCCTATTCGAGCCCTCTTTGTCAGGAATGACAAGCGGACCTCAAAGTAGCCCGTATTGGGGCGCTCTCCCTTCCCGGATTGCCCGCACGCAACAGCACCTCCCAGGCTCCATCTTCTAATCCTCGAAAAGGGGCATTTTAATCGACGCAAACCAGGGGACATTCTAAAAAAAGGTTTGACACTTCTCAGCTTTGACTTGTCATTGACACATGAAATGTCCTCTCTATTGGCACATGAAATGTCCGCATTTTGCGGCCCGTTTGGCAGTTTCCCAGTTTTTCGCTGCTTTTCCCGTTTTGGGGCTTGACAAAAGTTAACGCCGAGAGTATAAGTAAATCTAGGTAATCTTGCGTCCGATTGGCTGTACCGCCAGCATCCTGCTGGCGTTTTGCTTTAGAGATCCCCAGATAGCCTAAGTCCCTTATTTGCAATGTTTTTGACGTGCTCCGCAATCCTGCACCATTTGAGTGCAAATCAGTCCAAGCAAGTTATTTGGAATCAACGCTTGCAAAACTGATACAAAACAAACAACTTTATCGATCTTTAGAATGAACACTTCCGCAAAACCCCAGGGGGGGGCCCCCCTGGCCGCACACTCAGGCTCCAACCCCGCCGCTTAGATTGTCAGAGCCCCGGAC
>JBARCY010000197.1:0-24169 GCA_049794595.1 Candidatus Acidiferrum sp.
CGCCGGGTTTGCCTTCGAACGAGTCCGCGTCGCTCACGAGCGCCGCCGCGTCCAAAAAGTCGGTGAACGATTCTCCCGCTTCCATGCTTTCAGCGACCGCGCGAGTCAATTCTTCCAAATTTTCCAGCCGCGCGACATCCTCGGGCGTGTTGCGGTCTTTCAGCATATCCATGTAGCCGCTCTCTTCGAGCACGCTATGCAGAAAGTCCGCTGGCTCTTTCTTTGCCAAGGCCTCTTGTAGCTTGGCGATTAACTCCTGGAACGAGCGCAGAGGTGTCACCGCGCGTCCGCCAGCCGCTCCGGCGACGAATTTTTCAATCGCCACCCAGAGAGGAGTACCGTCCACTCGCGCAGTTTCTCGCAAGGAATCCACGGTAGTCTTGCCGATGCCGCGCGGGGGCACATTCAGGACGCGCAGCAGCGAGATGTCGTCTTCCGGATGCATGGCCAGCCGGACGTACGCCAGTGCGTCTTTCACCTCGGCCCGGTTGTAAAAGCTGAATCCTCCGACTAGCTCGTAGCGCAATCCTCGCCGGCGGAAGACTTCCTCGAACGCGCGCGATTGAAAGTTCGTCCGGTATTCGACGGCGCATGTTTGCGCCGAATCGTCGTTCAGAATTCGTTCCAACTCTCCCGCGACAAACTCCGCCTCGGCCTGGGCATCGCGCGCCTCGAAATAACGCAAATTCGCGCCCGTTCCCTTCGTCGCGCTCAGCGATTTGCCCAATCTCTCGGGATTGTTCGCGACGACCGCTCCCGCCGCATCCAGAATGTTTTGCGTGGACCGGTAGTTCCGCTCCAGCTTCACAACGTGCGCGCCGGGGAAGTCCCGCGAAAAGCTCAACAATATCGAGACATCCGCGCCGCGCCACCGATAGATCGATTGATCTTCGTCACCTACGACGCATAGATTCTGCTGTGGCCCCGTCAGCAGCCGTAGCAAGTCGTATTGCACGCGGTTGGTGTCCTGATATTCATCAACGTGGATGTACTGAAAGCGCGTCTGCCATTTCTCTCGCACGGCAGGCACTTCGCGAAGCAGGCGGACCGAGCGCAGCAACAGATCGTCAAAATCCAGCGCGTTGCTTTGGTGCAGCAGTTTCTCGTAGGCCGCAAAGACATCCGCGATGCGGCGTCCGTCCTGCCCGATGGCCTCGACACGCAGAATTTCCGACGTTTGTGCGTGGTTTTTCGCGTAACTGATGTGGCTCAAGATATTCCGCGGCGTGAGGCTGTCGTCATCGATCGCTAGTTTGCTCATGGCCAGCTTTACAGCGGCGAGCTGATCATCGTCGTCGTAAATCGCAAAATCTCGTGGCAATCCCGCGCTTGGCGCTTCCCGCCGCAAGAGCCGCGCACAAAGGGAATGAAACGTGGAAAGCCAAGGTTGCGCGGGCGGCACGCCAGCACGCAACAACAGATCGGACACCCTCGTACGCATCTCCTCGGCAGCTTTATTGGTAAAGGTAACTGCGAGGATCGATTCGGCCGGCACACCCTTGGAAATCAGGTTTGACATCCGGAAGGTGATCGCCCGCGTCTTCCCCGTTCCCGCTCCGGCAAGAATGAGCACGGGGCCTTCTACCGTTTCAGCCGCCAGTCGCTGTTCCGGGTTCAGTTCATCGAGGAGATTCAACATTTACCTGCAGTGGTCGAAGATGCGATGCCTTGTGATGTTAGCCGACTGCTCGTGCGCGCGCAAATTAGCTAACTTTTTCCCGGCTTTCGATGGACAACGGCGCGCAAGAGCTCGCCGCGACGTGGGTCGCTCACCCTACCGGCTTAGATCAATCTCGAAGTACAAGAGGGGATGATTCTTCTCCAGCGCGCGCACATCGGGAATGTAGAGATGCGCGTTACTCAGCAAATCGAATTGATCCTGCATATCGAAGTACAGCAGGCCCTCCATCGAATGATGAGGAGCCACGACGCTGCCAGGAATTCCCGCGTCGGCCGCCGCTTTTTGCATCTGAACCCAGTGCTTGTCGCGTCCTACTTTCGGCCCGCTGGAAGGGATCGGAAACGGCGTCCTGCGACTCCTGGTTGGATCCTTTTTGTTCGTGTCCATCACCACATCGGCCACATCATCGGGGGACAGCGAGCGCAGTGCTTGCCGGTTGTCGTCGGAAAGGGTGACGTTTAACCGGATTTGGTCCAGGTCGACCTTCATGCTGTCGTCGGTATCGTTGCGGATGATCGTGTCGATCGCCACGATTCCCGCTGCCAGCGGAGATTTCTTCGGGAATTTCGCCTTGTAGCTAGCCGCATCTGTCCACGGCTGTGCGGAGATGGTGACGCCCTCGTGGGACTCGACCGACGCAGCCCTCATCGTGGCTTGCGGCGGTTGCGCGACAGGCACGCCTGCAAAAAGGGTGACGGCAAGAAAGGGAACTATGATGGCTAGGTTTCGCATCGGGTTATAATAGTCCTTTCTTATCTCGACGCCTTCGATTCCTGGGGGAAGTGCAAGGTTGCCCGCGCGGCTCACCGCCTGTTCGCGGCGGTGCGAAAGAAAGACCGGAGCTACGTTTAGTGTACTCTGTTTATAGCCTACTTTTGGGCATCGCGGCCCTTCTGCTCACGCCCTACTGGTTGTGGCAGGGAATTCGCCACGGCAAATACTTTTCCAATCTCGGACAGCGTCTTGGTTTTTCGTTCTCCTCGCTCGGAAAACTTCCTGAAAATCGTCCGGACGCCATCTGGATTCATGCTGTTTCCGTCGGCGAAGCGCTTTCCTGCGTCACTCTTGCCAGACGCTTGAAGCAAGCATATCCCGATCGGCCGCTGGTGGTTTCAACGACTACTCTGACTGGCCAGGACCTGGCTCGCGAGCGTATGCCCTTCGCCGATGCGATTTTTTATTTCCCCTTGGATTGGGCTTTCTGCGTTCGACGCGCTTTGCGTGCGGTTCGGCCGTCGATCGTCATCGTGCTGGAGACGGAAATCTGGCCCAATTTTCTGCGCGAAGCGCGACGCCACGGCGTTCCCGTTCTGTTCGTCAGCGGCCGTATTTCGAATCGCTCCTTCGCTCGCTATCAACGCTACCTTGGCGTTTTTGGATTTTTTCTTCGGCCGTTCCTGCGGAGCGCTCTTGCGAATGCGGCCACTTTTCTCATGCAGAGTCAGAAAGACGCGGAACGAATTCGGACGTTGGGGGCACCCTCCGGCCGCGTGCAAGTCAGCGGTAATTTAAAATATGACTTGGAGCTTCCCGCCTCGACTCCCATTTCCAACTGGCTCGCCACGGAAGCTCAGCGCTGCGGACGCGCGCCGATCATTGTTGCCGGTAGCGTCGTTGCCACTGAGGAACCCCTCGCGCTCATCGCCTTCGGCACTCTGCAAGGCGAGCATCCCAAAGCGCTTCTCGTCTTGGCACCACGCAAGCCGGAATGCTTTGAATCGGCGGCTCAGTTCATCGATGAATCTCACCGCAAATTCATTCGTCGCTCGCAACTGCCCGTTCCAGCACCTTCGGCAAATGGCACTCCGCACAGCGAGTGTTCCATTCCTGACGACGTGACCGTCATTCTGCTCGACTCCATCGGCGAACTCGCTTCTCTCTACCGCGTTGCCGATGGTGCGTTCGTCGGGGGTTCACTCGTTCCAAGCGGGGGACACAACATCCTTGAGCCCGCCGCATTCGGCAAAATTCCTGTGTTTGGACCCTCGATGGAAAACTTTGCGGAAATCGCGGAGCGTTTCACCGAAGCCGGAGTGGCCGTGCAAGTCGAGAGTCCCGAGGATGCGGGTGTTGCCTGGATTGAGTTTCTGCGCGATCCGGAGCGTGCCGCGCGTATGGGTGAAGCTGCTCGCAACCTCGTTGCAAGCAGCAGGGGCGCAACGGATCGAGCCATCGCGGAAATTGCCCGGCAGCTTGATGTGGCTCCGCGAGAAAATGGATGAATCTTCCACTATTGGTGCGACTGCTGCTGTGGCCGCTTTCTGTTGTGTATGGCGGTTGTGTTCAGGTTCGCGCCTGGCTCTATGCAAGAGGCTGGCTAAAGCAGCGGCGCTTGCGCGGCAAGGTGATCAGCGTCGGCAATTTGACTGTTGGAGGTACCGGCAAAACACCAATGGTTATTTGGCTTGCGGAGAAATTTCTCGCGGAAGGGAAGCGCGTTGCCATTCTCAGCCGTGGCTATCGGGGTTCTGGCGGCACGAGTGACGAGATCGAGCTGATGAAACATCGTCTCCAGGACAAGATCACGTTTGGTGTCGGCAAAGACCGCTTCGCCGAGGGCCACCGCATAGAGCAGGAACAGCCCATCGACATCTTCCTCCTCGATGACGGTTTCCAGCATCTCCCGCTTGCCCGCGATCTCGATATTTTGATGCTGGACGGGTCGCGCCAACTTAAAGACGAATGGCTACTCCCCTCCGGAGCGCTCCGCGAACCCATCTCCGCTTGCCGCCGCGCCGACCTCCTGGTTGTCACGCGCAAGATCGAATGCCCGGACATCGAAGCCGGGGACGCTCGGGAGGATTCTATCTTCTACGCGCAGACGCGCTTATTGGGTTTTCGTCGTCGTAGCGAACACACCAGCCTTCAGTGTCTGAGCGAGATTGGCCACGGTCCATTTCTGGCTTTCTGCGGCATAGGCAATCCCCAGGCATTCTTTGATGATTTGAGCCGCTGGCATGTTCCTGTTGCGGGGCACTGTATCTTTGGGGATCATCATCGGTACACTCTTGCTGATGTTCGGCGATTGGAGAAAGTGGCTCAGAGCGCGGGCGCGATAGCCTTCGTGACCACGGAGAAGGACGCTGAAAACCTGGGAAATGAGACGGCCACGGCGATTCCCATCTTCATCACGGCGATCGATTTTGTAGTTACGGCAGAAAGTGAATTTGTCACGGCTCTCGAGAGAAAACTGCAAGCGTCGCGAGGAGCGATGGCGTGAGGATCCTCATTCGCGCCACGAATTGGGTCGGCGATGCAATCATGGCGTTGCCTGCATTGCGCGCCGTGCGCTCGCGCTTTCCGGAGTACGAGATAACGATTCTTGCGCGGCCTTACGTTGCCGCCATCTATAAGAATCAGCAGATTTGCGACAATACGATGCTTGTGGATGACGGAAGTAAGAACGATATGACCAGCGAACTCCGCGCGCAGAAATTCGATGCAGCGCTGCTGCTTCAAAATGCCTTTCAAGCGGCTTGGTTTGCTTGGCGCGCCGGTATTCCAGAGCGCATCGGCTACGCACGCGACGGTCGCAGCCTGCTTCTCACAAAAGCTGTGCCCGTTCCGAAGTCCGGCGAAATCCCGCTTCACGAGCAATTCTACTATCTCGAATTGCTTCGTCGCGCGGGCTGGCTGGACAGTCTTCCAACTGAAACTTTCATCACGCTCGATGTCCCCGGGGCAGATCGTCAGCGCGCCTCCGAATTTCTTCTTTCCGCCGGTGCGCACCCAGACAAAATCCGCATTGCCATTGGCGCAGGCGCATCCTACGGTTCCGCCAAGTGCTGGCCGCCGGACCGCTTTGCGGACCTGGCGAATCGACTCCACGCACGGCAGGACGTTGAGGTCATTCTCTTTGGCACTCCCACGGAGGCCATTGTCTCCTCCGCCATAGCGGCAGGCATGCGCCGCCCACCAATCGATCTCACCGGGAAAACCTCCATCGCCGATTTGCCTGCCCTTCTTTCCCAATGCCATCTCTTCGTCGGCAACGACTCCGGCGCGATGCACGTAGCCGCGGCCGTCGGCTTGCCCATCGTCGCCGTATTCGGACCAACCGATCCTTTCGGCACCGCGCCAATCACGCCGCGCTGCACCATCGTTCAGGAAAAACCATATTGCAGCCCATGTTTTCTGCGCCGCTGCCCCACCGACCACCGCTGTATGACCCGCATCACACCTGCCGCCGTCGAATCCGCCGCGCGCCATTGGATTTCCTCGCTGGAGGTGCGCCCTGCCTGAAACTCATCCGCTGCGCCCAGCCGTTTTTCTCGATCGCGACGGCACCGTCTGTGAAGAAGTTGGCTACTTGAATCACGTCAGCCGATTTCGTATCTTGCCGCGTGTCGCGGAGTCCATCCGCCGCTTGAATGAAGCCGGAACGCCTGTGATCATCGTCACGAACCAATCGGGCGTCGGTCGCGGCTACTTTCCCGAATCCCTTGTACACTCTGTCCACGAACTTATGACCCAGCAACTCGCCGCCGCAGGTGCGCATCTAGAGGCTATTTACTATTGTCCGCACTCCACAGACGAAGGCTGCGATTGCCGCAAGCCGAACACAGGAATGCTCGATCGCGCAGCCCGGGAGCACGCCATTGACCTGCGTCAATCCATCGTCGTCGGGGATCGTCACGGCGATGTCGCGCTTGCCTATCGCGCCGGCGCGCGCAGCATCCTTGTGCGCACCGGCTACGGTGAAGGCGAGTATCTCTGGAACGCCGCTAAGTGGCCGATTCAGCCAGCTTTTATCGCCGCCGACCTCGCCGACGCCGTTCACTGGATCTTGAGGCCACCGAAATGAAGCGCTCCCCACTGACGCACGCGCCCTCGGCTTCTGTCGATCTCTTCGCGCTCGCGGACTATGTCGAGCAGTTCTCTTCGAAAACAGTGGTTCTTTTTGGCGATTTCGTCGCCGACGAGTATCAGTACGGCGACATTTCCCGCGTCTCGCGCGAGGCCCCTGTCCTGATCCTCCGCCATCGCGAAACTCACTTTGCTCCCGGTGGCGGCGCTAACGCCGCCAACAATTTTGCCGCCCTCGGGACACGAGTGTTTCCCATCAGCGCGGTCGGCGATGATCCCGCTGGCGACGCTCTCGTCGCCTACTTCAAGAATAAGCGAGTCGACGTCTCTGGCATTCTCCGCGTCAAAGGCTGGACGACTCCCACGAAGTCCCGCATCCTTGCGGGCTGGGCCCACACTGTCGGCCAGCAGGTTCTGCGCGTCGATCGCGAGCCTCAATCGCCCATTCCGGAAGCAGTGCACAAGAAGCTCCAGGCAAAGTTGCAATCCAAGCTTCGTTTCGCGCACGCGCTAGCCGTTTCCGATTATGGCTTTGGCGTGGCAGCACCATCGCTGGTGCGCCAGGCCATTTCTCGGCAAAAAAGTGCGCCGCCTGCCACGCTCGACGCGCGCCACAATCTGCACGCCTACGCGAGAGCCGGCATCACATCGGCAACACCCAACGAAGCGGAGCTCGAGGCTGTTCATCACGTCTCCATCGGCCAGAATCTAGCCGAACTGACGCGCGTCGGCGCCGCAACGCTCGCCGAAATGAAACTCCGCGCTCTTCTCGTCACTCGCGGTCGCGATGGGATGGCACTTTTTGAGCCCGGTGACCGCCTCACGCAAATATCTGTCTATGGAAGCGATCAAGCCGTCGACGTCACCGGCGCTGGCGACACGGTCCTTGCCGCTTATACCGTCGCCCTAGCCTGCGGCGCTTCCTCTCTCGAGGCCGCGCACATCGCCAATATCGCCGGCGGTCTTGTCGTGATGAAACGCGGCACAGCCACCGTCACTCACGGGGAACTTCTCGCCGCAATTCGCCACCAAGCCAGCGGCTCTCCTTCCTGAAACATGCGCAGCGCCACATCCAAAATCGTCCAGCGCGAGTCGCTTCGCAACAAATTGGCGGAGCATAAAAAAAGTGGAGATCAAATCGTTCTTGCCAACGGCTGCTTCGATACGCTTCACGTCGGCCACATCCGCTATCTCGAAGGCGCCCGCGGCGAGGGCGACATTCTCGTCGTCGGTGTCAACGCAGATTCGAGCGTACGCGCGCTGAAAGGCCCCAGCCGTCCCATTCTCGATGAAAACGCTCGCGCGCTTCTCGTCGCCGCGGTTCGCTCCGTAGACTACGTGGTCCTCTTCAGCGAATCGAGCGTCGAGTCTCTCCTCGAAGATCTTCGCCCGGACGTCCACGCCAAAGGCACCGACTACACTTTGGAAACCGTTCCAGAGCGCGCCACCGCCGCTCGTCTCGGCATCCGTGTTGCCATCGTCGGAGACCCCAAAGAGCATTCCACGCGCGAACTTCTCGAATCCGTCCGCAAGGCCCCGCATGTCTGAGCCGCGCTTCCTGGTTCTGCGTCTCGGTTCGCTCGGCGACATCGTGCATACATTTCCCGCCGTCTCCGCTTTGCGCGAGTCCTTTCCAAAAGCGGAAATCATCTGGCTCACGCACCCGCGCTGGAAGTTCCTGGTCGAAAGCAGCGGACTGGCTTCGCAGGTCTGGGCCACGGAAACGCGCTCCATCCATTCGCTGCGCAAAATCATCGACGATCTCAGAAACTTCCACTGGGACGCCGCCATCGACTATCAAGGCCTCTGGAAATCCGCCGGCCTGGCCTATTTCGGCGGCATCAAACGCAGAATCGGTTTCTCTTCCGAAACAATTCGCGAGTTCGGCGTTCCCATTCTCTACACAGATCGGGTGCGCTGCACGACAACCCATATCGCCGATCAAAACGGTGAGCTCTCTCTGCGCGCGGGAGCGAGCAATCCGGTGGCTCCCTTTATTCTCCAAATTTCGCAAGAAGCTCAGAGAGAAGTTCACGACTTTCTGCAGAAGTTCGGCCTTGATCGTTACATCGTTCTGAGCCCTGGCGGCGGCTGGCGTTCGAAGTGCTGGCCTCCCGAACGCTTCGCAGAACTCAGCAAAATGATTCGAGACTCCCTAGGCATCCGCTGCGTGGTGAATCACGGGCCCGGCGAGGATGATCTCGCGCTCGCCATCCGCGATTGCAGCGGTGACGCTGATTCCGTGCCTTACAATGGGGAGCTTGGCCCTTTGATGGCCCTCCTGCGCAATGCCGCGTGCATCGTCGGCGGCGACACCGGCCCGCTTCACCTGGCCATCGCCTTAGGCACTCCCGCCGTCGCGCTCTTCGGCCCTACTGATCCCGCGCGCAACGGCCCCTATCGCACGGACGATATTGTCTTACGCGTGCCCGGCGCTGTCCGCACGCACAGCCGCGTCGATCAGGTTCACCCCTCCATGTTGCAAATCCAGCTGAACGAAGTCTTCGACGCCGTTCGCCGTCGCCTCGGAGTTCCTGCTTGAGCTCCGCGGCCGATTTCTTTGCTCGCTGGCGCGTGCGCCTGAGCTACCCTCTGGCCATTCTAGTTCTGTGGTTTGCCCGCCCAACTCCCCTCAGCATTCTTTGGGGCGCGCCCATTGCTTTTCTCGGCCTCTTGATCCGCGCGCGCGCCGCAGGCTATCTTCACAAACAGGAAGTTCTCACCGTTATCGGTCCATACGCCTACACGCGTAATCCGCTCTATCTCGGCAGTGCCCTCCTCACGCTAGCTGCCGCTGTTGCTGCGCACTCCTGGATTTCCGCCGTCCTCGTCTGCGGTTACTTTGCGGTGGTTTATTCCTACGTCATGCGACGTGAAGAAGTCGAGCTCCGCCGCCAACATGGCGCCTCGTTTGATGAGTACGCCCGCGCCGTTCCCTTGTTTTTCCCGCGGCTCGTTCCGGCGAAACTACCCTTCGCCGCTTCCGGTTCCTTTTCTCTTGCGCAGTACAAAAAGAATCACGAATACCAAGCAGCCATCGGTTTCCTTCTATTGCTCGCCGTGCTTCTCGCGATCTGGTGGCTGCGCTTGCGCTGAAGCCGCACTCCCGCTCTTCTCCGGGCACGCCAGGAAACAGCTCACCTCAATATCTCTCCCGTCCGTCAACACGTGCACCGCCCCGTCTCGGTCCGTCCGCAGTGTCCATACACCCGCATTTTCAAGTCGTTCCAGTAGCTCCTTGTTGGGATGCCCGTAGGGATTGTCTTCGCCCGCACTGATCACGGCCACGCTCGGATGCATCGCCGCCAGAAATTCCGCCGTCGTCGAATTCTTGCTGCCGTGATGCCCGACCTTCAATATATCCGCGCGCAGCCCTGCTTCGCCGTTGTCCGCCAGTATCGAACTCTCGACTTGTTTTTCCGCATCTCCCGGCAGCATCATCGCCCGTTTTCCGTACTGCATCCGAAGGACCAACGAATCGTTGTTTTGCGGCGAAGGCCCAACTTCCTGCGGCGAAATCTCTGGCCATAGAACCTCCGCCTCAACGCCATCCCAAGAAAAAGGCTCTCCGTGCATCTCGTGCACAATCGGAATTTTCCGCTCGCGAGCAAGCTTTTCCAGATTCGCCAACGCCTGCGATTTCACCTCCCGCCCAATCCAGAGTGTGCCGACTCGAAAATTCTCCAGGATCGCCGTCAATCCTCCAATGTGGTCCTGATGCGCATGTGTCAGCGCTACGACATCTAATTTTTGATAACCGCGCGACCACAAGTACGGCGACACCGCCTCTTCGCCCGGATCAACGCCGTTATGCTCTTCACGTCCGGGGAATCCGCCGAATGCTCCGCCTCCATCAATCAACAGAGTTCTTCCACGCGGCGATACGACAAACAACGAATCGCCCTGCCCCACATCCAAAACCGTCAATTCCAGCTTTCCCTTCGACCAGCGCGGCCCAAAAGGATAGATCGCAATCGCTAGCGCGCTTAGTGCCAGAATTCCTATCGCGCTACGCGACCCCCATCCGCTCCAATAGTTGTCTCTCCGCGCCGTCGCGGTCAGAAACACCGCGGCACCAAGAAACACCAGGACCAACCACGCCGGCGGCCCAGGGATTCGATAGCTCCATCGCGGAAATTGCGCGAACCACTGCACGATATCCAGCAGCAACAACGTGACCCACGCCAGCGGTGTGGCGAGCAGTTTTCCCAGTGCAGGCAATGCTAGCCCGCTGCCCAGAGTCAGAAATCCTAGCGGCACAACGATGCCTGTAATCGTCACCGCCGCCAGATTTACGAAAGGGGCGCTGAGCGTGACGCGATGAAAATCACTCGCCAGCAGGGGCGACATGCCAATCTGCAACGCCAGCGTAATCACCAGCAACTCCCACACGCGAAGCGAAACGCCAATCCCATGTGCCAGCACGTCTCCCGCCCTATTTCCCAATCGTCTGGGCAAACGCAACTCAATCCAACGCGCCATGCCGCGCAAATCGATCCGAAACTGCGCCGCCCGAGGCTCATGCGACCCATCGCGCGTAACATCACGCCACCCGCGCAAGGCCTTTACATAGGGCTGCACCGTTTTCGTAAGCCAAGGCGCAGCCAACCCCGCGATGCACCCAATCGCCAAAAATGTGAGTTGAAAACTTGAATCCTTAACAGCCAGCGGTTTAGCGACCAGCAAAATCAGTGCCGCCATTCCCGCCGAATTCAACAAATCCAGTCGCCGAAAAAATAATCCGCCCACCACCACAATGCCGGTCATCAACGCCGCCCGCAATACTGGTGGCCTCTGTTCCACCACCGCGACGTACGCAAGCAACACGGCGAGCGTCGTCAGCGCCGTCCAGACAGGCGTGAATCTCAGCGCTCGCCCGATCCAAAACAAGAACACCGCCAGCGCGCCCACGTGCAGTCCCGCGACGACCAGCACGTGAAACACGCCCGTCTTCTGAAAATCAGTCGACTCCGCTCGCTCCACGAAACTGCGGTCGCCCAAAAGCATCGCGCGCAACACACCGTCAACCTGCGGCCTATCGAGAAATAACATGTCCACTTCGTCTCTCAATCTTCGCCGAGCATGCGCTAAAAGAATTGCCGCCCCTAGGTGCGCGGGAGCTGTCCGCTCCATCAACTCCGGCGCGCGCAACGAAGCCGTCAAATCGATATTCTGCTGCTCCAAATAGGCCCGCCGGTCAAACGCCCCATCATCTCGATAAACCTGCGGCAGTCTCGCCTGTGCAACGACAACAACGTCGTCCCCTGCATGAACGTCCGGCAACACGCTGTGCGCTTCTCCGGGATCCTCCGAAAAACTTACGCGCAATCCTCCTCGCACGGGCACGAGAGCGCCCTCATACTCGACTCCCGACAACACGATCTCGTAACCGTGGCCCCACGGCAATCGCGCCGGTTCGTCCCTCATACGTCCGTGCCACCGCAGCGGAGTCCTCAAACTCACGCGCCCGCCCTCCACGAGCGAGAGCACGTGGTCGGCAGGTCGCGGCTGTTCTGCGATGCCTGCGCTCAAAACGCCCAACAGGAGCCAGCTCAAAGCAGAGAGAGAAGCAGCGGGGAAGAGCCGTTCGATTTTCGCCAGGAGAATACCGGCGCCAATCAGCAGGCCTGCGCAAGCAAAACCGATCACAAGGTAAGTATGCGAGGAAATTCGCTCTGCGAACCACGGCGCCTGGCCGAGCACAGCGCCGCATACAAATAACGCGGCGAGTGCAACGGCCGGCAGTCTCATAAAACCTTCTTCAACCTCACCAGTGTCTCGATGTGGTATGTCTGCGGGAATAAATCGAACAAATGCATCTCGCACACTTCATACCGCACGCTCGGCTGTGAGATCTCTTTTGGTCTCCGCGGCGAGTTTGTCAGCACCGCCAAATCCCGCGCCAAAGTGGACGGATCGCACGACAAATATACGATCTCCGTCGCTTCCAGCTCCGCCAATTTCGCCGCCGTCTCTGTGCCTAGTCCTGCTCGCGGCGGATCCAGCACGACAAACTCCGGCCGCTCCTTCGTCTTCTTCAGAAAATCTTCCGCATGTTCGTTGTGCGTCGTCACCGAGACCCCCGCTGCCTCCGCATTCGCATAGAGGTCGCGCGTAGCCGCAAGGTTTGCATCCACGCACACGACTCTTTCGAACACCCGCGCCAGCGGCAGTGTAAAAAAACCCACTCCTGCATACATATCCAGCGCCAACTTGCCCTTCGCGCCTGCCGTCACCGTTTTCAGCAAATCCCCAATCAAAAACCGGTTCACCTGAAAAAACGACAGATGGCTCACGCGAAAATTGAACCCGCCCGCTTCATGTAGCAAATAGCCAGGCCCCGTCAACTCGAACTTGTCCTTCTTCTGGTCCAGCAACAGCAAGCTCTCCACTTGCGGCATCGCCTCCCGCAATATCACAGCCAGTTCCGCCGCGGGTTTCGGAAATCGTTCGAACGCCACATTCAAAGCGATTTTCTCGTCAGCCGAATTCGCAAACGCTTCGATCTCAAGAATTCCCTCGGGCAGACGCCCAGACCGTGCCATCTCCTGCAATTCTCCAAATGTTTTCGCCAACTGAGGCGAAAGCACCGAACATTCGTCTATCGGCACGATGAACGAGCTCTCGGGCAAGAAATATCCCAGCGCCCGCGGCATCCCGCTTTTTACCGCCCACTGCGCGCGATTCCGGTATCCGTATGGCTCCGCTTTATGCTCCTGAATCTCCCCGTCCCAGGAGATTCCTCCCAGCCGGGAAAGAGTCTCGCGCAAAATCTCTTTCTTTAGACGAACTTGCTCGTCAGCCGTTATGTGTTGATAGTGGCATCCGCCGCATGTCTGAAAATGGGGGCACGGCGCTTTGATGCGTTCCTTCGATGCAGACGTCACTTCGAGCAGCTTCGCCCAGATCACTTTTTTCTTCTTCGACTTTTCCGCTGCCCGTACTTCCTCCCCTGGCAGTACGTAGGGCACAAAAATCGTGTTCCCATCGGCATGCGCCAATCCATCCCCGCCGTACACAAGCTTCTCAATCGATAATCGTAACTCGTCAGACATATCTTCAGGCCCCATTCTGCGATTTTTCGCGAGGAAAGAAAAGGTATTTGCTTCCGGAAAGCCAACTTCAGGAAAAGTAGTACAAGCTCAGCCGCGGCAATCCGAATTCTTCCAGCAGCCGCTTCTGCACATATTGTTTTTCCACCAGTCCAATCTGCTCCGCCTTCATCTTCCGCCGGTACGCCGCAAGCTGCCCGTCCATCTCCCGCCGGACCTTCAGCATCATTTCTTCCCTCGCGTGGCTCATCAAGAGGCCGTGCAGCTTATCGTCCAAAATCGTCAGCCGCCTCTCCGCATCTTCCAGGTCCAGCGTGCCAGGCGTGTCCAGCAACGTAGTCATGCCCCTGAGCGATTGCGCAATTTCGCGCAAGCGGTCCGCGAACTCCCCACCAGTCGGTCGCGAGCCAGCCGCCACGCCTTCGAGCTGCGCAGCGTTCTTCTCGAGATAAATGCGCAGTTCGTTCCGCGAGAACGGCTCCTTCGCCCCCGCGTTTCCATTCTTTGGCGCACTTCCTGCGGCCGCCTCCAATTGTTCTTCCGCCGCCTCCAGCACCGCATCCGTGCAATAGGCCAAACTCTTCAGAGGCTTACCAGCCCCCCGCCTCGACCGTTGATAACTCTCAAACGCATGATCGATCCCCTTCAAAACCGCTTCCAGCGGCACTCCCGCCCTCTGCCATGTCTCCATGATCGCCCAGTCCAGCGGCGACACTAGCAGATTCGCCCCGCGCTTCTTCCAGAAATAGTTTTCGATTTCCGTGAAGTAGTTGAAATAATTCCAACTGTCCATGTGATCTGCCATTGCGAAGCGAAGCATCAAGGCGGCCCGTTTTCCGCGGGTGCAGCGTGCCGAAGCGCCTTGCTATCTCTGCGCTTTCTTCGCGGGAATCGCTGCCGGCGCCGCGGTCCGCGCTCCGCGATTCGCCGCCGCCCTCGTTCCCGTTTCTGTTGGCTGATTTTTCTCCCAAATCAGCCGCAACCCCGTCAAAGTCAAAAATTCATCCGTTTCCTGAATCTGCTTCGACCCCGCCGCCACCAGTCTCGCCTGCCCGCCCGTCGCAACCACTTTGACGTTGCCGCCAAGTTCCGTCTTCATCCGCGTCAACATTCCGTCCACCATGTCCACCGCGCCATAATAAAGACCCGCCTGCATGTGCGTAACAGTATTCGTTCCGATCACCTTGCCCGGGTCCTTGATCTCCACACGCGGCAATCTCGCCGCCCTCGCGAACAGCGCCTCCGATGCGATCCCCAGCCCCGGAGCAATCACTCCGCCCAAGTATTCCCCTCGCGCCGAAATTGCGTCAAAGGTAATTGCTGTCCCGAAATCCACGACGATGCACGGACCGCCGTACTTGTGAAACGCCGCCACGCCATTCACGATCCGGTCCGCGCCCACTTCCAGCGGATTATCCACCAGCACCGCCATCCCCGTCTTCACGCCTGCTTCCACGAACAGCGCCTTCTGCCCGAAATAAATCCGCGACATTTCCGCGAGCGTCCAATTCACCGGCGGGACCACCGAACTGATAATCACGCCATTGATCGCGTCGCGGTCCAGGCCGGCAATCGTAAACAAATTTCGCGTCAGCACGCCGTACTCATCAATCGTCTGCTGCCTCGCCGTCGTCAGCCTCCAGTTCGCAATCAACTCCTCCCCGCGGAAAACGCCCAGCACCGTGTTCGTGTTCCCGACATCAATCGTCAGCAGCATCTACCGCGCCTCCGTCACGTCCCCCGAAATCACCGTCACCACCTGTCCGTCGTCGCGCCTCACTTGCAACAGTCCCTCCGGTCCAAGCCCCGCCGTCGTCCCGGCAAAAGTTTCCGTCCCGCTTGTCACCCGCACGCGTTTCCCCTGCGCGTAGCTGGACACCGATTCGAATCTCCGCGTCACTCCCGCCGGCCCCTCGCGCAAAAATCGATTGTAGTCGTTCTCGAATTCGCGCAGCAACCGCACCAGCAATTCCAGCCGCGACACTTGCTTGCCGGTTTCGATCCGCAACGAAGTCGCCGTCGTTCCCAACTCTCCCGGAAACTTTTCCTGATTCACATTCAATCCAATACCCACAATCACAAAACCCACCAGCGAGGGTTCCGCGTGCATCTCCGTCAAAATCCCGCCCGTTTTCTTCCCTCGCAAAAGCAAATCGTTCGGCCATTTCAAGTCCGCCGTCAGCCCCGTCTGCGCTTCAATCGCCGCGCGCGCCGAAAGTCCCGCCATCATCGTCAAGAGCGGCGCCTGCACCGGCGCCAGCCGCGGCCGCAATAGCAGCGTCACGTAAACCCCCGCCGCGCGGTCCGACTGCCACGTGCGCCCCGCGCGTCCTCGCCCAGCCGTCTGCTCCTCCGCCAGCACCACCGCGCCTTCCGGCTCCCCCGCGTGCCCCAATCCCAGCGCCACTCGATTCGTCGAATCCGTCCTAAAAAAATGATAGACGTGTTTTCCGAAAAGGCTCCCCTTCAACCGCTGGCGCAGCATGTCCGGCGTCAAAATGTCCGGCACTTTTTCCAGAAAATATCCCGCGCCGCCCTTTCCTTTCACCCGCACGCCCAGCCCGCGCAATTGCTTCACCCACTGCCACACCATCGATCGCGACACACCAATTTCCCGCGCAATCCGCGCCCCGCTGATCACAATCGTGGCGTTCTCCGCCAGCAGCGTCAGCAGCGCCGCCAGCCTTTTGTCCGTTATTCCAGGAAGGGTCTCTTGTGCCATCGATGTGGCACAGACTTTAGTCTGTGCGCCACTCCAGCGCCGCCTAAGCTTACCTCAAGTAGCACAGCCACTCTTGCCTGTGCTCTTCTGAAGAGCAGGCTAGCAAACGGCAGACGTGTTCCCAAACTTTCATGTCTCTTACAACTGCCCCAGCCTGTCCACCAGCTTCTTCAACTCAATCCGCTGCGTCGCCAGCGTCTCTTCCAACCCTCGAATTATTTTTTCTGGAGCGCGGCTCCGGAAAGTTTCATTCCCCAACTGCCCTTCCTTCGACGAGATCGCCTTCTGCAATCCTTCAATCTCTTTCTTGATCCGTGTCTTTTCCGCCTGCACGTCCACAACATCCGAATACGCCACCCGTACGTCGAACTGCGAGGTTGAACGCACCACCCCGCCCGCATTTGGAAGCGGCTCCGCCGTCACGACCAAGTCCGAAAGGAATCCGAGCCGAATGATGCCGGTGCGGTTGCCTTGGATGAGCGTTCTTATTCCCGCATCCGAGCTCGAAAACGTCGCACCCAAACGCTTTTTCGGATCGGACTTCAGTTCCGCGCGAATGTTGCGAATGGCACCTAGTACGTTCTGAAGGCATGCAAACTGCCCCTCTGCCACCAGGTCAATCCAATCCGCCCGCACAGTGGGGAAGCTTTGGAGCGAAATCGACTTGTCTTCGCTCCTTCTGGGAAGCTGATGCCAGAGTTCTTCGGTCAGGAACGGCATGAAAGGATGCAACAGCCGGAGTGCCGCATCGAAGACCGAAAACATGTTGTACCAAGCAAACCGAAGATCCGAGCTTTCGTCCGCAAGCTCCGGCTTTACCCATTCGACGTACCAATCGCAAAAGTCTCCCCAGAAGAATTGGTACACAGCGTTGGCAGCTTCATGGAATCTGTAGTTTTGAAGAGAATGGTCTACGCTGGATATGGCGCGCGCCAGTCTGGAGTATATCCATCTGTGGACAAGCGGAAGCTCTTCCGGAATCCTCCATAGATGGTCTTTTTCCCTTATTTCTGGACTAGCTACGGTTTCCAGCGAGATGTTACTTCCTTCAATTTTAGATAGGTTCATAAACAAGAACCGCGCGGCATTCCAAATCTTGTTCGCGAAATTCCGCGCACCCGCCAGCCGGTCATCCGACAAAATAATATCCGTCCCCGGCGCCGCCATCGACGCCAGACAAAACCGCATCGCATCCGTCCCATACTGCTGATTCAACACCACCGGATCGAGGCCCGTGCCCTTAGACTTGGACATCTTCTCGCCGCTGCCCGTCCTCACTAGCGAATGCAAATACACCGCGCGAAACGGTACTTTCCCCGTGAAGTGAATCCCCAGCATCGCCATCCGCGCCACCCAGAAAAACAAAATGTCATATCCGGTGATCAGCAAACTCGTCGGATAGTATTTTTCAAAATCCGCCGTTTTCTCTGGCCAACCCAGCGTCGAAAACGGCCAAAGCCCCGAGCTGAACCAGGTATCCAGCACGTCCGGATCCTGCGTCAGCTTTCCCGATCCGCACTTCGTGCATTTCGTTGGCGTCTCTTCCGCCACGATCAGATGCTCGCAATCCCCGCAATACCACGCCGGAATCCGGTGCCCCCACCACAACTGCCTCGAAATCGTCCAATCCCGTATATTGTCCAGCCAGTTCAAAAATTCCTGCCGCCGGTTGTCCGGTACAATCAGAATCGTATTTTCTTTTCCCGGCTCATGTTCCCGCACTGCTTGCAGCGCCGGAGTCGCCAGCCTTTTCATCGCGCAGAACCACTGTGTCGATATCCGTGGCTCGACGATCGTCTTGCTGCGTTCGCAAATCCCGATCGCATGAGCGTGGTCCGTCACCTTTTCCAGCAGACCCTGTGCCTTCAAATCCTCCACAATTCTCTTTCGCGCCTCGAACCTGTCCAATCCCGCATAAGTCCCAGCCGCCGCCCTCATGTGCCCGTTTTCGGTCATCACATCAATTTCTGCCAACCCATGCCGCTTGCCCACTTCAAAATCGTTCGGATCGTGTGCCGGTGTAATCTTCACCGCGCCCGTCCCGAACTCCCGCTCCACCATCTCATCCGCGATGATCGGAATCTCCCGGTTCATCAAGGGCAGCAACACTTTCTTTCCGACAAGATGCTTATATCGTTCATCCTCGGGATGCACCGCCACTGCTGTATCCCCCAGCATTGTTTCCGGCCTCGTCGTGGCCACCGTCAGGAATTCCTGTCCGCCCGCCACGGGATACCGGATGTGCCACAAGTGCCCCGCACGCTCCTCATGATTCACTTCCAAATCGCTCAACACCGTCAAGCACACCGGGCACCAGTTCACCAGCCGCGTCTCGCGATATATAAATCCCTCGTTGTAAAGCTGCACGAAAACTTTGCGCACCACCCGCGACATTTCCGGCGAGAGCGTAAACCGCTCTCGCGACCAGTCGCAGCTCTCCCCAATCCCCTTCATCTGCGCGGTAATCTGTCCCCCAGCCTCTGCTTTCCAAGCCCAAACCAGCTTTTCAAACTCCTCGCGTCCCAGCTTGTGGTAATCAATCCCCTGATCCTTCAACTGCTTCACCACCACGCGCTGCGTCGAAATCCCCGCATGGTCCGTCCCCGGCAGGTACAACGTGTTGTACCCCCGCATCCTGTGCCATCGCGTCAGAATGTCGATCTCCGTGTGCTCCAGCATGTGTCCGATATGCAGCGATCCCGTCACATTCGGTGGCGGAATCACAATCGAAAACACGGGCCCGGGAGCCGCTGGGTCCGCCTTAAACAACTCCTCCTTAACCCAATACTCCGCCCAGCGCGGCTCTATCTGCCCCGGTTCGTACGCTTTGGCGATCTCTCGAGCCATTAAGGACGCATCTCCATTCTTATCGGGCCCTACTGTTGCACGTGCACCATTGCCGTAGGGGCGGGGCTTGCCCCGCCCTCTGTTTCCTCTGCGGTCGCAAATCGTTCAGAACAATCTTCGACTATACGGGGAGAAAACCAGCTCCGTCAATTCAACGCCAATCCGTCAAATTTTCCCGCAACCGCATGCTGGGTGCGCACACGCGCAACAACAGCGGCGCGCCTCGGCTTACAGCAACGATTTCAAGGAATGTTTTCGAGGGCAGGGAACTTCTACTTCTTCGCTTTCAATTCGTCGCGAACCATCGCTTCCACAACAGGCTTTAGGATCTCTCGCGTGACCGCTTGCAGCATCTCCGGGCTCATTTTCGAAAGCACCTTCGCCACCATGTCTTCCATGCTGGTCTCCGGCGTCTTTGCGTTTGCTTCCACGGTCGGCGCTTCCTGCACTGCCGTTTCCGCAACGTGCTGCGCCTCTTCCCGAATCGCTTCCACCGTCGCCGCCGGCAATGCTGCTTCTTCCACCTTGGCCTTCACCGCTTCGCTCAAGCTCGGCGCCAATGCGTCGACTGTAGCTCCGGGATCTTCCGGTAGCGTCACTTCCCGCACCACTTCCTCTTCCACTGCGGCATACGCTCCGCTTGGAGCCGGTGCTCCCTCCGGCTCGGGTACCGCATTCACTTCAGGCTCGCTTTTCACCGGAGCGTCCCACGCCGACGCCAGCCGGTTCGCTTTTTGCGCTTCCGCTTCCCACGGGCTGGACGCCACAGAAAACCAGGAACTCCCCGCCGCTGGCTTTTGCGGCTCCGGAGCTTGCTCCACCTTCGTTGGGGTGCTGGCCGCAGACTCTGCGTGAACCGCCGCCGGCACTCCTTCCTCAGCCGACCGTACCGGTTCCGGGGGCGCGGGCGCTTCCATCGTAGCCGCCTCAACTCCCGTCTGCGGATTCAGCGCAGCTGCCCACGCGTCCTGTGTGAATGGCTTGACCCCCGCAGGCGCCAATTTCGTTTCCGCTGCCGGCGCTTCCTTCACCATTGCGCCCACGCTCTGCTCTGCTTCCGCGGCTTCTTCAAAACTAGAAATCTCTTTTTGCGGCGCCCACGATTCATTCTTCATTCTTCGCGCCGGCGCTTCCGCAAACGCAGTCTCGCGCCAATCCTTCGCCGGGCCCGTCGCTTCTTCCTCAGCTTCCAAGGCCTCGTCGCCTGCATCCCGCCGCCACGATGCGCTTTGCTTCTCCTCTTCTTCTTCGGCAACCTCTTCTTCTTCATCTTCTCCAGACTTCCAATCCCGCTCCAGCTCTGGGCGCGCCGTCGTCGCATAACCAAGCTCTTCTTCATGCTCGGTTTCGCTCGTGTCCAGAAGGCTTCCAAACGCCAGCGGTTGCGAACCCGCCGCAATTCTCACCGGTTCTGGTCCTCCGCGCATCCCGTCCTGCATCGGCTCGCTTTCCACCGAAGGAATCTCCGGCAAAGATGCGGGCGAGCTCATGCTCGAAAGCCCACTAGCAGCTGGCGCTGGCCGTGGGGCAATCATCTCGGCCACGCGCGCCGGTTCCTCCGGCACCCGTCGTGCCGGGGCTGCTGCGCCAACCTGCACTCCTGCCCTCGCCAGTGCGGACTTCACCATCGAGATCAGCGGATCCGGCGGCACAAACGGCTTCTTCAAAACTCCGTCCGCTCCAACCCTCTGCGCCTCTTGTTCATCCAGCGGATCGAATGCACCCACTAGCAAGATCACGGGAATATGTGCAAGCGACGGGTCGGACTTCACGTATTGGCAAACTTCATATCCGTTGCGCACCGGCATGAACACATCGGCAAGCACCAGGTCCGGCCGTATATCGGAAATCTTTCGCACCGCGGCTTCGCCATTGCCCACGGCAACGACGTCGATGCCCTGATCTTTCAGGGCAAGCCCCACCATCTTCTGGATGTTGCTGTTATCGTCGGCAACGAGAATCTTGGCCACCAAACGCCCTCCGGATGTAGTTCACCCGTATCCCGCTCTTCCGCCTCTACTCGCCGCATCTACCTGCGATCGGCCGACGGTCGCTACTTCTTTATGACTCTTCAGTATTGGAGCATCCGGCGCATGGCGCGTCAATCTTATCGCGGTGTCTGTGTGTCGGAAGTAAATATGCCCTTTCCGCCCCCCAGCAAAACCTTCTCCCGCCAAAAGCAAAGGGGTGCAGCCCTCGCCGCACCCCTTCCTACTTCCAATCTCCGTTTCCTCTTAAAACCCGTCTGCCTGGCTTACCAGGGAATCAGCTTGTGCAATCCCTTCTTCTTGCTGCTGGACTCCTTCTTCTTGTCCTTCGAATCCTTCGAGTCTTTTGAATCGCCGCTGCTTTGCGCATCCCCGCTCTTTGCTGCATCCGCCGTGGGAGCCGCATCGCTTTTTGCCTCCGCTCCAGTCGTCGCTGGATCCCTCTTCGCCGGCGTTTCCGTGGCGCTCGCCGCCGCTGGCGGATCCTTTGCGGGATCGCTGGCCGCCGGGCTTGTCGCTGCTGGTGCAGCGGTCGTTCCAGGCGCTGACGTTGCATCCTTCGCTGGATCACTCACCGCCGCAGGAGACCCGCCCACCGAACCCACATCCGCTCCGCCCTCGTTCGCACTCGGTGCCACCGTCTCTGAGCCGCCCGTGCTCTCAGCCGTCCCAGGGGTCCCCCCTGGTGTTACTGTCGTCACAAGCGCGGTCGTTCCTGCGCCCCCTTCGCCCAGCTTTATTCCGCCTCCCGGCGTCAGCAACTCCCCCGGGCTAAACGTGTTCGATTCCGGTTCAAGGTTCGGATCTCCGACCCTCGCCGCTGCGGACAACTCCGTGCCCGGCCCGCTCTTGACCAATGCCAGCGGCTTTTTGACCAGACTGGTATGCGGCCTGGGCATATTTTCATCCGCTTTCATCCACGCCAAGGCCGTCGGATCAGGCTGCGGTATCGGCGCTCCAAGCTCCTTCAGTCTCTGCTTCGCGTCCGGCACCAGACCCGACAACGGATAATCTCTCACGATTCTCGTGTAATACCTTGCCGCGACATCTTTGTGTTCGCTCTTCGCGAAAATATCTCCCATCATCCACAGCGCGCTGTCCGACTTGCTATACAGCGGATACCGCGTCGTGACCGTCATCAGTCTTCCCGCCGCGGCCCTCTTGTCGCCCTTCACGTAATAGTAGTACCCAATCCGGTAGTCGCCCTCCGCCAGCACTTCCTGCACTTCTCTGAGGTTCTGCTTCGCTTGCGGCGCCAGCGGATCATTCGGATATTTTGCTAAAAACGTCTGGAACTCTTCCTCTGCATCCAATGCTTGCGACCTGTCTCGGTCTGGCTTTTCCATCTGCCGGAAGTGCGCCATCGCCACCTGCATCTGCGCGTACGTAGCCTCCTGCAGGAACGGGAAGAACACGATGAAATCTTTGTATCCCGAGACCGCCAGCGCCATATTCGACGTCCCGCCCTCTTTGTAATACGAGTCCGCGATCGCCAGCTTCGCTTTCGCCAGGTAGTCGCTGTCCGGATACGTGTTGATCAGCGTCTGCATGTTCAGACGCCCGATTTCGTGCCGCCCATGCTTCATGTCATCCACGGCCCGGTCGTACAAAATCTTGTCCGGTTGCGCGTTGTTATCCGCGCTCGTTGACTTATCAATCTTTTTCTTCTTGTGGAAGATCAGTTGGGCGTTGCAGGTGGCAGCCCCCAGCAAGAAAGCCGCTCCCAGAACGCAGCACGCTACGCCATTCACTCTCGCAGTTAAAATCGAGGTCGCACTTCTCACAGTTCGGCCCAAACTTCACCTCTCTCGTGACTGTCTCCGTACACACCCAGTAGGCACTGGCCCGTTTCACACCAAATCGTTCCAGCCCTTCGACCGCCGAGAACGCCCAAGTATAACCTGAACCAAAGGCCAGGAGCAGCAAGAACTTTGCCCCTCCGGACAGGTCCCCGGCTCACCCGGCTCCGCCATCCTCATCCCCCTCTGATGCACCCTCTCGCTCATCCGGGTTGCCCGTCCGCCCCTCCTGCCCTTCATTATTATTCAACGAAATGTAACAATGTCCCCGCTCACCATGGCTACTATACCTTCACGCTCACGAGGACCTGCGGCCCGCCGCCCGCTCATCTAAATGGACAAACGTAAATTTCTCTTCGTCTCCCTTTCCGGCCTCATCGGTGATATCGCCTGGCAAGTCCTCAAGGAAGGCCACGACGTCCGCTACTACATCGAAGCCGAAAAAGAGCGCGATATCGCCGACGGCTTCGTCCCCAAATCCAAAGACTGGGAACGCGACACCAAGTGGGCCGATATCGTCGTCTTCGACGACACCCTCGGCCAAGGCGCCAAAGCCCACGCCCTTCGCGCCGCCGGGAAGCCCGTCATCGGCGGCACCGAATACACCGATCGCCTCGAAGACGATCGCTCCTTCGGCCAGGAAGAACTGAAAAAGGCCGGCGTCAACATCATCCCCTACCAGGATTTCGACTCCTTCGATCCCGCCATCGAATTCGTCATGAAAAATCCCGACCGCTACGTCATCAAGCCCAGCGGCGAAGCCCAAAACGTCAAGCGCCGCCTCTTTGTCGGTGAAGAAGAAGACGGCGACGACGTCGTCCGCATGCTCGAAGCCTACAAACGCGCCTTCTCCGACGAAATCAAAGTCTTCCAGCTCCAGCGCCGCGTCACCGGCGTCGAAGTTGCCGTCGGCGCCTTCTTCAACGGCAAAAAATTCATCACTCCCGTCAACATCAATTTCGAACACAAAAAACTTTTCCCCGGCAACATCGGTCCGCCCACCGGCGAAATGGGCACCTCCATGTTTTGGAGCGATCCCAACCGCCTCTTCAACCAAACGCTCGTCAAAATGGAGCCCAAGCTCGCCGAAGAAGGCTACGTGGGCTACATCGATCTCAACTGCATCGTCAACAACAACGGCATCTATCCGCTCGAATTCACCAGCCGTTTCGGCTATCCCACCATCAGCATCCAGCAGGAAGGTATGCTCACTCCCATGAGCGACCTTTTCTGGGAATTAGCTACCGGCGCCGACCCCAAATGGCGCACGCGCA